>PEXK01000040.1 GCA_002779075.1 Candidatus Diapherotrites archaeon CG08_land_8_20_14_0_20_30_16 | reverse complement strand
AATCCTATAATTGCAGGAATTGCAATGACATTTAGTTCTGTAAGTGTTGTATTAAATGCACTCTCAATGAAACGCTTTTTAAAACAATAAGCTTTTAAGTTCTTAGCATTTATTTATATTACTAATTTTATATTAAAGGTGGTGTAATGGTAAAAAAAGAAACAAAAGTAGAAACAACTAAAGAACACAAAATATGTTGTCCAGACAATGTTTGGATGTATGTTTCAATAGGCTTGGGGGTTGCGTTTATTATTGCATTGATTTTTGCAATAACTAATGCAGTAGTCCCAAAAGATGTTGTTGGCGGTACTGCTGAACAAGCAGGTATTAGCCTTGTAAATTTAATAAATACAACTCAACCAGATTCAAATGCAATATTATTAAAGTCAGAAGAAGTTAGTGGATTATACAAAATAACAGTAAGTGTAAAGGATCAAAATGGCGAAATTTACGTAACCAAAGATGGAAAGTTTATAATCCCTGGAGTTATTGATGTTGCAACTTTAAAAAACAATCCTAAAGAAGACACAAATACTCCTGCTGAAAGTAAAATCTATACTTTGCCAAGTATAATAGGTATCCCGAGCATAGGGAAAGAGGATGCAAAGATTCAAGTTTATGAATTCTCAGATTATCAATGCCCTTTTTGTGGTTTGGCCTATGGCAGTCCTTGGGCAAACGAATTTAAAACACAGTATGGACCTATGATAGGAACAACACAAAAAGTAGAAGAATGGGCAAAAGAAAATAAAATTGCTTTTAAACAATTTCCAGTAGCTATAAATACTGTTAATGGAAGTACAGAATCAATAGATGCCTCTAATGCGGCCTTATGCGCTGGAGATCAAAATAAATACTGGGAAATGCATACTGCTTTATTTGAAGCACAGACTTCAAAAGATGAATATACTGGGAAATATGCAAAACCCAAATTAAAGATATTAGGACAAGAAATAGCAGGCCTTGACATAAACCTGTTTAATGAATGTGTTGACAAAGATACTTACGTAACAAAAGTAAAAGCAATGACTCAAGATGCTGAACAAGCATCATATGCTAATGTAAATACATTTGGAACTCCTACATTTTACATTGTTTTGGATGCTAGTTTAGGAAAAGAAAAAATAGAAAGTGTTGCTAAAACACAGGGCTATAAAGTTGGACCCACTAGCGACAATACAAAATATGTAATGATCGCAAGTCCTGAATTTGCAAAGATTAAAAGTGTTATAGATGCTTTTGCATCTTAAACCTTTTCTTTTTTTATTTTTAATCAAAGGCTTTAAATATACATATGAATTATATTTCATATGACCAATTGTTCATGTGACTCGTTTTTTGTAAATTTTAGTAATAAAGCTAGGCTTAATATTCTACTCTTATTAAAGAATAGGGCTTGTGATGTTACCACTATAAGTAAACAATTGAAAATAGAACAAAGTTTGGTTTCACATAATATGAGAAAACTATTGTCTTGTAATTTAGTACAAGTAAAACGACGGGGCAAGAATAAAGTATATAGTTTAAACAGGAAAATTGCTTTGCCTATTTTAAATATTTATGGAAAAAATATTTTGAGGAATTGCTGTAGTGGGTGTAAGGTGAAAAAATGAACCAGTTGATAAATTTTAATATCTATAAAAATTTACAACAGGGTGTAGAAGATTTCTATTCTATATGTGAAATCTTTTACAACTATGTCAGAAATTACAAATTTTTGACAGGTTCATAAAAATAAAAGGGTATTTTTATGACTAAAATAATATATTTGGATAATGGTGCAACAACACGGGTTGATCCAGAAGTATTAAAGGCTATGTGGCCTTACTTCACAGAAGCATATGGTAATGCAGCATCTCTGCATGCTAAAGGAATAGAAGCCAAAGACGCTTTAGAAAAAGCAAGAAAAGTAATTGCTAAAAGTATTAATGCTGAATCAGAAGAAATCATTTTTACTTCTGGCGGAACAGAAGCCAATAATTTAGCCATAAAGGGTATTGCTTTTAACAACAAAGATAAGGGCAATCACATTATTACAACAAACGTAGAGCACAAATGTGTCTCAGAAAGCTGTAAATGGTTGGAAACCCAAGGTTTTACAACAACATACTTAGGAGTAAACAAAGAGGGATTCGTCAATCTTGATGAATTGAAAAAAGCAATTACTCCAAAAACTATTTTAGTAAGCATAATACATGGCAATAATGAAATTGGTACAATAAATGATCTTTATTCTATTGGGCAAATATGTAAAAAACAGGATCTCTGTTTTCATACTGATGCTTGCCAAAGTTATACTAAAACAGAATTGGATATAAAGAAAATGAATTTAGATTTAGTAACAATAAATGCACATAAAATTCATGGCCCAAAAGGAGTTGGAGCATTATTTATTAAAAAAGGTACAAAAATAAAGCAATGGCAACATGGCGGGGCACATGAATTTAATTTGCGTGCAGGTACAGAAAATATTCCTGGAGTAACTGGATTTGCAAAAGCAGTTGAATTAGCACAAAATAAAAAGCACGTTGAATATATGATAAAATTAAGAGATAAATTAATCTCAAATATATTGAGGATTCCTGATGTTATTTTAAATGGGCCTATAGGGAACAACAGATTGTGTAATAATGCTAATTTCTCATTTAAAGGTATTGAAGGAGAAGCGATTGGTGGTTATTTAGATTCTTATGGTGTTTGTTCATCAACAGGTTCCGCTTGTTCATCACTTAAATTAGAGCCTAGTCATGTTCTAAAAGCAATAGGCAGAAACAATGAAGAAGCAAATGGAAGTTTAAGACTAACTTTAAGCAGGTTTACAACCGAAGAAGAAATAGATTTTGTCTTAGAAAAACTCCCATATATTACAGATAAATTAAGGTCCTTTTCTCCAATTTATAAGGTGATTAATCGTGTACTCAAAAAAAGTGATTGAAACTTTCAAAAATCCAAAACACGCAGGAAAAATAAAAGATGCTGATGCTATTGGGTGTGTTGGGAACATTAAGTGTGGCGATAAAATTCAAGTTTTTCTCAAAGTAAAAAATAATAAAATTGAAGATATAAAATTTCAAACATATGGGTGCCCTGCAGCTATCAGTGCAAGCGATACCATGTGTAAACTTGTTAAAGGAAAAACCTTAGAAAAAGCAGAAAAATTAACATACAAAAACATAATTGACGAGTTGGGTCAAATGCCCAAAATAAAGTATCATTGTTCGATTATGGGCACAGAAGCCCTGCACAATGCGATTTTGAATTATCGAGAATCGCACAAAAACAAAAAGGATAATGGAGATGATAAAATGAATTTCACAAAAAAAACTACACTAGGAAAAGTTTTGAATGCAAAAAAGGGACCAGAGTTATTAGGAAAGTATCATGTTCCTTGTTTAGGCTGCCATTTTGCAAGTCAAGAATTAGACCAATTAACTTTGCAGGATATTTCAAATGCTTATGGTATTGATTTAAAAGGATTATTAAAAGATCTTAACAACTCTTTTTTAAAAAAAGAATCAAATTCAAAAGTAGAGAAAAACAAATTTAAAAAAGCAAAAACAAAGAAAACAAAAGAAAAGAAGAAATAAATTCTTACTTTCTCTTTTTTACGAAATCCAAGGTTCCAGGGGGCAAACATTGAATAACCTCATCTAATGAAATTTCTTTTTTCTGTTCTTTGTCCAATCTATTGTGTATCTGTTTTGCAATATCTCCTTTTTTGTCTTTACCAGGAATTATTTCTGCAATTATTTTTATTCCTTTTTGCAACAATAATTTCTCTGAGCCTATAAAAACTCTTTTTCCTTTGGTATTTTTGTCTAGGGTTTCGATATCTATAATTCCTAAACAAAGAATCATTTGTACTTTTTTAAAGAAATTCTTCTCACCCCTAATAACAAAGGCGCCTTGTGATAAATATTCTCCAGTTTCTGGTGTTTTTGATACTTGATCAGGATAAACAAAATAAACATCAACAGATGCAAACCCTAGATTCCATGCTTTTGAAAATATTGCAGCAAACAAAGCGCAATCTTCTAAATCGTCTTTCTCTGCTTTTTGCCCATTCTTCAAAATAACATGCGCGGACCCTTGAATTGTACTATGAAATAACAAATCATCTTTCTCTAAATGATTCTTTACAATGTATTCGTTGCTTTGAGCATCTTTGCCAGCAATTATTAAAAAACCAGCCCTAGTATAACCCCAATGATATTTTTCATACCATGCAAGCTTTTTCTTTTCCATTACTTCTTTAACCTCGATTTTCTTATTATTCAATTCAGATAATCTCTTTTCAGTATTTGTTATTGCTACATCCAACCCTATGAGCTTTTTCTTTATTTTTTTATAATCATCAAAATATCTTTGTGCAGATGCGTTTATGGAGTCCTTAATATTAATCTCAAATTCAATAGACCCTTCTTTTTTAGGAAACATAACAAAACCTTTTTATATTTATATAACATATATGTCTTAACTATATATTTATAGGTTATTGCCGGCATCAAAATGGCATCTGGCTTTACAAAGGTTGAAGAACTTGTAAAGTGTCTGTTAAAATATCAAAACTTTTTTTAAGTTTTGTATATTTAAACTGCAAAGATGGGCTTTTGATGACTTCGAGAAAATATATTATTGAAAATAATATTTTTGGAGATGGTGTTATGAATATTATAAACAGAATTCCTACAGGAGTTCCTGGTTTGGATGAATTAATCGAAAACGGTTTGCCAAAAAAAAGGTCTTTTTTAGTTTCTGGTGCAACAGGCTCGGGAAAAACTATTTTTTCAATGCAATTTTTGTATCAAGGAGCATATTTGTACGGCGAACCAGGAATATATGTTACTTTGGATGAAAGACCAGAATTAATAAGAGAAGATATGTTAAAATTTGGTTGGAATATCAAAAGAATGGAAGATGAAAAAAAGGTAGTTTTGTTTGATGCTACAGTAAGTAGATTAGGAATAGATAGTGGTGAAACTACTGCATATTCTGAAAATACTTTTGACTACAAAAAACTGCTTTTAGAAATAATTAGAGCAGTAAAAGAAACTAATGCTAAAAGAATAGTCATAGATTCTATTGCAACTTTGGGAATATATTTTGATGGTTCAGATCACATAAGAGAAGCAATACTTGAAATGATATATGTTTTTTCTAAATTAGGTCTAACTGCGTTATTGGTTTCAGAATTGGAATCATCAACAAACAAATATAGCAAATATGGTGTAGAAGAGTATGTTGCAGACGGAGTTTTTGTTTTAAAATATTTGGATACCGGAATACAAGGAATTAATAGAACTTTGTTGATAAGAAAAATGCGTGCAACAAAACATTCTAGCGAGATTCACCCAATGGAAATAACAGACAATGGGATTGTCGTAAAAAATATTGATGATTATAATTTGTAGGTGTTTCTATGCAAAATAAAGAGATCTTGTGGTTTAACGAAATAAATAAAAATCAAATACCAGAAGTTGGCGGAAAAGGCGCTAATTTAGGGGAAATGTACAACCACAATTTTCCCATACCTGGGGGTTTTGTTATAACTGCATATACTTATAAAAAAAATGCATTAGAAACCAGAATTCTTAAAAAAATAGAAGATATTGAAAAAAATATTGATGTCAACAATATAACTAAATTGAATGAAAAAGCTGCAGAAATAAAAAAAATTATTCTGAATGAACCAATAAAACCAGATTTGAAAAAGAAAATTGTTGAAGCATATATAAAATTAGGCGGAGATTGTTTGGTAGCGGTAAGAAGTTCAGCAACAGCTGAAGACTTGCCAAGCATCTCAGAAAATGAGCATATACTAACAAAGATAAATGGCAACCCATTTTATCGTTTAATGAAAGAGTTTGATGGTCTCAATCCAAACAAAAACGTAGTTGAAATACCTTCTTTATATAACAATGAGATAGTATGGAAAAAAGTAAGCGCAATATATAAACACCCAGCAAATTCTGATAAATTATATAAAATCAAAACAGTAAGTGGTAGAGAAGTAACAATTTCTCCAAATCATTCTCTTATAATTTTAGATGAAAATAATTTAACGCAAAAGACAGTTAAAGTTTCTGATCTTAAAGGCGGAGAAAAAGTTCCTACAATCAACCACCTTCCAGAATTAAATTGTAAAAATACAGAAATTGACGTATTAAATATCATTACAGGAAAGGATATAGTAGAACAAAACAACAAAATATATATTAAAAACAATGCTAATAATTGGAAGACACAACAACCTTTACCACAAAAAATAAAATTTACAAAAGATTTAGCCTATTTTTTAGGAATATATTGTGCAGAAGGCTCGACTTACAAAAATAATTGTATAACAATTACTAACTCAAATTCAAAAATAAGAAGCAAATCAATAAAATTCATTAAACACTTAGGCATAAACACAAATGTAAAAATCAATAAATATAGTTTGCAAGTATATTGTAAAGCCTTAGTTAAATTCTTACATACTGTTGCTGGGGTGCCTCTTAAACAAAAAGGGAAAGGCAAATTAAGTTTAGTAAAGAGGGTGCCAGAGTTTGTATTTGGTTGGAAAAAAGAACTAATTGGAGAATTTCTTAAAGGCGCTTTTGATGAAGATGGTGGAATAGAACCAAATGGAATTGGATATTCTTCAACTTCTTTATTGTTAACGGGGGGACTTATAAAATTATTGGAAATTTTAAATATAGAATTTTCCCTTAAAAAATATAAAAGCAAAAATTTAAAATGGCATGACCATTACCGAATCCTTATTCCCGCCCGCGAAGGGGAAAAATTTAAAAATCTAATAGGGTTTGTTGATAAAAATAAATTAAAAAACTTGAATAAATTAATTAATAGTCAAGAACAAAAAAGTAGCCATCCTGAATTTATGCATTGTATTTCTATAACCCCTGAGCTTACAACTAAAATTAAAGCACAATATGATTCTACCCTACCAAAAACAGCCATAAAAGTTAGGTTGTGCCCACAATGTAAAGCAGTTGTAAATAAATCTAGTAAATATAAGAAAAAAGAAAGATATTATTGCAATTCA
Organism: Candidatus Diapherotrites archaeon CG08_land_8_20_14_0_20_30_16; assembly: GCA_002779075.1. Taxonomy (GTDB): domain Archaea; phylum Iainarchaeota; class Iainarchaeia; order Iainarchaeales; family 0-14-0-20-30-16; genus 0-14-0-20-30-16. The sequence continues at coordinate 24,798 of PEXK01000040.1, read as the reverse complement.
TGCCACCGTGCATATTATGAACAAGAATTGCCTAGTAAAGAGGTAGAACGATATGTTTATTATGATATAATGGGAAAATTTAAAAAATATCAAATCCCTTGGAACAAAGGTTTAATTAGCGGAACACTCAGCCAGAAATCTTTTTCCAAAGAAATGAATCAACTGGGAATAACTGATTATAAAGATTTTTTTACCGGAAGTGTAAGATGGGATAAAATCAAAAGTATAGAAGAAGTACAATACACTGGGCAAGTGTATGATTTCACTGTCCCCGAAGTAGAAAATTTCGCATCAGGAATAGGAGGGATTATAACCCACAATAGTGCGAGTTTCGCGGGACAACAAGATACTTATTTAAATATTTTGGGTAAAGAAAAGTTACTGGAGAATGTAAAAAAATGTTGGGCCTCTTTATTTAATCCAAGGGCTATATTTTATAGGCGCAAGCAAGGCTTTCCAATAGAAAAGGTAAAACTAGCAGTTGTTGTTCAAAAACAAGTAGCTTCAGAAATTTCAGGAATAATGTTTACTGCAAATCCTACAAACAACAATCTATCAGAAATTGTAATTGAAGCTTGTTATGGCTTAGGAGAGGCTATAGTTTCGGGAAGTGTAACACCAGATACTTTTATTATTGATAAAAAAACAATGAAAATAAAATCAAAGATAATAAGCAAACAATCTTGGAAACTGATTCGAGATATAAAAGGAACAACAAAAAAAGTGAATGTACCAATTGCTTTGCAAGCAAAGCAAAAAATCTCAGATAATGTTGTTCTGCAATATGCAAAAATCGGCAATGCAATTGAAAAACATTATGATAAACCACAAGATATTGAATGGGCGATCGAAAAAAATAAATTATATGTTGTTCAATCAAGACCTATAACTACTTTAACTACAGATAATAAACAAAAAAGTTCAGAAACAATTGATGCAAAAGCAATTTTATCAGGGTTAGGTGCAAGTTTTGGAATAAAATCAGGCCCTGTAATTGTTGTTCATTCGATTAAAGAACTGGATAAAGTAAAAACAGGAGATGTTATGGTAACTAAAATGACAACTCCTGATATGGTACCACAAATGAAAAAAGCAATTGCTATTGTTACTGATGAAGGAGGAATAACCTGTCATGCTTCTATTGTTTCTCGTGAATTAGGAATTCCTTGCATTGTTGGAACAGAAACTGCAACAAAGGTGTTAAGGGACAAAGAAATTATTACTGTTGATGCAAATAAAGGAAAGATTTACAAAGGAGTAGTTGTTCATAAAGACAATATTGTTGAAAAACATAATGAGTTGAATTTAAAATCTTTTGATTTTGTAACAACAACAAAAGTAAAAGTAAATTTAGCATTTAGTGATGCTGCACAAAGAGCATTTGAAACAAATCCTGATGGTATTGGATTAATGCGTGCAGAACATATTTTAACTGCTGCAAAAGAACATCCTTATTATATGGTTCATAAAGGAAAATCAAAAGAATTACAAAAACTTTTAGAAACAGAATTAGAAAAAATTATGAAATTGTTCAAAAACAAACCTGTTTATTATAGAACTTTTGATGCTCGAACAGACGAATATAGAAATTTGAAAGGTGGAGAAACAGAACCTAAAGAGGACAATCCAATGCTAGGTTGGCATGGCATAAGAAGAGATATTGATGAACCAGAAATATTAAAAACACAATTCAGAGCAATAAAAAATATTATTGCTAAGGGATACAGAAACATTGGCATTATGATTCCTTTTACACAGCACGTTAAAGAATATATAGAAGCAAAAAGGATTGCAGAAAGTGTTGGATTGAAACCTCACAAAGATTGTTTCTTTGGAATTATGGTTGAAACTCCTGGTTGTTCATTAACAATTGAGGATTATATTGATGCAAAAATAGATTTTGTAAGTTTTGGAACAAATGATTTAACTCAATTAACTCTAGGATTGGATAGAAATAATGAAAAGATCCAAAAATGGTTTACTGAACTACACCCAAGCATATTGAAACAAATTGCGCACGTTATTTCATTTTGTAAGCCTGCGAAGGTAAGAACATCAATTTGTGGCCAGGCAGGATCTAACCCGGAAATGGTTAAAGAATTAGTTAAAATTGGCATAGACTCTATTTCTGCAAACATTGATAGTGTTGACAAAATAAAAGAGGTTGTATACAATACAGAAAAAGAAATGCTACTAGACCAAATCAAAGCATCAAACCTAAAGAAAAGGGCTAAATTATAACCATTTTCCGTTCCTATTTTTTACAAACAATAACTATTTATACTTTTAAAACTCAATATATATTATGTTAAAACTAGATTTAAATCTAAATGAATTAAAAAAAATATTAATTAAAAACAAGGCTAAGCGATTTATGTTAGAACTCCCCGAAGGCCTAAAGCACAAATGTCTACAAATTGTTGACGAGTTAAAAGATACTAAAAAAGAATTTGTTTTGAATATTGATACTACTTTTGGCGCATGCGATATTTATGAAAATGATTTGAAAAAAGCAGATTGTCAGGCAATTATTCATTTTGGCCACACCAAATTTGTTTTGAACAAAATTAAAGAAAGAGTGATATATTGGCCTTGTTATTATTCTTTTGACATTCAAGATATTGAAAAGATAGTTAAAGATATTGAAAAATATTTTTCAAAAAAGAAAATTACTATTGTCGGACCAATACAATATGAGAAATTTATATTGAAGATTATAAAAGAATTAAAGAGACACAAAAAGCTGGACATTATTTTGGGAAAACAAACAAATAGATTAAAAACAAATCAAATTTTGGGTTGCGATTGTTCATCAATTCAAAATATAATAAATAAATTATATACTGTTATTTATTTGGGAGATGGGAACTTTCATTTTAATGCTCTACAAAACACTAAAGCATACAAGTACAACTTTAAAGGGCAATTTGAATTGATCGAAGATATTAAAAAACCTAATTATTCTGCTTTGTTTTTAGAAGCTAAAGTTATTGGTATATATGTTAGTTCAAAATTAGGACAAAATAGAATAAAACTTGCTCAAGAATTGGCACAAAAAATAAAAAAAATAAAAAAAGAGCCTATTTTGCTTTATGGAAATGAAATAAATAGCAATAAATTAATTGGCCTAGGCATAAACTTCTTGATTAATACCGCCTGCCCTAGAATTTTTGATGATTATAAAAACTATTATTTTCCTATTATAAATTATTCTGAATTCTTAGTTCTGTGCAAGAGACATTATTGATAAAAAAATCTAAAAGTAGTAGGAGAGATTAAAAACATAACCAATAATTATATACTTAAAAGATTTGATTTTTATTATTTTTTGTGCTAATACAAAAAAAATACTTGGGTGAATTTTGTGGATGCAGAAACAGAGATTTTTAAGCGCAAGTTGAAAGAATTGCGAAATTACAAAGGAAAACATACTGAGTTAATATCTTTGTATATCCCTAACAATACTGATCGCTCAGGAGTTATGAATCAATTGACAAATGAAGTAAGTCAATCTTCAAACATAAAATCTGCAATTACAAGAAAGAATGTCCAAGGCGCTTTAAGAAAATTGATTCAGTATTTGAAAGTTACTGATTTCACAATACCAAAAACAGGTCTAGCATTGTTTTGTGGAAATGTATCTGAATTTGAAGGAAGAACAGACATTCAAATGTTTCATGTTATTCCTGTTAAAGATCTGAGGGTAAAATTATATAGGTGTGATTCTGATTTTTATTTGGACCCTCTGTTAGAAATGTTAGCTCCAAACAATATTTATGGTATTGTTGCAATAGATAATAGAGAAGCTACCTTGGCTACTTTGATAGGTAAAGCATATAGAATCGTTGCCAGGTTAAATTCTAATGTACCAGGAAAGATTAAAGCGGGAGGACAATCAGCTACCCGGTTCGAGCATTTAAGAGAAGAAGCAGCACAAGAGTTTTATACGCGAATATCTGAAAAAATAAATGAAATTTTTGTGCCTTTAGTTCAAGAGGGCAAATTTAAGGGATTTGTTTTTGGGGGCCCAGGATCGACAAAAAAGAAAATGGTAGAAAGAGGATTATTAGATTATAGATTAAAAGATAAAATTATTGGTTTTTTAGATAATACCTACACAGATGAATCAGGTATAAAAGAAATTATAGATTTGTCAGAGGATATGTTAAAAGAGAGCGAATTGGTGAAAGAGAAACAAGAGATTGCTAATTTTTTTGAAAAAGTTGTAAAAACCAGCTTAGCGACTTATGGGCTTAATGAAGTTGTACAAGCAATAAAAGAAGGTAGAGCGTCCAAAGTTCTGGTGTCAGAAGACCTAAAAATAGATCAAGCGAGCTTTGAATGTAATTCCTGTAACAAAAGCTTCTTTGCAAATACTGACACCTCTGTTTGTCCTAGCTGTAATTCAAAAGATATAGAAGAAATTGAAGAATTGGATGCTGGCGAATATTTTTATGAATTAGCAAAAAAAACAGGTACAGAAGTTATGTTTATATCTAGAGATACAAGCGAAGGTCAACAATTTTATAATGCTTTTGGTGGTGTTGGTGCAATCCTACGATATTAAAGACAATTTGGCAAAGCTGAAGAAAGATACAAAAATGCTTGTTTTTGATATGGATGGTACAATAGTAAATGTCACAAATATAGAACTTGATTTGTTTGCAAAACTATTTCACAAACCAAAAAGGTTCTTTGTGCAGTTTTTCGGACCGCCTTCAAAAATTTTAATCAAAAATGCTTTTCCTAATTTGTCTGAAAGGAAAATTGTGTTGTACAATCACCTTTGGGAAAAGAAATACCAAAAAGAAATCAAAAGAAGAGAAGTAGTAACTCAAGACACAAAAGATTTGTTAAAAAAATTAAAAAAGAAGTATATTTTGGGAATTATTACTAGTTCAATACAAAGAGTTGCAATTTTGACTTTAAAAGATAGCTTGTGTTTGTTTGATTTTGTGCTTACCCCAAAAGATTATAATCATCCAAAACCAAATCCCGAAAGTTTAAATAAAATTATTAAACAATATAAATTAAGACCAAAAAATATAATATACATTGGAGATAATATTAATGATATTTTATTTGGCAAAAATGCAAAAACAAAAACCATTGGAAAGATAGATGTTTTGTATTCGAAAAATAATTTGATCAAATATAATCCTGATGCAATAATTAAAGATTTTAAGGAATTAAAATGTCTAATATAAATCTAGAGGAATTTAAAGGCAAAGAAATAGAATTTAATAACACAAATTTCATGTATTTGGAATGGTTTTTAAAAAAAGAATTGGTGTTTGGGCGTCCACAAAAGATACAAAAAGTAAATGCGGATAACTTATTTATAAAAATACGAATAAGGAAAGACAAAGAAAATAAAGATTTAATTGTTGGTGGTGGTTTTGCAGGAATTACCAATCTTATTGTTGAAACTAGTGAAACTAAGGGCTTTTTAAAGGAAATGAATGGGATTTTAGAAAATAAACAAATAATGAATATACTCCAACTAAATTTAGAAAAACTTATTTTGTTCATTTTTCAAGATTACAAACTATATTTTGAATTCTTTTCTAGTAATAATATTATTTTAACTGATGGTTCTGACAAGATTGTTCTTTGTTTATATAAAGAAAAGTGGAAAGATAGAACTATCGCAAGAGGAGAAAAATATATTCCTCCAACAAATGTAAAAAATGTATTGTCTTATGTTCCTAAAGAGGATGATATAAATTCTAAAAAAAATATGGTGTCAAATATTGTTAAAAATTGTAACATAAGTCCAATACTAATTGAAAAATATTTAGAAAGTGAAAAAAATGACAAAAACGTATTTGATTTTAAGACTTATAAAAAAGTTGTTGTGGGAATTAAAAAAATATTTTCATTGCTTTTTTATGAAAAAACAAAAATAATAATTCTGGAGAAGAAAGTTACTTTTTATAATTTAAATCTTCCCTTTTTGCAGGAAATAAATTATAATTTAAATCAAATATATGAAGAATTGATCTTAAAACCTGAATTTTTACAGTCCAAAAATAAAAATAAAAAAGATTTTGAAAAAGAAAAACAAAATATTGAATATACTTTAAACCAACAAAAAGGAGCAAAAGAAAAACTGAATGAAAAAACAGCAAAATATAAAATTATTGGTGATTGTATTTACCAAAACTTTGATTATTTGAATCAAATTAAAATAATTGTTAAAAACGGATTAGAAGAAAAAAAGAATATTGAAAGTATTGAAAAAGAGATAAAAGACTATGAAAAAGGAAGAAAAATAAAATTAAAAAAAATAGAAAAAGAAAAACAAAAGATTGTTTTTCTTATTGAATAAGTTCTTCGTTATCGATAATAATTTGTTTTTCATCAACAATAAACACATCACTAACAGCAGATACTGCAGAATAAGGTATTTTAACTATTCTGTTTTTCTGATCTAATTTTAATGTTCTTGTTACTTTTGAATCAATATCTATCTCTACTAGAAGATATTCCAAAGTACCTGACAGTTCGTCCACTAAGATATCTAACACTTTTCCAACTTCGTCCCCTCTGTTGGTGATTACCCTTTTGGATGCTAACTGTTTTGCAATAGAATATTTATACATATAATCACCTTCGTCCTTCTTACAAATATTCGAACTTAATATTTTATAGATTATAGAAAACAGCAAGATATTTAAATCTTTCTTTGAGGCAAACCCTTTGGGACACCCTTCTATTCTACTATTTTTTGTTTTCAAAGAAAAAAGGATAAAAGGAAAGGTATATAAATGGGTTGGATTTTATATAATTGTGATGTTTTCTTAAATGGGGGGATTGTTAATGCTTAGATTATCTGAGTTGTTTGGTAGAGATATATTCACACAATCTGGTGAGTATAAAGGAAAGGTTTATGATATTGTTGTAAATTTAGAAAATGGCAGTATGGAAACTATTACCACTGCTCCTTTAAAGGTTAGAACAAAACAGGAGGCAAAGAAAATTATTACTGAAAAAAGTATACCTTATAAGACAGTAATAGCTGTAAAGGATATCATAATAGTAAATCCTAGAGGAAAAGATACAATAAGAGAAACAAGAACAGAACCTGCAAAAGTAAGTTCTGGTGCTTTAGTAAAATATAGGTAAAATCCTATATTTTCTTTTTATTTTTTAGAACTACATAATTCTCTTTCTTTATTATACTTTAATATAGGAACTATAGGGGTACCTGAGTGGTGTTATGCTGATATAATAATAACCTTTATATATTTTTATCTACTTATCTTGTTATGGCTAAAGCATATATGATAAAATATAAAGTAAAAATGATTGGGGATTATAATCATTCTGATTATGGTTATCAAAAAATATTTAGGGCTATATATGGTTATACACAAAACGTTACCAAAGGATCTGGCAAAGTATATATTTATCATAGGCCAGGAGTTTTATCAAAAACACCTTATATTAAAAAAGGCAAAAACGAGGTTATAGTTCCAAAGGAATGTTTAACTCCTTTATTGGACTTTTTTAAAACAGGAGAAAATCCGGCACACAAATGGACAGAAAAAGGAAACTGGTCAGCGACATATACCCTTTATGATATAGACATTTCTGAATTACAAGCAAAAAAAGCAATAGATAAAGTAATAAATTCAACATTTATTGTTGATGACGAAGGAAACACAAAAAGATTTTTATCTTTATTAGAAGAATTATTTTCAGAAAACAAAGTTTCATCTGTACCATTAAGAAATACTATTTTTTCAGAAGCAAAAAAAATTCAATCTTTAGAATGGTACAACATAGTTTCAGAAAAGACACCAATCATCAAAAAATTTGAAACATTAATCTTTAAATATAAATCAACATATCAAACACAAACAAATTAAACTTATTTTTCAGAAGAATTTACAATTGGAGGATATTTAATTGGTAATTCTTTTTTTCTCCATTTTCTTTTTCCACCAACTGAATTAGTTTCTAGCAATCCTATGTCCACTAGAGTTTTTATGTATGGATACAAACTTTTTTCGTGTTTATATTCTATACAAAAAAGATCTTTAATTCTTTTTCTTATTTCATCCATATTTTGCCAATCATCAAAACTTATTACACTCAAAACATGTTCAGCTTGTGTATTTTCTTTTGGCTTAATATATTGCCATACATTTCCATAATTGAATACAAACTGATCTCTATCTATAATATCTGTTGTTTTTGCTGTCGTTGTTATAATTTCTGGCACACTTTTTTTAACAAACAAAGATTTTATTTTTGCAAATAACCCCATCTTATCACCAATAACCATTATTTTATACTTTCAACGATTTGTAAGAGTTCTTCAAACTCTTTTGTTTTTGATATTCTTTCTCTTATTTTTGATGCATCTTTTATCTCTCTAACCAAAAATAAACTCAACAATTTTGCATTTTGAAATGCACAGTTTATATTATTGTCTAACATTTTTTTATAATATTTATCTAAAAAATCAATTCTTTCATAGAAAGTACTGTAATTACCATTTATAATTTCTCTAAAAACAAAAGGATTTGTCAATGCCTGTCGCCCAATCATATAACCATCACAATCTGTTTGAAAATATACTTTTTGAATATCCTTCAAATCTTTGATATTTCCATTTGCAATTATTGGGAGGTCAGTTCTTTCTTTTGCCTCTTTTATGAATTTTAAATCTATATTTCCGGAATATTGCTGTTTTTTGGTTCTTCCATGAACAAATAAAGCATCACAACCAGAATCTTCCAATGCTTTATAATCAAGATGTTTTGGTTTATCATATCCTGTCCTTATTTTTATTGTAAAAGGGATATCAAATGCTTTCTTTGATGCTTGAATCATAGATTTGATCTTAGATTCTCTTTTTAGCAAAGCACACCCAGCCCCTTGCAAAACAATGTCTTGTGCAGGACAACCACAGTTTAAATCTATGAAATCTATTTTTATGTTTAAGTCTAATATATTTTGAATACTTTTAACTAACTTTTTTTCGTTATTGCCAAAAAATTGATAAAACACATTTCTTTCGGAGGAACCCCTTATTATTAAATCTTTACAGTAATTACTGTCTTTACTTAGTGCATTTATAGGAATCATCTCTGTAAATACAGCTATTTTTGCATTTTTTTGAATTAATTCTCTGAAAGCAAAATTTGTAAATCCTAACATAGGTGCTAAGAAAAGGTTGTTTTTCAGACCTCCTCCCCCTATTTTAATATTTTTTATACTTTTCATACAGTCCCCATTAGGAATTTAAATTTTTTACTTGTCCTAGTTTTTGTAATTTGTTTAAATTATTCAAATGCCTACAAATTGTGCTAAAAACAATAAATAATTATAGTAATTACCATAATTATTAAAAACCAATGCTTTAAAACCATTGTTTTTACGGTAATTACTATCTTTACTTCACCCCATCCATTATGTACAACCCGATCAAAGAGATCAATTTATAAATTCTTATAGTCTTTCTTTTTAGGGTGGTTATGTTTATTGTCATTTTCAGTATAATAATTTGTTTTGTGTGGTTGATTTTTCTATTAAATACTTACATTAACAAATTTTTCTATAACGAAATATATTCGATTTCAAAAATTAAGGGCAATTTGCCTTTAGTGTCAGTACTTGTTCCAGTTAGAAATGAAGAAAAGAATATAAGGGCTTGTATAGTCTCGACGATGGAACAAAAATACCCAAACTTTGAAGTATTAGTTTTGAATGACAAATCTACAGATAATACACAAAAAATACTCTTAGAACTGAAACAAAAATATTCAAAATTACAAATATTATTAGGAAAAAGATTGCCATTTGGTTGGGTTGGAAAATATTGGGCGTGTCACCAATTATCAAAAAAAGCGAAAGGGAAATACTTTTTCTTTGTAGATGCGGACACTATACATAACTCAAATTTATTGATAAGCTTGGTTTCTGCAGCAGAACAAAAAAACCTAGATTTTATATCTTTGTTACCTGAAGAAATTACAGGCACATGGTTTGAAAAAATAATTTTACCTTTAGTGCCAATATGGATTTTTTGTTTAACCCCAATATATATTGCATACATATTCAAACAGGAATACTTTGCAATGGCTGTTGGCCAAGTGTTATTTTTTAGAAGAGAAACGTATAAAAAAATAAGTGGTTTTGAAGGAATAAGAACCGAGCTTTTAGATGATGTTACTTTTGCAAGAATGTTTACAAGATATGGATTAAACTGGAGATTATATAATGGAGCTAAGTTATTACGTTGTAGAATGTATCATAATTTTGAAGAGGTGTTGTTTGGATTTAGCAAAAATGCATACGCTTTTTTTAATGGACATTTTTTAATATTCATTCTTGTCCTATGTTTTTGTGTTGCTTTTTTCTTTGGTCCTATTATAATTTTGATATACTCTATTTTCAATTTTAATATTTATTATTTTTCACTTTCTTTAGTTTCTTTTATTCTAATTTATTTAATTTATAGGATTATTTTTTCAAGTTTTAAAATAAAACAAAGATACTTTTTTTTGTATCCTATTTGTATTTTATCGTGGTTAGGTATTGTTGCAAGCTCTTACTATACTTATAAAACAAGTTTATGTAAATTTATAGGCAGAAATGTTTATGACAGACAAAGAAGATAGCGAGGGTTGGATTTGAACCAACGACCTCTGGGTTATGAGCCCAGCGGGCACTCCAGGCTGCCCCACCTCGCTTTAGCTGTATATATTTTTAATAAATTCCAGATCTTTTTCTATGTTTTGAATTTCTGATAATATTTTATTGCTTTGTGCCTTTTTGTCCATTAATGCCAAACTTTGGTTACAATGAGGACAAACAAAATCATATTCTGCAGCAATTTCAAATGGCTCCTCACTACAAATGTTTTTACAAGTGAAATAATCATATTCGTTTAATTGCCTTTGTTTTTCAGATAGTTTAGTTTTTCTGTCTATATGTTCTTGACAAATTAAAGTTGCTAATTTTTTGAAATCTATTCCCCAATAAAAATTATACCATCCTGATTTTTGATCTTTTTCTTTTTCATATTTTACAACCCCTCTAAAGCTCAATTTATTTAATGTCGATCTAACAGTAGTAACCTTTTGGCCAACCAATTCTGCAATCTTTTCGTCGTTTGTAATACTTTTAGCATCGTTCCACTTTGTTAAAATATCGTATGCGTTTTTATCTATTTTTGATAAAAACTCTTTTGTGACATCAAGTTCAAGAATTCGGTGCATATATAAATATCTTACAAAGTATTTAAAAAAGAAATGGACAACCTAACTAAAAAGAATAATAGTTTCCTGCAAGTTTTTGGTCTTTGTCTTTGCTGGAATTTTGTTTATTTATTCTAGGTCTTTTAGTTATTGGATCTTTTCTATACGTTATATTTAATATTTTCAAAAATTTGTTCATGCCTTCTTTTTTGTTCATAATATTTGATGCGTGACATTGTTGGCCAGGTGTTCCTGAGAACATCAGAATAGCATCTGATATAAAATCCAAAAATAAAATGTCGTGGTCAACAACAAATGCAACTTTGTTTTTTTCTAAAATTATATTTCTGATTGCTTTTCCAATATTCAATCGTTCTTCAACATCTAAAAAAGCACTAGGCTCATCAATTAAATAAACATTTGCATTAGTGGCCAAAACCTTTGTTGTAATTACCTTTTGCAAATCTCCACCATTTAACTCACCCAACTTATACATCTTTATTCTTTCAATGTTTAATTTATTCCAAAGATCTTTTAAAAGATCTTGATCACAATCTTTCAAATAAAACATAACTGGCAATTCCATTTCTTGTTTTCGAAGTAAAAGACTTTGTGGTTTGTACGCAAACTTCAAATTGTCATAGTTATTGGATTTTTCTAAAATATTTTTTATAAAGGTTGTTTTTCCTGTGCCATTTTCTCCAATTATTCCAATAATTTGATTATTATGTATTTCGTCTTGTGGATATTCTAATGTAAATTTTCCTAATTTAACTTTGTTTTCAGAATAATCAAACAAAACATCTCCTGTTTTTATATTGCTAGGAGTATAATTTATATTTAATTCATAATCCCTAAACCTTAGGTTTTCATCCTTAATAAAGCCAAATAAAAATTCGTTTATAGCCACATTTGTATTTTTAATGTGCGAACAAATTCCGTATGCATGTGGTTGACCAAAAAGAATGTGACAATAATCAACAATATAATCTAAAATTGCTAAATCATGTTCAACAATAATATTTGTCTTTTCCTTAGTTTCTTGATTTTTCTTTTCATTTCTTGTTTCTTCTTTAGAAGAATTTTGAAGATTTGTAGCAAACAAGAATCTTTGTTTAATATCTAAAAATGAACTAGGCTCATCAAAAAAAGAAACATTTGCATTTTTCAATACTGTTGAGACTATTGCTACTTTTTGCAGTTCGCCACCAGACAGTATATTAATATCCTTTTGCAATAGGTTTTTTAAATCCCATAATTCAACTATTTCATTTAATTTATTGTTTTTATCTGATTTTTTCAACAGATCAACAACTTTGCCATTAAAAACCTCGGGAATAAGTTCAATATTTTGTGGCTTATATGCAAACTCAAACAAGCTCTTATTTAAATTGATAAATGTTTTTTGTATTTCTTTACCTTTAAAATTTTCAACAACTTTTTTATAATCTGCTTTTTCTTTATACTTTCCAAGATTAGGAATTATTTGGCCTGCAAGAATTTTAATTATTGTTGATTTTCCTATACCATTTTGACCAATAACGCCGATATTCTGTTTTTTAGGGAGGTCTATAAATCTAAACAATCTAAATCTATTTTCACCATATTGATGTAAAGGGTCGTCCAGTATTAGTTCTAGATTTATTATTTTTATTGCGTCAAAAGGGCATTTTATAACACAAATTCCGCAACCAGAACATAATGTTTCGTCTATTTTTATTGCTTCACCTTCATAGTATACTACATTTTTCGCCATTCTATTCATAGGACAAACTTTAATACAAACTTCGCCACAGAGTTTAGGTCTACACTTTTTTGAATCAATAATTGCAATTCTTCTTTTATACATAAATAATCTCAATAAATAGTCTTATATAGATTTCAATAATATATATATAATATGAAAGTATATAAAAAGAATTTTAAAGACTTGTTTTTCGAATTAGGAATTGAAAATATTGATGATCTTTGGGCCTTAAGTTTGTTCATTTCTGAAGGCGACAAAGTAGGAAGTCGTACGACAAGAAGATTTAGAGCACAAGATTCTGACGATTCTGAAAAAAAGTCTGTTTTTATCAAATTAGACGCAAAAAACACAAAATTAGATTTAAATTTACAGTGTTTAAAAGTAATAGGCATTATAGATTCTGGTTCGCCTCCAGAATATGTTGTTGTTGGGCAACACCATTCTTTTGATTTTCATGTTGGTGATAGATTATCAATAAATAAACAGTCTTTACTTGCAATACAGAAAAAGATTTTGGACAAAGCCCTTCAAGAAAAATTAAATGCTAGGATTTATTTGGCTGTTTTAGATGATGATTCTTGTGTTATAGCTACTTTAAATGAAACAAGATATGATGTTGTTGTAGAGATCTTTTTTAAGGGTTCGGGCAAAAGAGATCCTCACGCAAAAGAGATTTCTAGGCAAAGCTATTTTGATTCTATTTTAAAAGTATTGACTAACAGCGATTTTGATAAGTGCATTGTTGGCGGTCCTGGTTTTGAAAAAGAAAACCTGCACAAATATATTCAAACTAAATTTTCTGATAAAAAATTTTTGGATAGGTTTATTTTTACACAAGCATCAAGCCCTGGAATTTCAGGAATTAACGAGTTAATAAAAGGTGGGCAAGTAAAAAAAGTATTGGGCAATATAAATGTTCAAAAAGATTCGGAATTAATAGATACCTTCTTGTTACATTTGGCCAAAGACAAACCCGTTACTTATGGTTTAGTACAAATTAAAGAAGCTCTTGATAGAAATGCATTGCAATCAGTATTAATTAGTGACAAATTCTTTCATGAAAACTTCACAGAAATTAAAAACCTTTTATTGATGTTAGAAGATAATAAGATAGAATATCACATTGTAAATTCAGAAACAGAATCTGGCAGAATATTAGATAACATATCTGGTATTGCAGCTTTCCTTTACTATTGATTTTTAGTGATAATTATGGTTGAGAATTATATTCCTATGTTAGAAAAATTTGAAGAACTAAAAAAAGTATTACAAAACATTAAGAAAGGAGAAAAAATATTGATAATTGCAGATAATGATCCTGACGGCGTAACTTCTGCTTTTATTTTCTGCAGATTATTGGAAAAATTTGGTTTTGAATACAAAAAAGAGTTCTTTTGTATGTTTACTGAACACGATTTTCGAGGGCAAATAAAAAATCAACCAGAAACACAAAAACAAATTGCACAACACAAATACATTTTTCTATTAGATATGTCGATGGATGATTATTCTTTTTTGCAAGATAGCTATATTTGTGTTATTGATCATCACAAGGCAGATCAAGAAGTAAATTTATTGATAAACCCTATGTATGATGATGACTTGAAAAGTAAACCAAATTGTTCGGCAAGTGCTTTGGTTTATTGTGCATATAGATATATTTTTGGCAATGACAAATTATTACAAAAAATAGCTTTTTCTGGAGCACTAGCAGACTGGTTTGTTATTGGTTCTTTACCTTATTTAAATGTTGATATCAACAATGAAGAATATTTTGTAAATAGTGGTCAAATTTTACCACCATTATCAATTTTATTGCCAATATATTCTAATTTAAGTACAGAAAAATTTGGTGCAGATTGGGTATTAGAAAGAATGTTGAATAATGTAAAAATTGATTTGAAGGCAATAGTTATTTTGCCAGAAGAATTTTACAAAGAATATAACAAATACAAAAAAAGATTAATAAAAAGAATGCAAACAATTTTTGATAATGCGGAAATATTTAATAACACAATTATTTTAGAATTAACATCTAAAGATAGAAAATTCAAACCAGCAATTCAAGATAATTTAGAAGTAATTTATTCCTCCTCAACAAGATTTGTATTTTTTGAAAACAAAAAAGAAAAAGGGTATCAAGCATCTTGCAGATCAAAAGATTATGACTTAGTTAAACTGATCGAATTTTTAAAAACAGAATGCAAAACCCTTTTTGGTGGCGGACATTCTGTTGCTGTAGGATTCTTTGTTAAGAAAAAAGAATTTGAAAAATGCAAAAAACTAATAATTGAAAATATAGATAAGTTTAGAAAGTGAATTTATGGATATTAATAATATTTATTTTGGAACATCTGGTGTTCCAGATAATTATTTCAAAACAAGATATAAAAAAAATAGAAAGAATATTGTTGATTGGCTTCTTGATTTAGGATTAAATGCCTACGAACATTTGTATACCTATGGTGTAAGAGGATCTGATGAAAAGAATCAATATATTAAACAAAAGATTAATGAGTATAACATGATGTTATCTTTGCATTCGCCTTATTATATTGTTTTAACAAGTGATAAAAAAGAAACGATTGAGAATTCACAAAAAGAATTAATAAAAACATTGGACGCAGCAAAATATTTTAATTGTAAAAGAATTGTTTTGCACCCTGGTTTTACAAATAATTCAAATGCATTAGCTAGTTTTATAAAAAACATTAAAGAAGTAATAAACAATCACGAATATGGAAAATATATTGTTCCTGAAACAATGGGCAAAAAATCACAGTTAGGATCATTAGAAGATATAATTGCCATATGCCAGGAAACAGGAATAAAACCATCTATTGATTTTGGGCATTTACATGCACGAGATTTAGGTTGTTTAAATAATGAAATTGATTTTCAAAATGTAATAATAAAATTAGAAAAAGAATTAGGAAATGAATCAATAAAGAATCTGCATTGTCATTTTTATCCTGTAGCATATACTGATAAGGGCGAAAAAGTTCATAGAGCAGTAATGGAAGACGATGCTTTGCCCAAATTTATTCATTTTGCGTCAATAATAAAAGAATTTAATATGAAACCAGTATTAATATCAGAATCACATAACAGTCAAGATATTGGCGCTTTGCAAATGAAAGATATTTTAAGTAAAATATAATTATATAACTAAAATAGAAAAGAATTCACTGCCCTAAAATATTATTTTTTGAACCAAATTAAATTTAATAATATTTCAAACCATCTTTTGTTAATATTGCTAATTTGTAATGGTCTGGATACGTTTCTCTAATTGCTTGCATTGATGCCATATGTTCTTTGCCGTCACCAGAAATCATATTAAATGCTACTTCTTTTGCTTCAGGCAAACCATCTTTAATTGTTTTTTTCATTAGTTCATAACCCATGTTTCTGTTTATCATAATCCATGAGATTTCTTTAGTTGGGGCGAAATTTTGCTTACACCATTCATTGGTTATCAAAACAATTTTGTCCCAATTGTAATCAGTAATCATTCTTGTAACGTGGCCCCAACTTCCTTTACCCCTACTTAAACTACAAATTAATGTGACCATATAAATTCACCTTAATAGATATTATATATAATATATGTATAACCAAAAGTTTAAAAACACAACCAGTATTATATAAATATGCAGATTTGTAAGCTTTTTGGCATTTTTTTTGGTTTGTTTTTACTTTTAGGGATAGTAACCAGTCTTGATATCATTCAACCAGGATCATATGATAGTAAAGTTTTAGCATTATATCCTGGTCTAAATACTACTGTTGGCTTTCTAAAAGTGGAATCAGGAACGCAAGTATTTGTTGATTCCTTAGATTGCAAAGATGTTAGCTGTGGTACAATAAAAACATCTGGGCCATATTATGTTTTTGATGTTGTTGCTGGCAATTCAAAATCAGGAAAAATAACAATAAATTATCATTTGAAAGGATCTGTAGAAGAATTGAAAAACACAATTATATTATCCAATTCAAACGATTCTTTGTCTGTTTTAATCTTTTTGCCAACAGAAGCAAAATTCTTTGAAAAAACAAATGCAAAAATAATGATCGTAAACAATTCCGATTTAAAATTATCGGGCAAAATAACTACTAATTTTCCAGAAGATGTATTTTTGCCAATAGATTTTGTATTAGAACCAAAAACAAAAGCAGAATATGAAACATACTTCTTTCCTAAAAATCCAGGGTATTATGATTTGGTTTTTTATGTAAGTGTTGACGGCACAGATGACTCAAGAAAAGTTGCACAACAAACAGTTTTTATTAAGCGAGAATTAAAGGACTTTTTTGCTTTGCCAACAAAATCTTATTTTCCAACAAATCCTCTTTTGGGATTGTATTCATCAATAGTTTATTTTATTTCTCTTTTGGCTTAACTTAATAAAATAACTAGTTATTTTAATATTTTTGGATCTATATTAATAAATTGGTGAATATGTCTATAAAAAGATTATCAAAAGAACTAATTAAATACATTTTAGCAGAGAACCCTACTTTAGATAACATAAATAACAAAAAAATAGAACTCGCAGCAAAATACAAGATAAAAAAAATACCTCTGAATTCAGAAATCCTTCCTTATGTAAAACCAAAAGACAAACCCCAAATTATGGGGCGACTGTCTGTTAAAGATGTTAGGGCGTTATCAGGAGTAAATGTTGTTGCAGTTATGGCTAAACCTAACAAATGTCCCCACGGAAAATGTATTTATTGCCCTGGGGGTATAGGCCAAAATGTGCCCCAAAGCTATACTGGTTTTGAGCCTGCAACAATGAGAGCAATAGCAAATAAATTTGATCCTTATAAGCAAACTAAGAATCGTATAGAACAGTTAGAAAATGTTGGACACGATGTTTCAAAAATAGAATTAATTATTATGGGGGGCACATTTAACGCACAACCTTATTCTTATCAATGCAGATTTGTAAAAAAGATTTATGACGCTTTGAGCAATAAACAATCAAATACTTTTGGAGAAGCAAAATTAAATGTTGAAAAAAGTAAATATAGGCCCGTTGGTTTGACAATCGAAACTAGGCCAGATATGTGCGCTGAAAAAGACATAAAAAAGTTGTTAAATTTAGGAACAACAAGAGTAGAGGTAGGCGTTCAGAGCCCATCAAATAAAATATATGTGTTGACAAATAGATGCCACACATTAAATGATGTTGTAAAAGCAACACGATTATTAAAAGATTCAGGGTTAAAAGTTTTATATCACATAATGCCTGGCCTTTTTTCTACCCCTTCAAAAGATGTGAAGATGTTTTCAAAATTATTTACAGATGAAAAATATAAACCAGATATGCTAAAAATATATCCTGCATTAGTTATGCCCAACACCAAATTGTACAGTCTTTGGAAACAAAATAAATTCAAACCATATAATGACAAAGATCTTTTTGATTTTTTGATAAGATTTTATCCAAAGGTCCCATATTGGAACAGAATTATGCGAATTCAAAGAGATATCCCCATAACAAGAATAAGTGATGGCCCAAAATTATCTAATATGCGGGAACAAGTTTTGAATTACTGTACAAAAAATAATGTGAAGTTAAAAGAGATACGATCGAGGCAACTAGGATTCACAAAAAGCAAAATAGATAAATACAAGGTTTTTATTGAGAATTACAAAGCATCAAAAGGCATAGAATATTTTATTTCATATGAATCTGAAAATAGAGATCAAATATTAGGGTTTTTACGTTTAAGATTTCCGCACAAACCCTTTATTAAAGAAATAAAAGAAAGCGCATTGGTTAGAGAATTACATGTTTATGGCAGAATTGTGCCAGTAAACAAAAAATCACAAAACATTGGGCAAGGGCAACACCAAGGCATAGGAAAACTTCTTTTAAAAAATGCAGAAACAGTGGCTAAACAGAATAATTATAACAAAATAAGTGTACTGGCAGGTTTAGGGGTAAGAGGATATTATTATAAATTAGGATATTTCAGAGATAATTATTATGTTAGCAAAAACATTTAATTTATATGCTTTTTGTTTATTTAATTAAATACTAGCCCTTATTTTGTTTGATTTTTTAACTCGTGGTGATGTTATGCAAGTATTGGATCAATATGATTATAAGATTTTAGCAAAGCTTATGGATAATGGAAGAGTTTCCTTTTCAGAGATTGCCAGAGAGTTGAATATTACAGATGTTGCAGTAAAGAAAAGATTTGAACATCTTCAAGGCAAAGGAATAATAAAAAAGATCAGTGTAGAATTAGATTACAAAATTTTAGGGATAGAAGGGGAATTATTAGTTTTCCTTAAAAGTAATCCTTTGGCTGTTGATAAAAATGTGAGTATATTGCAGGAAAATGATTTTGTAAAATCAGCATACAAAACAGTTGGAAACTACAATATTGTTTTTTCTTTTTTGTTGAAAGATTTTTCGCAATTTGATGTTTTGGATAAAACAATTGCAAAACTGCAAGAAGTAACAGACTTCAACATATTAATAATTACAAAAAAAATGTTCGACAAAAATACAATTCCCAAATCAAGTCTTCAAATCTACTATCATTAATACACAAAACAGGACAATTTATATGTCAAAATTATATGTTGATTATGTGTTGTAAACTATTGCCCACTTTATTTTAAATGTGATTAAAATGTATGATGCCCAGTTTAAAGTTATGGAACAAATAAAAAGTTCAAACTTCAAATAGATGTATCATCATTTTAGATGTGATTAAAATGTATGATACTATAATTATTTCAGAAAAACCTATTGCTGGACAAAGCATTGCACAAATTTTATCTGATGGAAAAATGAAAACAAACAGAGAAAAATGGCAAACTACTTTTGAATTTGATACCTCTTTTTTAGGGAGGTGTATTTTAATTCCTTTGAAAGGACACATAACAGATGTTGATTTCAAAAAGGAATATTCTAGTTGGTATACTGATTTAAAAAACATTATTAAAAGCGATGCATTATTTTACAAAACAACACAACCAGGAATTGTTAGAAGCTTGAATGAAACAGAAGCTAAACGATTAATAATTGCAACAGATGCTGATAGGGAAGGGGAATCAATAGGAAGAGAAGCAGTAAAAATAATTTTAGCTAAAAAATCCAAAACGAAAGTAGAAAGAGCATATTTTTCAGCAATAACTTCTGATGAAATGAATAATGCATTCAGCAAATTAATTCCTTTAAATGAAAAACTTGCTGACGCTGCAGATTCAAGAAGAGAAATAGATTTGTACTGGGGTGCAATTTTAACACGGTTTTTAAGTACTAGCACAGGTTTAGTTGGCAAAGATTTTTTGAGTGTTGGAAGAGTGCAAAGCCCAACTTTGGCAAAAATTGTCGAAAGGGAATTAGAAATTGAAAATTTTAAATCAAGCCCTTATTGGGAAATAAAACTAGAGTTAGAAAAACAAAAAACAAAATTTGAAGCAGAATACAAAAAAAGAAGAATTTTAAACAAAGCAGAAGCAGAAAAAATATTTTCCAATATAGGGCAGAAAGCAAAAGTAATCAATTTAGAAAAAAAAGAAATGGCAATAAAGAGGCCAGTGCCTCTTAACACTACTGATTTTTTGCGTTTTGCTGCAAATCTAAATGTTGATGCTATGAAAGCAATGGAAATTGCGGAAAATCTTTACATGCGGGGATACATTAGTTATCCAAGAACAGATAATCAAACATACGTAGGGGTAAACATCGATAAAATATTGGTTAATTTGAGAGGATCAGAATTTGATAAAGCAATTGACAAAATATTAAAACAAGAAAAAATAACTCCTTCCAAAGGAGTTACAACAAAAGATCATCCGCCAGTTCACCCAGTAACTTTAGCGCCAAAAGAAAAATTACATCCAGAAGATTGGAAAGTGTACAAACTAATTGTCGGTCATTTTTTAGCAACTTTATACAAAGATGCAAAAGCATTAACAACAAACGCGGAGTTCGATGTTAATGGGGAAGTATTTATTTCAAAAGGCCTAATTTTTATTGATAGAGGCTGGTTAGATATTTATCCTTATACTAATCAAAAAGAAGCAGTTCTGCCAGAATTAGTTATTGGCGAGATCTTGCCTATAACAAACAAAGAATTGTTGTCTAAAAAAACACAACCCCCCGTAAGATATTCACAAGGTACACTAATCAAACTAATGGAAAAATTGAATTTGGGAACGAAATCTACAAGACCTGCAATTTTGCAAAAATTATATAGCAGAGATTATATTTCTGGGAAAAAGCAAATCAAGCCGAGCAATATGGCAAAAACAGTAGTAAAAACATTAGAAGATTATGCAAAACACATTGTGTCGCCAGAAATGACTGCAAAATTAGAAGATGAAATGAATCAGATAGAAGAAGGCGACCTGACAAAAGACAAAGTCGTTGAAGATTCTAAAAAAATGTTATTAGAAATTTTAGATACCCTTTACAAAAATAAAAAAGAAATATCAACAACTATAAGAGCAACACACCAACAGGCAAATGTTGTCGGTAAATGTCAGAGATGTAATGCAAACCTAGTTAAAAGAACATCAAAGTTAGGAAAAATATTTGTTGGTTGTTCTCAATTTCCAAAATGTACACAAAGTTATCCTTTGCCACAAAAAGGCGAAATCACCTTCACAAACAAGGTTTGCGAACTGTGTAAGGCACCATTAATACAATTAAAACAGCCCCTAAAGAAAGATCCTGTCGAATTTTGCATTAATCCTAGTTGTAGCACAAATAAAGATTATCAAAATTCTTTTTCAAAAAAAGATCTATCCAATTCTTCTTTGAACAAAGAAGAAGCAAGAAATGAGAAAAAAGGAACAGAAATAAATTTACAAAAAGCAAATATAATAAAACCAAAAGCATCAATTAAAACACCAAAACTAAAGAAAGAAAAAGAAAACCAAACTATAAATAACTTTTAAATATCTCAAATTTTGTTAAATAGATAGTTGTTTTTATTATTTCTGAAAGAGGATATAAAAAGATAGTGTAAAGTATTAATGATGCTATGAAGCCCCACGAGAAATAGAAACAAATTAAAGCAATAATCAAATAGATTAAAGTCAATACCAAAATAACAAATATAGTTTTGCTTATATTTTGTTTCAAGAAATAGAAAGAATAAGAAATTCCAGACAATGCTTTTTTTTCATCAATAATTATTGATTGGCTAGCATAAAATGTCAAAAACAAAATAATTGTTGTAAAAATAGGAATCAAAAAAGAAACAGCAGTATCAACAAAAACCAAATAAACAATAAAAAGTATAAAATATAAAACCAAATAGAAAAGAAACAAATATGTTGCATGTTTTTTGATAAATTCTAGAACATAAACTTTTCTATGTTCTTGTAACAAATGTTTTCTTACTAAAAATATCAAAAGAGTTACAAAAATTGCATTTATTACGCTAGCCAAAACAATTGTAGGAATAATGTAAACTAAAGATAACAAAGTCAAAAACGAATAAGTTAAATTGCCAAAATACAGACTAAAGTTTATGTCTGCCAAGGTATTTAACAATGCAATTAGAATAATTCCAAAACCAAGTACTAGATAAAACAATTGAAAGTAGTATTTTAAACTTAATATGAAGATTTCTTGGAATTTGTGTACCATGATTATATAACATAACAAAAAGTATATAAATAATAGTGTATTTATATGTAATATGCCAATATATAATAAAGGAAAGGAAATTCAGCAGCCCCAAATAGAAAGACGAGAGCCTATTAAAATAAAGACAGAACCTGCAAAATTTGCTGAAGATCCAGAATTACATACAGATCTTACAAGAAAGATTAATGAATTAAGGGTTGATAAAGAAGGGCTTTATGAAAATTTAATGCGCGATTTACGATTGCTTAATTACAATGGTAATATATCAAGAGACACTTTAACTTATTACAAAGAGTTAGCAGACAAAAAATTAGAAAAAGAAAGGCAAAGAATTGCGAAAAATAAACAAGAAAAAACAGAAGAGCAAAGAAGTTCTAGTGTAAGTCTAACACTAATAGAAGGAAGAGAATTAGAAGAAAAAAAAAGGTTTATGAAAGAGCAACAAAGAGAAGAAGAAAGAACCTTAGAAGAAAAGCAGCAAATAGTTCCAAGACCATCAAAATGGAGGACCTTTTCATTTTTCCTAAAGTCCCCTTTAGCGAGAGTAATTTTATTTGTTATTTTGGGCACATTTTTATTATTGTATTTGACTCGTGGTTCAATGACTCAAATGCTCAAATCACCTTACATTATCATTTTAGCAGTGTTTTTCATAATTTTGGTCTTAGGCAAAGGTGGCAAATCAAAAAGCCTAAGTGGAAGTTTGTTTTCGTAATTTACATTTAAACTCAACAGGTGATAAAGAAAGCAAAGTATTTATATATCTTTCATATCATAAAATAGTTAGTAGGTGAATTTATGCCAACAAAAAGTCCCGAAAAGATGGATCCTAAACGATTAGATAAAAAACAATGTCCAGAGGACACCACTTTTGATAGGTCTAGAGCAGATAGACTTAGAGCTGATTTTCAAGCAACTAGACGAAAAGAATTGGTTGCAAGAAGGTTATTAGGGGCGAGAGCTTTAGAAGGCGCAAAAGAAGGGTTGTTAGCACAGGCAAAAGCCATGGACAACGATAGGTTAAATTCATCAATAAAACAAGCTAAAGAAGGAATAGTAAAATTGCGAAGAAGCTTAAAAATAGCAAAAGACCCAAAAGCTGTAAAAGCACAAATTAGCGGGTTGGAAGAAAGAGTAAGGATTTTTGAAAGAGTTGCAAGAGAACAATATGCAAGAGCAAAAGAAAAAGAAGCTGCAAGAAGGGTATTAGAGGAACAGACAAAAGAAAGAACAGAGAAACCAGCAGCAGTTCCTAATGCTGCAAAAACACCTGTTAAACCAGAACCTACGCGAGGAACAGATAAATTATACACTCAAGAATCTGTAAATAGAAGATTAACAGAAAAAAGACTAGAATTGCAAAAAGCGAATTCATCTGAAGAATTATTACGACTAATTAACGAAACAATTACAGAAATATTAAAAGGCGATAACGCAAGCAATATTGAAGCAGCAAGTAGATTTTTATCTGAAATTACATTTAAATTAGAAGGTAGAATAAATACAGAAATAGATAGATTCGGTTCTGATAGAGAAACATTAGAAACTTTGCAAAAAAGATATAATGCAATTAATGGACTATTAAACAGACAATCACCATATAGAGGAAAAGTGCCTGCTTTAGGAAGATTGGAACTATTGAAAAGCAAATTAGAAAGTTTGTTTTCTGAACAAGCAAAAATAGCAAAGAAACCAAAAGAAGCTGTTGAAACTGAAGTGCCAGTTGAAAGAATTGGACAAGCAGAAATTCAAATAGAAATTCAAAAAATACTTATTGAAATTCAAAAATTAGTAATAACATCAACTACTATTAAAGAAGATGTTGCAAGGATTGTTGATTCATTAGCAAAAATGCAAAAATTCTTTAAAGAAGGCGAATTTGAAGAATTATTAACTAAAGTTGTAAGATTAGCAGTAAATAATGGAAATGAATATTTATACAACAGGTTAACAATGAGATTTGGTCTACAGATGGTAAGAATCAAAAAGAAATTAGGAGAAATTGTAGACAGATTAAAGCAAAATGCTAGGGCGCAAGATTTATTCGGAAAGGAAATTGAAGAATTATTAAAAGGTCTAACTGAAGAAGGCAGAGCACATACTGAAGAAATAAGAAAAGATATAGAAGATCTATCAACACAATTAGCTGGTTTTAGAGATGCAACAACACAAAAATTAGATAGAACAATAATTCCTATTTTAGATAAAT
>PEXK01000043.1 GCA_002779075.1 Candidatus Diapherotrites archaeon CG08_land_8_20_14_0_20_30_16 | reverse complement strand
AGCAATCATTGGTTTTGCAGGATCATCAACATCATAAGATACATTTAAATCATATATCTTTAAATAATTTAAACCCAAAGACAACAAAATCCAGTATGACGGTATTTATCTAACTTCAAAATAAGAACCATTAAAATTTAAATCCAAAGAATTAGTATCAAAAAAACCAAAATTCAAAAAGACCTCATTATTCAAATATATGTTTGAATCCAAAATCTCCAATATATTTAAATCCTCAGAACTAAACTTACAAAAAGTAGAATAATCTTGGGCAAAGGAATCTTGGGCAAAGGAATTAACTATATTAATATCACAATTACGAAATGTAATCTTATTAATATCTTGATTTATATCAAAAAGCCTATAACTATCCCCATTTGAATCAATACTATAGTTATCACAATCTATTTCCAAATAATTGGAATCATCTGTTGTACTTAAACTAAAACAATCACCTACCCATCAATTAATATCTGCTTCTAAAGTAAGGGTTTGACCTAGATTTTCATCAGTAAAGGTCTGACAACCAGTAAAAGCATATGAAAAACCAGCAATCACAAATAAAAAGAAACAAACCAAAAAAACTCTATTAAAATCCAAGCAATCCTCACCTTAGTTCAATAATTGTAACAAACCAATGTCTAACCATCAATTTGATAATTAAATATAACCTATGGATTTATATAGGTTTCTTTAGAATTGACTCTAAGAAAAATAACTAGTTTTTTACATATAATTCAACAATATCGTTTGCACTTAAAACATAATTCAAAGAAACCTGCTGGCCAGGATATTTTGCAGAACCCCAAACTCTTGCAAACTTAAACTTCAAAATAAATTCTTTATGAAGAAGGTTGCAAAGATCTTTTACTGTGCTATTTTGCCTCAATGCAACAGGAACATTATCATTATCTTTCTCACTAGGTTTTCTTGTATAAACAATTATCAAATCTAAATTGTTGTAAATTGTTTTTTTAATTTCGGGGATGATTTTCATACTATAAATGGGTATGCCTTTTATTGTGCAGTCTTCATTTCCATCTAACCAGATACCAATTACTTTTTTATAACTTTTTGTTGAGTCCATTGCTTCTAAAATATCATCTGTTTTTGCTTTTTCATCAATTCGCAAAATTATGTGAGAGTATCTCTGTTTTAGTATATTATACAGTTTCTGTGGAGCATCTAAAATATTTCGTTCACCTAATATTTCGATTCCCTGAGAACCTGTTTTATTTATAGATATTTGCGGCTTTTTTTTATTAATTACAACATTACTTAGTTGGAGTTCAGAAATCAAAACATCTAAACTGTATTCTGTTGCCTCTTTTGACCCCAGCAAAACCAGAACTATCAAATCTCCATTTCTGGCAAGGCTTAAAATTTCTTTTCCGCGAGCCCGCCCTTTATTTGCACCTTCAACTAAAGCAGGTAATTCAACAATTTGTATTTTTGTTCCTTGATATTCCATTATTCCTATTTCAGGAACTTTAGTAGTGAATGCATAATCACTAATTTTAGGGTTTGCATTTGTTATTTTTGAAAGCAAAGTGCTCTTACCGCTATTTGGAAGACCTAACAAAACAACTGTTGCAGAATCATCTCTTGCAAACCTTAATCCTTTTGAACCACCTTTAACTGCTTTGGATTTCTCTAATTTCTGTCTGAGTTTAGCTAACTTTCCAACAATATCAGATCTCAAATTTTCAGCACCTTTGTGGCTTGGTGCTGTACTTTGCATCAATTCTAATGCCTTGATTTTTTCGTCTATAGTTTTCGCATTTTCATATTGTTCTAATGCTTTTCCATATTCATAATCAAAATTAGTAGTCATAAATATCACATCAATTATTTATGATACTGTTGTATAATTTCTGATTTTTTTGAAGAAATTTACAACTGAGTCATAAAAATCCCTTTTATTTTTTTTATGATAGTGTTGTAATTTTTGGCCAATAGATCATCTTAACTTTGGGTTTGCTTTTTTTCTTGCTTGTTCTTGTATTTCTTCTGTTCTCAGTCTAGCCAAATTTAAAGCTTTTCTAGATCTTATTGTTGATGACCTAGCATTTGTTCAATTATAAAAATATACTATCTATATTTAAATATCTTTTTTCTTTTATATTTATGACTTCTTTATCTGAGAAAGCAAAAAAAGCTGTTTTTTTGACATCAAACCTGAAAATATGGCTAGTAATTTTTATCTTAGGAATAATAGGATTATTTATTGCACTTTTCTTGGGGCTTTATCCTTATTTGTCAAGGGTAATGACTTTCTTAAGCACAAGAGTATCGCGGTTGTTTAGTTTTGATACCTCCCTTCATACAATTATAGCAAGCATAATCTTTGTTATTGGCGGATTAGCAATAATTTATTCAGCATATAAAATCTACAAATTCTTCTCTGGCTGTAATGATAGCCTTTTTGAAAATGTGTATGTGGAAACAAAGCTTTCAAAAGCTAAGAAAATAGTTACCCTTGGCGGAGGAACTGGCCAGTATACTATTTTAACAGGATTAAAAGAATATACATCAAACATATCTGCAATAATCAGCACAATGGATTCTGGTGGTTCATCACAGTTACTCAAAACAGAATTTGGTGTCTTGCCACCAGGAGATTTGAGAAATGCAATTATCAGCCTTTCAACACTTAATGACAAGCAAAAGAAAATTTTTACATTGAGGTTCGATACGAAATCATCATTAAAGGGGCATACTATTGGAAACTTGATTCTAGCAAGATTGGATCAAGACCTCGGCACAAAAGAAGCTTGTAACCAATTCTCTGATCTTCTAAGAATTAGGGGGCGGGTCTTGCCTGTAACTTTTGATAAGTGCGAGCTTGTTGCAAAACTAAAAGATGATAAAATGATTATTGGCGAAGACAATATAGGCAAATTTGGTTTAGGGATAAAAGAATTAGGACTATCAACAAAACCCAAACTAAACCCAGAGGCCAAAGAAGCTATTAAAGATGCAGATGCAATTGTTATTGGTCCTGGAGATTTATTTACAAGTGTTTTACCAAACCTGCTTGTGCCTGAATTGTGCAACGAAATCAAAAAGAGCAAAGCAAAAAAGATCTATGTATGTAATGTAATGACTAATTATCCTGAGACCCATGGTTTCAAAGCAGAAAATTATTTAGAATGGATTGAAAAATTCATAGATTTAGATTTTGTGCTTTTTAACACAAAGCAACCCAGTAAAGAGCAATTAAAGAAATGTTTGGAAGAAAAGAAATACTTTGTTGAACCAGCAGTAAAAGACAGTACAAAATTTATAAAAGAAGATCTAATTAATGAAAAGAATCCAAATAGACACGATTCAAAAAAATTAGCTGATGCTGTTATTAGATTAAGTAAGATTAATTAAAAAAGTTATTCCTGTTTTACAAGAACTATTTTATCATAATTATAAATTAATTCCAAAACATCTTTTGCTAATTCAAAATCAGAATCCAAAGTGTATATTGGTACATTTTTAGTAATACCCAAAGCTAAAATAAACAAATCAAAATCATTTATACTAATTCCTTTAACCTTCAATACCGCTTTTAATTCAGAGGCCTTTTGTGCTTGAATAAAATCTATAGCAATCACATTTACATTGTCAAAAAAAGAATATAATTCTTTCATCAAAGATTTTTGTCCCTTTGCCTCTAAAAACAGTTCACCATAAGCAGTTTCAAAAACAGAGATTGAAGAAACATACAAACCTATAGAATCTAAAATTAATTCTTTGGGAATTGCTTTTTTCAAAAAAGAAATAATTATAGAACTATCCAAAAGTATTGGCCCTTGCATTACTTCTAACCTCTTTTATACTAACCATCATTTCATTAGCTTTTTTTTCATCTATAATACCATATAATTTTATTAAGTTTGCCTTTCTAATATCAGTATTTTTTTTAATCAAAGAGTTTATTGTTTCAGAAAAACTTTTGTCTTCTTTAATTGAAGCCAACATATTGTATACTTCATCTTTAATCATTATAGTTCTCATACTATATACTGTATACAGATATATATTTAAATTTATTTAATCATTTGCTTTAATATTGCTTTTTTGAACAAAATTAGAATAAGGCTTTTAAACTTAAGATTCATTCACACAGATTATTTATTCTTCAATACACCGGTTACACTGTTTATTGTACTTACTGTGCCTGCAACTAGGTTCTTTGCACTTAAATCTGCTTTTTCCCCTTTGCTCATTTTTGCAGTGACAGCCATAACGTCACCAACAATGTTAGATAAAGCATTATCAGGCATATTGAAATTGATCTTGTCTAATCTATCGATTAAAGACTTGCGTTCTTCAATCTTAGCAACAGACTTCTCACTTGTAGTTGTGAAAACAAAAGACAAACCCATTACTACTAATCCTAGATAAAATAAGCTTGAGTTTACCATTGCTCCCAAAGTCAAAACTACCCCTATAACTAAAAAAAGATATTTCATTTTAGATTCCACCCGAGCCTCCACCTAAACCCTTCAGTAAATCACCATATTGGTCTTCTGGATTATAGGTATCTGCAGCTTCCTCCTTATTCATCAACAAAAATGCTCCTATACCTAAAGCAACGCAATAAACATTGTACCCTTCATAGGGTGTACCCCTAATAAGAAACAATAAGATAATTAGAGCAATAACTATTATAAATATATGCTTTGATTTGCCCATAAAAATAAGAATAGCCCCTATAACAACAACTATCCAAAAATAGCCATACTGCATAGCTATAAGCATAACCAAAAGGGATATAGCAAAGGTAAACAAATCCATATTTACACCTTAAACATCTTCAGGCCATATTCCTTCAGCAACCATACACCCACTACAACCCATACAAACTCAGTGTGGCTTATGAAAACCAGACCCAAAATCAAAACAAAAGCTATTGCCGTATAAGCATCCCCTAATTTCCCTTTAGCCCATGCA
The DNA here is from genome assembly GCA_002779075.1 of Candidatus Diapherotrites archaeon CG08_land_8_20_14_0_20_30_16. Classification (GTDB taxonomy): domain Archaea; phylum Iainarchaeota; class Iainarchaeia; order Iainarchaeales; family 0-14-0-20-30-16; genus 0-14-0-20-30-16. The sequence continues at coordinate 2,252 of PEXK01000043.1, read as the reverse complement.
AAAGTCACTACTGCCAGAAAGAGCAAAAGAGCAAGCCAGATATCGCCTTTTGGTGTACCCAAAACAATATCAAGCATTAAAGGCATCATATTTATCACTTCACCATAGCTTTTCTCTGTTTCCAACTCTCAGACCAGCCACCGATTTTGCTTCTCAAAGTGTTTGATCCCCACATAATTGCTGATGTAAAGCCAAAACCCATCAGAAGCATCAATAAATATAAACTAGAAAACAAATAAATATACTTCCATACTATGAAATATACCAAAATTCCCGAAACAATCCACATTAATGCGCCATCTAAACCCATCTGTTTTACATATCCAATTATAGTGAATACCATAATAATCTGGAAAAGGACCTTGCTCATTCCATTTAATTTGAAAAGAATTATAGGTAGAACTAAAAAGAAAAGAAATGCAAGACCCATTACTGCAACAACACCTATTCCTCTTTGGTTTAAATTAAACATTATCTCCCTCTTGGTTGATGTTCATACTGTATATGTTCCATTTCAGGTTCCATTCCTTGCATACCGCCCATTCCAGGCATCATTCCTTGATGTCCGCCACCTCTTTCTTCTGGATTCATATTAGTAATAAAGAAGAAATCAACAAATATACTTGATATTCCTAAGCCTAAAACAGCATAAATCAAATACATCCAGCCGAAAGTAGCCCAATCAACGAAAATAACAATATAAACCATGAAAATAGCAACTATTACTTTCAATGTTTTATTTTCAATATGCTGGTTCAAAAAGCCTAAGACAGCAACAAGCAGAAAGATTTTCAATATAAATGACATATCTGAAAAAAATCCAGAAAAAATAGAAAGCAATACTAAATCATACATAGGAATCATAAAACATAATACTTTTCTATATAAATAGATTTCGGTAGACTTTTTAATTATACTTTCAGAAAACCCAAAGCAATCAATGGCAAAGCATCATCTCTACCCAAAGGATTTTGAACCAAATAGGTCTTAATTTTGGATCTATTTAAACCTTTGAATTGTTTTTCACTTTTAGATTTAAGTAGAGTTGTAAACAAAATAGAGAAAAAAATAGGCATTCCGGTAGATTTGATTTCCCTCAGGAGCATTAATCCAAGACTTAAGAAACAGATTTTGCAAGATTTGGTGGCCATATGAAAAAGGATTCTAAAATTTTTTACAACACATTCTTGATTCAATCGAGAAAATCAAAAAATATACTAAAGGTTTAGACTTATCTAGTTTTCTCAAAGAAGAATTAATTAATGATGCAGTTGTTAGAAATTATTGGTGAAGCTGTAAAAAATCTACCTGTCGAATTTAAAAACAAGCATAAAGATGTTCCTTGGAAAGATATTGCAGGGATGAGGGATCGGGTTGCACATTTTTATTTTGGTATAGATTATGAACTAGTTTGGCAAACAGTTACTAAAGATATTCCTGAATTAAAAAATAAGATAGTTAAACTGTTAAAAAAGTAATTTTTTTTAATTTTAAAATGATACGGAATCATTATCAAAAAATTACAAATATTATAAAAAATTTAATGGTTTTTGCAACATCGCCAAAAATACACATGAAGGTATTGCAAGCCTATTATTAATTTGCAAATCTGCAAGCCCAACTGGAAATCTAGTTAACAAAATATATTCCTCTACACCTTTAATTAAAGTAGGCATTTCTATTTTTGTACGATATTTCACTTCTATTGCTGTTTTATTAACAATAAAATCAACCTCTTTTTGTTTCTCATCTCTATAAAATTCTAAATTCCAATTATATAAATTATGCAAGTGTCCCGCCACACAATTTTCAACAAATATTCCTTTTTCTCGCTCATCCATAATTGTATTAAAACTATCTTCAAAATAATTTGTACTAGTATAATAAGTTCTTATTGAATGCATAATAAATGGATCTTTTATGTAAAATTTTTTTAATTTGTTTGATTGCTTTTCTTTAATTTCAAATAATAACATCAATTCAGACATTTCATTCAAATACCATTTTATTGTCTTTTCAGAATATTTGGTTTTGTTTTTTATTGTGCTATATTTTAATGTATTTGTTATAGAATCAACTATTACCTTTAATATATCAATCGAAATTTTCTTATTCATCTTTTCAAATATTTTTTCAATAATATCTTCATAATATGTTGAATTTATTTTTGCAGCTCCTGTTTTCAAATTTTTAATATAATCATTAATTGTTTCTGGAAATCCTCCAGTTAATAAATATATATTAAAATATTT
>PEXK01000042.1 GCA_002779075.1 Candidatus Diapherotrites archaeon CG08_land_8_20_14_0_20_30_16 | reverse complement strand
GAAAATCTAGGCATAAACAAAAGAATAATTTATATTTTATTTTTAAAATTAGCAAAGAAATATAGATTGTCTTCTAGTATTGAATCAAAATTATTAGAATTTTATTAGAATTTATATCAAAAAATATTATTAAAGATTTAGAGAAAATAAGAGTATAATAATGATATTTATGATAACTGAAAATTTATGCAATGGCTGTGATTTGTGCTGCAGGAAATACAAAATATACTTATTTCCAAATGAAGCAAAAGCTATTGCACGAAACCTACACCTAAACTATAGAGAGTTTGTAAATCAATATCTTGATTATTATTTTGAATTATTTCCCTATCAACCAAATATGAAAACTGATTTTTTGGGAATAGTCCTAGATAAGAAGAGGTATTTCTTGTTTTTGTGTTTAGCATTAAAGCAGAAAAGCAATCATTGTGTTTTTCTTAAAAATAAACAATGTGCAATCTATAATTCCAGGCCATTGATATGCAGGTTGTTTCCAGAGTTTAAATTTTATGGCGAGAAATTTGATTTCTGCAAACTGGACAAACAAGCAAGAAATGCAGATGATCCAAGGATATTTTATCCTTTGTTTACAAAGTACATAAAAGAGATTAAACATAACAGACTTGAAAATGTGTGGAAATATCTGCCAGAATATACAGAGAACAATAGTTGTTTGATTATTAATGGTAAAAAACAGAAACTATCCGCAGAATTTTTGAGAATATTGAGACCCAATTTATAAATGTTTTAGTTTTTAATTGTTTTAAGAGAGTTTTTATGTTGGAAAATGAGCTTCCTGAAGCAAGAACTGTGACTACAAAATTATTGACAGTGAATAGTTCTTTAGAAGCTTTAGAAAAAGAATTATTATCTTTATTTGCTGCAATTGAAAAAGCAGAAACAAAAAAAGTAAAGAAAGAATTAAATGATAGGTTGCTTGATGTTCAAAAACGTAGAAATAAGTTATTAAAAGAAAGAGGGAGACTTAAAGAACAGTTATCTAGGATACTGATCCGAAATGTACCTAAGAAAAAAAAAACAAGGATATAAACCAATATCTGAAAAAACAAAACGATGGTTGCAGAATTTAAGACTAAATAGAAGGAAGTGAATTATATGAATTATACTATTAAAGATATAACAAATAAAAAAGAAAATTTAGAAAAAGAAGTTACAATTAATGGTTGGGTAAATACTTTGAGATTGATGGGAAAAATAGGGTTTATAGAAATAAGAGATTTGTCTGGAAAAATACAAGTAGTATTAACAACTCCTGAATTAAATGAACAGGCTAAAAAATTGACAATAGAATCTTGTATCACATGTAAAGGCATATTGAAACACAAAAAAGATGACAATACAAAATATGAATTGCAGGCAAAAGAATTAATTATAAATTCTATTGCAACTAATTTGCCTTTTACAAATTCTAATATTAATGAACTAAAACCAACTGAAGAAACAACACAAAAATATAGATATTTATATTTGAGAACCGAAAAACCACAACAGAATATTATTCTAAGATCCCAAATCACAAAGACTATTAGAGATTATCTTTATGAGTTGGGATTTAATGAAATTGAAACCCCTATTTTGGGAAAGAGTACTCCTGAAGGCGCAAGGGATTATTTGGTGCCTTCTAGGATTAACAAGGGGTTGTTTTACGCATTACCACAAAGCCCACAATTATACAAACAGATTTTGATGATATCTGGTTTCAATAGATATTTTCAAATTGCAAAATGTTTTAGAGATGAGGATTTGAGAGCAGATAGACAACCAGAATTTACACAAATAGATTTAGAGATGTCTTTTATTAATGAAGAAGATATAATGCAAGTTATTGAAGGATTATTAAAAGAAATTTGGGAAAAATTTAAAGGGGTAAAAATAAAAACTCCATTTGTCAAATTAACATACGATGTGGCATTAAAAAAATATGGTTCTGATAAACCAGATTTGAGATTTGATTTAGAATTTAAAACAGACAAAAATAAAGTATATTTTTTAATAAAGACAAATAATTTAGTAATAGATTATTTGAAATCTCAGAAAGATGTTTTATATGAATCAAAAGGCAGTGAGGTTTTGGTTTTTATAGACAAACCGAAATCAGAATTTGTTTATGGGCCTTATTTAAAATTAGGTAATGCTAGAACTGAAATTGCTAAATTGTTGGATTTAAATAAAGGCGAGGATAAATTTTTGTGGGTTTATGATTTTCCTATGTTTGAATATAGCGAAACAGAGAGAAGATATATGCCAACACATCACCCATTTACACAACCAAATGATATTAATCTGCCACTAGACCAAATGAAAAGTAGAGCATATGATGTTGTTTTAAATGGTGTGGAATTAGGTGGTGGAAGCATTAGAATCCATGATTATGAAATGCAAAAGAAAATTTTTGGTCTTTTAGGGTTAAAGGATAAAGAAGTAAAAAATAATTTTGGTTTTTTCTTGGACGCATTTAATTCTGGAATTCCACCTCACGGTGGATTAGCAATAGGTTTAGACAGATTGATAATGCTTTTGATAGGTGCAGAAGCTATTAGAGAGGTTATTGCTTTTCCAAAAAACAAAGCAGCAGAAGGTCTAATGGAAAACTCACCATCGCCTGTTGAGGATGAAAAACTGGTAGAATTGGGAATTAAATTAGTAGGAAAATAATATTTATTTTTCTTTTGTTTATTTTTCCTGCCAATATATTTTATCTCCTGTTTTTATTTTTTTAGAATATTTTATTGGAAGCTCTATTAAAAAAGAACAGTCTTTTTTTGGTATATAAATTGGTGTGAATGGTTTCAATATTTTTTTATCAACAACTCTTTTTTTGGAATTCAAAAAAACTGCGCAGATTGGAAAGAAAACAAAGAACATGTGTATTGAATTCAAAAATCTGTTTTTTTGTTTGAAAGGAAATATCAAACCAAAATCAAACTCCCCCTTAAACAAAAACATTAATCCTTTTGTCTGCTGCAAAACTGTTTTAGCATATTTTATTTTCAAAGCAAATTTTTTTATCTTTTTTTTAGAGGTAATGTTAAGCATGCTAAATTCATAATGGAAAGTATTTTAAACCTACTTCTCCTTATATCATAAACTTTATTTATAAAACCTTTTATATATAAAAAGATTGTTATTCTTTGAGTAAAAGGATTTATATACTTTATGTATCTATAAATAGATAGTGGTGCTAATGGGTTTATCAGACTTATATTATAAGTTAGAAGAAAAATACTATGCTAGTTTAGATTGGTTTGATTCAAAAGGAGTACATTTTCTTTATAAAATTGATGAATGGCTGCAAAGTAAAAATATCCCATCTTTTCCAATAATGGCTTTGATTTTTTTGGTTATTCTTGCAGTAATTGTTTTATTGATTCTTTATTTTTGTGGTGTTTTGGTACCTCCCAACTTAAGTGTTAATATGAAGTTTGTGGATGTAACAAATAACGCAATAGTTCCTAATTTAGTAGTTTCATTATCTTATGCAGACGAAGTCTTAACAGAAACAACAAATAGTGATGGTGAAATATTAGTTTCTTTGCCTAAAGATGCACAAGTAAATTTAATTATTTCTTCTGACAAATATATTTTGGAACAAAGCTCTTTTGTGATAACTTCGGAAGATCCAATAACAGTAAATTTGAAAGATAAAACTAATTTGTTAGGCTCAAAAACTTTGCACTTATATACAGATGCAGATTCGAAAGCATTATTTTCTGATATTATCGAATTAGATTTGAGTTGTGATAAAACAAATTATGTTAAAAAAGTAACTGTTACAAGCGGGTTTGTTGATTTAACTGATCTGCCAAATGATTGTGGAAATTTATCTATTGTTTCATATGATCCTGAAATAAGTAAATCAATTTCTGTTGGTGTTGATAGCCTGGATTTAATTGTTTCGGAAGCAAAGAAAACAGGCAAATTAAGAGTTATTGTTCAAGATGAAACAGGATTATTTTTATCTAATATTACAGTAAACGCTTATGATCAAGAAGATGTTTCACAAGGATCAAGTATAACACCAGATACTGGATTAGCAGAATTGGCTTTGCCAATTGGGAGTTATTACATTACTGCATATGATTCTGGAATAGGGGATTTTTCTTTTTTATCAACAAAAGATGATTTGACAAGCGAGTGTAACAAATTGTTAACTGAAAACACACCAACAGATTGTATTTTGACTTTGAAAAAAGCAAATATTGGAAAAATAAATTTATTAATTCTGGATTTTGCAGGTAAACCAGTAAAAGAAGCACAAGTCTCTGTTTACAAAGGTGATTTACAATATTTCAACGAGACATTGAAAGAAGATGCAAATGGAATATTCATAAGAGGAGTTCCTGAAGTTGGGCCCTATAGAGTAGTAATTGATTCTCTTCAATATATGATTTATGATAATCCAAATGTAGGAATTTCAGAAACCCCTTTAGAAGTGCATTTAGAAGCAGTAAAATCAGCACCTATTTTGAAAGTATATGTTACAGCAAATAATGAACCTATTGCACAAGCAACTGTCCAACTTTTTAAAGAAGGCAATTTGTTAACACAAAAATTAACAGGAAGCGATGGAATTGCATTTTTTGATAGATTAGAATCTGGAAAATCATATAATGCGAAAGTAGTTAAGGGGGAATATTCTCAAACATCAAAACCAATTATTTTAGATCCAAGATACGAAAATAAATTGGAAGTGCAAATGGTTGTAGGAAAAGGAAATGTAGATGTTATTGTTTTAGATAAATCAGGATCTGCACTGAAAGAAATAAATGTAGAATTGTATAATGCATTTACTGAAAAATCAATTGGTGTTCCAAGCCAGACTGATGATTCTGGAATTGCACATTTTTATGGTGTGAGTGCAGATAAAACAGTTTATGCAAAAGCATCAAATGATAAAGGCACATCATATTCTTTAGCTTTGAATATAATTTCAAATCAAACACCTGTTTTAACAACTTATTTTGTTAATGATCCCTCTACTTTAAGCGTAGATTTCATAGGTGTTTACAATTCTGATGGTTCTGAAATTAATACTTTGCCATATAATGTTGTTCCCAATGGCGAATATTATGGTTTGTTTTTATTAGGTGTGCCTATAGGTAAACCATTTAGTTTAGGGCAGGTGTTCTTTGTTGGTGATGGTAAAACAGTGCAAGAGAATAATATATCAATAAAAAAAGCTGAGGTTTTGAATGGTTTAGAAACCAAAGGCATTACCTACACTGCTCCTTTGGGATTTGCAGATGATATGCTTTCAAAAACTACAGATAATGCTTTGTGGTCTTCATTGCAAATATCAAAAGTAAATAGTGGTTCATCTTTAGTTAAAGTATTATTTAATGTTGCATCAGAACCTAAAAGCAAATTATTCAAATTAGGTTACAGAGCTAGTTTGAAATCAGGAACATCAATTTTAAGGGCACCCCAAGATGATTTATTAGGACAGAATGAAAATGTTTCAGAAAAATTAGGATTCTATGCAGATACTTCTTATTTATCTTTCAAATCAGGAAATTTAATTTGCGTAAATGTTGCCTGTATTGATATGAGTGCATCAGATAATTTAGGAAATGTTACTCAAGTATTTGATGACATGTATCCTCTTTATAATGCACCAACAATTTTTTCTTTTAAAATAGTTTCTGCAACAAAAACAATATATAAAAATGTTACTGTGGAGATCTCAACTAAAAATGGTATTGATTTGAGCAATGCATCAATAAGTGTAAATGCTAAGCCCCAGATTGTTGAAAAAAAGTCAGGGAAGTTTATTTTATTAATACCTAATTTTACACCAGCAACAGAAATTTTAGGAACAGTTGGTTTTAGTGCAACAAAGCCAGGCGACTCTTTATTAGTGTTTGATTTAATTTCTGACAGTAAGGAGAAATTATTTACAAAAGAAATTAAAATGACTGTTGATGCTCCAAAGAGTTTGATTGCAGAATATGTGCCGGGAATTATTGTACCTTATGTTTTGAATTTAGGTGCAGTAGTTGTAACTGATGTAGAAGATAGAACACCTATAAGCGATGCTTTGGTAAATGTTTATTTGAATGATGTTTTATTGAAATCTGGAAAAACTGATGGCGAAGGAAAACTACCCTTAGAAATAGAAAAGCCAAATTCTGGTGATGTTTTGAAAATAAAAGTTAATGCTTCAGGATATAATGAAGTAACAACTACTGTGAAAATTACAGAAAATGTTTTAGTTCCTGAAAAAGCAGAAGTATCTATTATATTAGATAAAGCAGAAAAAGAAAACACAACACAAAGTCTTTTGCTAAAGACACCCATGCCTTACAAATTAAAAGTAACTAAAATAGGGTTCTCTTCGGGTGCATTTTTGGATTTTGTAGATATCAAATTTCCCAATATCAGTGTTAATACTGAGTTTGATACAAATTTGGATTTGAATATTTTTAGTCAATTAACTCCTTTAGGATTGGCTCTGCTAGAACCAAAAACATTCAAAACAAATATTGATATTGTTGTTAGTGCAGAAGAAATAGATAAAAGCTGGAATGTTCAAATACCCTTGACAGTTTATGTAAAAATGTTTGATTCTTTGGATGCACCAAATTGTTTGGCTTTAACATTTTCAAATGAGTTATCTCTTAAAGGGGAGTCATTGAAATTAAATAATACATGTATGTACAAAGGAAAGCAGGTGCAATTATATAATGCTAGTATTTTTGTTGAATGGGATGGTTTGAAATTAGGAGTTTACAATTTTAACAAGCAGACAATTGATGAAAATGGTGTTTTGGTTTTGAAAGAAGTAAAGCCCAAACAAAACACAATAAATCTTAGTTTTGTTGAAACCCCAACAGTAATATCTGGGCAGGCAAAAGCAATTTTTACACTAAGGGCTTATTTCCCAACTAATAATGGTTTGCAAGAAATTAGCGCAAGCAATGAACAGGTAATAACAGTAAGCGATTTGAAAAAATGCCTGCAAATAATCTCTCCTCAGGGTCAGATATTAGATGCAACTACAGCATTAATGAATCCAATAATTTTAGGTGTAACACCATATAACATGGGAATGAGCATGTTAGGTGGAATGTACAATCCTATGTTAGGTGCTAACAGTGGCGTAAATGGTTATCCTTTAGGATTTAACAATAATATGTTTGGCACAAATACTTTTAATGCGCAAAACCCATTTACTTATGATGCTTATAGTAATCTTTTGAATACAACTGGTGGCTCAAACCTAGCTAGTAGCTTTTTCCCAACTTCCAATTTAGGAACTGGTACATCTTATGGCACAAACCCATTTTATCAAACACAACCTATTAATAATAGAATAGGCGTAGGGAATCGTTATATGGATCAATTAAATTATAGTGCACCAATAATTGAAGACAAAAAAGATAATATATTATTTGATTATTATCCAAGCACC
>PEXK01000025.1 GCA_002779075.1 Candidatus Diapherotrites archaeon CG08_land_8_20_14_0_20_30_16 | reverse complement strand
TAATTCTTGAGGCAATAATACTCGATGTTCTATTTTAAATTTGGGTTTGAGTAGTTTTAGTTTTTCAGGAGGTCTTGGAGGTTTCACAGGAGACATAATTATATCACTTATTATTATTTAACCTTGATATTTTTTTCTAATTTCTTAATGAAACGGTATAACAGTCAGTCGCTGACTGACTTATTCTATCTTTATAGATTTGATAAAAAAACCTCATATTTTTAAGGATAGTAACACTAAAACCACTCCCAAATTCCATTATAAGTTCAACTGAAAGTGTCTCAAGAAGTTTTTTGCCATATTCTGCTCGTTTTTTACCTTTTTGTTCTTCTTCAACTATCCTTTTTCCAATCTCATAATATGCTTTAAGCATTTCTGTATTTACAGCATTAAAAGCAACATATCGTGCTTTGTGAATAATACTTTTAATTTTGTTTAATAAAGTAAGATCTTCTTTATTTCTAATTATAGGCATTGACTTCTCTGACATACCATATCACTTATTCTTATCTTCTGGTTCTGTGCCGTATTCCCCTAACTTTTCTATTTTCAAAACCTTCACTTTAAATTGAAGAGTTTTACCTGCCAATCTGTGCTGGCAATTTATGTTTTGTATGTTCTTGTTTATGTCATAGCTTTGAAAAATACATTTCTGACCATACATATTGTAAAACACTCCGCCTTGAATATCCTTTGCATTTACATCTTTGCCTGTTTGCTCTTTTACTGCAACCAACACTTTATTGAGGTCCTCTTGAAATTTATAGGGATAATCGTCTACTATGCCATATCCTTCTTCTGGATTTACAATAAATATTTTTTCTTGTCCTTCTGTTGTACCCAAGACTCCTTTTTCAAAGCCTTTAATTACTTTGCCTTCACCAATAACAAAAGTCAAAGGATTGTTTTTGTCAAAAGAAGTGTCTAAAATATTTCCATCAACTGTTAACTCATAATCAACAGTAATTTTATCATTATAATCTGCTAGCTTAACATTATAGTTCAAATCAATTGTGTGTTGCCTATTATAAGTTAACAAAATTGCAACACAAGCAACAACAATCAAAACTATAACAACTATATGGATATAAAAAAATTTCATAAAACCACCTTTTTCTTTTAATATATAAGAAAACTATAATATATAAATCTATAATTAATAATACCATAAATACAGCATAAAGTTAATATTTTTATTATTTCTTATGTTTAATCCCCTTTTTTTAAATGCTCTATTTTCTTCTTTAATTCTCTATTATAGCCTCCTAATTCGCATTGTTTTTTATTGCTTTATAGCAAGTATATCTGTAATCTTATTTTCTTTCAATATTTTTCCTACTTGCCTGGGCTTATATTCATTTTTTTTTGCTATAATACCATAGGTGTTATTTTGCCTTTTGGAATCTTTAATAAAAGCTTTAAAACTTGATTTGTCTTGTTTTGCATTGAAGAAATATAAAAAATAATAATATAAATGTATTCTATGTACATTTATTTAGTGATATTTATGACTCAGTTAATAATTTCTTCTAAGATGATAGAAATTATACAACACTTTCCATAAATAATTGAAGTGATATTTATGGCTAGTGCTAAAAAAGGACCTAAACAACTTGAACTACTTAGAAGAAGAAAATTAAAACCAGCTTCTCCAGAAGTATTAGAAATGGGTCATGAAGCTGGAAGATTAGCATTAGTTCATGCAATTTTTCAGAAATACAAAGTTACTCCTTCAATAGTTGCAATTCATTTGATTCCTGAATTAAGATTAGTTGAACGATTTGTAAATGCAACAAAATCTCTAAGAATACAAGAAGATAGGCTGAGCCACGAAAAACTGGATTGGACAATAAAGCAAGATATAAAGGAGTATATAAACGAAGATGAACATATTATCTCTGAGTGCACAGCTAAAACCAAAAACAGAATATTATTTGATAGTCTTCTTAGTCTTTTATATGATCCTAAAGGTGAACCTAGGCAATTTTTATTGTTGTTAAGAAGAAATTTGCAAAAATACAAACAATATACTGAACAATTTATTTTTCTAGTTACTTTTTTTTAATATCAAGTAGCAGTAGGAGAAAACAATAATCCTGACAAACAACATTTAGGGGTTATATTCGAAGAATTAGAAAAATATACTAAGAAACCCGAACAACTGCCTCTTTTTTAATTACTTTTTAATCATTAGCAATACGCCAATCAATATTATTATCAAACCTAAAAATGGTTGTATTACATTAATTGGTTTTGGCAAAGAAGGAATATACATTCCTACGCCCAATCCTATCAAAAATAAACCTGCTTCATTATTCATATCTTCACCTATTCCAGATATATAACAAAATAGTTATTTATATTTGTTTTGTTCTTTGAAAAAAGCTGTGCCCATCACTAATATTGATGCTCCAGCATCTATTACCAGCGTCTTTATTTCATTATTTATGCCACCATCTGCAATAATTGGCTTTTTGGGAAATGATTCACGTATTGATTTTATTTTAGGTATCATATCAACCATAAACCCCTGACCACCAAATCCTGGTTCAACACACATAATCAATACAAAATCACTTTCTTTTACTGCATCATAAGCCTCTTTAAAACTTGTTTTTGGTTTTAATGCAATTCCTGCAGAACAAAAACTCTTTAGCAATCTTAATTCTTTTATAGGATCAAAAACTGCTTCAAAATGAAAAGATATTTCTTTTGCCCCTACCTTTACAAAAGATTCAAAATATTTTGAGGGATCATTAACCATTAAATGTACATCTGGTTTCAATTTAAAATTAATGCATTTTCCTACTAAATTCGGGGTCATTTTATTCAAAGTGTAATTTGATACAAATTTATTATCCATCACATCTATATGCACTCTATTAGTTGCCCTAAGAACTTTATTTAATTCTTTATCAATTTTAGAGAAATCTGCTGCCAAAAGCGATGGAGAAACCTCAACCATAGAAATCAATCCAACATATCTAGTCTTCTAATGTGTCTTTCTTCATTTGTGAATTTTGTATTAAGCCAAACATCTACAATCTTTAATACAAGATCCTCACCCAATATCCTTTGCCCAAAACACAAAACATTTGTATCATTGTGTTCTCTAGAAAGTCTAGCTGTTTCTTCGTTCCAACACAATGCTGCTCTTATACCTTTTATTTTGTTTGCAGCAATACTCATTCCAATACCTGTGCCACACACCAAGATCCCTTTTGAATTACTATCTTTTGTAACTGCATTTGATACTTTCTTTGCAAAAATAGGATAATCTACAGAGTCTTCAGAATGTGTTCCAAAATCTTTGATTTCAAATCCTTTTTTAACTAAATGGTTTTTTATCTTCTCTTTAAGTTTAAAACCACCATGGTCACTAGCAATATAAATTGTCATAATAAGATAACTGTTAAGTTTAATAAATCTTTTTGCTAAAAAGTAATACTGTTTTAAGCTATATTTATATAGTGGGATTGCCAATATATTTATAGTTATAATATAAATAACAATATATAAATTGTGCTGTCTAGTGTGTAAATTGTGTGAGAGAATGGAATTAGAACAATTAAAAGGGATTAAAGAGTATTTGCCAGAAGAACAAGAAATCAGAGAGTATATTCTGGATGTATTGAAAAAGAATTTCAAGAAATACGGCTTTAGACCTATTGAGACAAGCATATTGGAAGCTTATGAAATTGCAGCAAGCAAATATGCTGGCGGCGAAGAAATATTAAAAGAAACTTATCAGCTAACAGATCAAGGCAAAAGAAAATTGTGCTTAAGGTATGAACTGACATTCAAAATGGCAAAACTAATTGCTGAAAACCCAACTCTAAGACTGCCTCTAAAGAGATATGAAATAGGAAAGGTATTTAGAGACGGACCAGTAAAAAGTGGAAGATTAAGAGAATTTACTCAATGTGATGTTGATGTTGCAGGAATAAAGAGTCCTGCACAAGATGCAGAAATAATTGCGTTGATTTTTGATGTTTTTAAAGACCTTCAATTACCTGTTTATGTTGTAATTAATAATAGAAAACTTTTATTTGGCTTATTTGAAACCTGCAATGTAAAAGAAAAAGATTTTATTAATGTTGCTTTATCTTTAGATAAATTAGAAAAAACCTGCCAGAAAGATGTTGAAAAAGAATTAAGAGAAAAAGGAATTAAAGAGCAAAGTATTGATGCCTTGTTTGATTTATTAGCAGGACAAAAAGATATTAAAGATAATTTTAAGAAACTAGAATTTTTAAAAAGCAAATGTGGAAATAATTTATTTGATGAAGGCTACAACGAATTATTACTAATTTTTGATTGTCTAAAACTACAAAATATAAAAGATGTTTATTTTACACCAACATTGTCAAGAGGTTTAAGTTATTATACTGGCCCAATGTGGGAAGTATATTTAGAAAATAGTAAAATAACTTCTAGTGTTGGTGGTGGTGGTCGTTGGGACAAAATAATACAGGGTTTTTTGCAAAGCGATAGAGAATATCCTGCAACAGGAATGTCATTTGGATTAGATATAATATATAATGCATTATTAGAAAACAAAACCAAACTGACGGGGTTTGAAAGAACTCCAAAAGTATTGATAATTCCATTAGATAAATTAGAGCCTTGCATTGAGTTAGCAACAGAATTGCGCAAAAATAACATCAGTTCAAGTATTGCATTTGAAGATAAATTAAGCAAAGCATTAGATTATGCAAACAAAGAAAAAATCCCTTTTGTAATTGTTGTTGGCAAAAAAGAAATTGAATCAGAAGTATTTGGTTTAAAAGATATGCAAAGTGGAAAAACAAATAACCTGACAACAAAAGAAATTATAAAAGAATTAAAATAATTTTATTTTTTTCCTAAAAATTTGATGATTTCTTTTGCAAACTTTTCAGCACTTGGTGGCCCATTTGCTGTAATTAAATTTCCATCAACAACTAATTCTTTATCAACAAAGTCTGCACCATACTGCTCAAGAACTTCCTTTGTGCTTTTTTGATACTCATTATCGGAGCCTACCCAAACTGTTGCTTTTTTGTTTTTGAGGATGCCTGCTTTTGCTAAAATAGTTGGTGCCCAACATATTGCACAAGTCAACTTGCCCAATTTGTAGGATTGCTCTGCAATTCTTATTGCATCTCTTTTTGCTCTTACACTAGGAGTGCCTGCACCACCAATAAATATTACACAATCATAATCTTGAGGGCTAATCTCTTCCAATATTTTTGATACTTTAAATTCAGCACCAAAAGATCCTTTTGCAATTCCTTTCTGTGTGCTTGCAACATCACACTCTATATTGTTTTGCTCTAGAATCTCTTTTGTTTTAAGAAACTCCACATCTTGAAAATCTCTAAATGCAATTATAAATAATACTCTCATAACATCACCTAGGAATAACAATTAAACCATCTTTTACTTTATCATAAAAAGTATTTGGGTCTGTATCAACAAAAATTACACTGTTAAATTTTACACGTAAAGTGTTAGCAAGGAAATTAGCAACATTAGTATCAGAACTTATCAAAAAAGGATAACCAAAATGTACATCAACACCTATTGCTGCGAAAAAGAAGCCAATAGCTACTGCTTTTTCAGAAATTGGCATTGGACAAGAAATCAAAAAAGGCAATTCAGTTATTTGTTTATTTAGTTTCTGTGCCAACCTTTTGAACACTTCCGCAATTCTTGCATTATTCACACATGAACCCATATGATAAAATCTTTTTCCATCTAACAAACTATTTTTGCCAAATTCAAAAGCCATGCAACCCGAGCACAGAATTAAATAATCTTTACTTAGTTTCTCAAAAGTCTTTACCCAGTTTTGATTTGCTCTTGGATTAACACAACCAACAACACCAATAATGCCTTTTATCTCTTTTTTGCTTAATTTTCTTGCAATATCATCAATATTGATGTTATCTTCTGTAAAGCCAACAGTTACCTCTTTAATTTGAGGATGTTTCTGTTTGAATAATTGCTCTGCATTCTTCCTTCTGTATAGTTTATTTCCTATTGCCATTTTAATTACTGTTTGTGCAATTCTTTTTGCATCATCTTCGTTTCTAACAGGCATGTGTAAGGCATTTTCAATTCTTGCAATTTCACTTGTTGTAACTATTTTTGTGTGATAGCACTCACACAGATCTTTCAAAGAAGGCATTATACATTGAGTATCTACCACTAAAATATCAACAATACCAGAAGCAACAACATCTTCTTGCAACATAAAGTGTGCAGCCAAAGGAACTCCCTGCCTTGCTAACAAAGATGCACCAGTACAACAAACCCCAACTAGATTTACTTCTGGGTAATTTTTTGCTTCTTTTACAATAGCTTGGGCAAACATTGGCTCGTGGCCGTGAATTGCAATATTCACTTTATCAGGATTCAGTACCCCTAAATTTAATTTCCCTTTCTTTATTTCTGGTTTGCCATAATGTTTATCTTCTAATTCTGTTGCAAAATACAAGCCATAATAACCATCAATAATTCCTAATTTCATACACCATTTCAAAACATCAGTATAATCTGAATTTGTTCCCATTGTTGAAGTGTGCAAGGCCTCAGAAATATCTTTAAAATGCTCCATTTTAACTTTGGGTAATATGTTCAAATCATCCCAAAGTTTGTACAAATAATCAGGGCTTTTTTCCTTAATATAATTGTCAGTGAATGTCTCTCCAAAATGATTTAATAAGTGATATGTGTGACCACAATGTGCACTAGCACCACCAGCAGTAAATCTTAAAATATTTCTTGCAACAATTAGATCTTGAGATGCGCCACAAACCCCTTTTTGCTCACTAGTCATTACTCTACAAGGACCCATTAAACAGATCTTACAACAAAAACCTTTTTCACCAATTGGACAAGGCAAAAGTTTCAATCTTTCTGATATTGGTACAAAATCGTTAGGCATAATAGAAATAAGAATACTTATATATAAATTTATTTCATACCATAAGTAACTTTATGTTTCAAAAAACCAGTTTTCGTTTTGTACTTCAAAGTATTTAAAAATTTTTCAATACCTTTGTCAGTTGTTTTCCCATTTACAATGTGATATGTCGCAATTGCCAAATCAGGCAAATATTTAGTCATTGTTTTCTTTGCTCCTTTCAATACAAATAATTCTGATCCTTCTAAATCCATTTTAATAAAATCTATCTGACCTATATTTAGATTTTTTACAATATTATCTAAAGTGTTCACATTTGTTAATTTGTTTTTGTTATTCCCAAAAACAAAAGATGATCCTCTTGATCCTTTTGCACTAAACATCAATTTGGTTTTTTTGCACCACAAGCCAACATTTAATGCAATTACATTTTTCAATTTATTTAATTCAATATTGCTTAGGAGTTTTCTATAACTTACAAGATCTGGTTCTATTGCAATTACTTTGCCTTTAAGACCTAATAGTTTTGATGCGATAATTGTAAAGCAACCTACATATGCACCACAATCAATTACAACATCTCCTTTTTTAGGAAAATAATGTTCAAAATAACCAGACATTATATCTAGGTCTTTAT
>PEXK01000007.1 GCA_002779075.1 Candidatus Diapherotrites archaeon CG08_land_8_20_14_0_20_30_16 | reverse complement strand
TTCTAAAGTGTTTTTATCAGCACTTGATGAAGAAGCATAACAACCCATGCACTTCAAATTGCACGTTTTTGTTGGACTTAAAACTAAAAGTCCAGGTAGACCACGACCATATTTCTTTTTGTATTGAGCTTTTATTTTCAAAGATTCTGGAGTGTCTACCATTGCTGCTAAAACCAATGTACTAATAATCTTCTTTGCAACTCCCTTTTTTACATACCCCCTATCAACATTCCTTAAAGTAGACAAATACATTGCC
The DNA here is from genome assembly GCA_002779075.1 of Candidatus Diapherotrites archaeon CG08_land_8_20_14_0_20_30_16. Taxonomy (GTDB): domain Archaea; phylum Iainarchaeota; class Iainarchaeia; order Iainarchaeales; family 0-14-0-20-30-16; genus 0-14-0-20-30-16. Next base: position 7,428 of record PEXK01000007.1, on the reverse strand, counting down.
TTTACACCATTAAATTTGTCTTCTCTTGCTACTTTTGGTAAATTACTATTTGATTCTTCAACAATTGATTTGTATAATTGCTTTTCAAACTTGCCTTGAACCAATTTCCTCAAATTCTTATTCAAAAGAACAGTCTTAAGAAGCTTGGTTATAACAGTTGATTTTACACTTAAAATACCACCTTATTTTAATTAGTTAATTTAAATCAGATTCCTAATTTGTAATATATTTATACCCTAACTATATATAAATATTTCACTTCAGATATATATTACTAACTTAATTGCTATTTGCAAAATCAAATACATTATTTGTGGGATTTATCCCACTGTGTTTTCTTTGGCAAATTCAGTGTCAAAAGGGCAAAATGACTTTTGACAAGTTGTAAAAGATTATGTGTGAAAACACACAATCTTCTACACTAGACTTTCTTTTACAAAAGAAAGGATAGGTCCCCGTAGTGTAGCGGTTATCATTTAAGCCTTTCAAGCTTGAGACCTGGGTCCGACTCCCGGCGGGGGCATTAACATGGCTTGCGTAAGCAAGAGCTGTTAATGTACAAGTTTGAGATTTTGTAAAAATCTTAAACTTTGCATTGCTAAGGCATCAGAAGGATGACTTGCAAAGATATATAAAATATTATATTTACAGCTTTAAAAAGCAGTAAACGGTTCGAAAGAACCAAGTACCACCTAGAAATAGGGTTGGGAAGAGGTGTAAATTTGGGACATAGACATAAAGATTCTAGTCGTTTCAAAAAGACTAAATCTAGACAAAGATGGAAATGGCATAAGAAAAAGATGAGAAAGAATGCCAAATATAAAAGATATATGAAGAAAAGATCAATGTAAGATCTATTAGGGGTTCGTAAGAACCCTTTTTATTATTTTTTATGTTTGCCTATTTTAAACCTAAAAGATACCTTTAAATACTCTTTCATGCCAGATATATTTAATTCTATGAGTTAAAGGGGGATAATGATGTTATTTGCTAGACTTTCATATTTAGTTTTGGGATTTTTATTGGTATTAGATGTTGCATCAGCAGGTTATGCTGTGACCTATTCACACAACGCATTTGGATATGGTGAAAATAGCACTTATGTTACTGTAGATGTAACCAAACACACTTTAGGTTATACTGATTATCCAAGTTATAATGCAACAAGCTCTTATTACTATGGTGGCTACTACAATGGTTACTACAATAACTATTATACACCTTACAATGGCTGCTATTACTATTACAACACATATTACTGCTATCCAGCACAACAAGCAATTGTAAATTATGCACCTTATTATCCAACATACGTAGCAGTAAGACCAGTTTATAATCCTTATGTATTTGGTTGGTATTACTATTAAACCAACCTTTTGTTTTCTATTTTTTATATTTTTAATTTAGTAGGTTTTTTAATACTTAAGTTATTCTATTATAATGATTAAAAGATTAATAAAAATGTTATTTTCTTTACTTTTTATAATTATTGGAATTATTGTTATTTATTATTTTATTTGTGATTTGTCTAATACTAAAGGGAATTATGCTTCTGACATGCAATTACAAAACCAAAATAATTTGGAGTACACAGTTTATTTTTGTCCGGAAGATGATTGTAACATTATTCTATACAACCACTTGTCAAATACAAACAAAATAGATTGTGCAGTTTATGACATTACATTAAATTGGTTTTACTCTTTAATGCAAAACAAACAAGCAAGAATAATAACAGATAATGGCAATTATAAAGAAAAGTGGGAGTTTGTCAAAACAGATAATTCAAAAGATTATATGCATAACAAGTTTTGTATTCTTGATTCAAATATATTATTAATTGGATCAACTAATTTTACATATAACGCTTTAGAAAAACAAAATAACAATTTCATAATAACAAATAACAAAATTCTTATTGTTGAGACCCAAAAATATTTTGAAGAACTTTGGAAAGGCAATTTTAATTATGGTTATAAAACAAAAGATATTTGTTTTTCGCCCAGTAATTGCATGAGCTATTACATTGAAGAAACAAAAAAAGCAAAGAAAAGTATCAAGTGTATGTTCTTCTCTTTTACTTATAACGAGTTATCAAAAGAGTTAATCCAAAGACAAAAAGAAGGTCTTGACATAAAAATAATAATGGAAAAGAGTCAAAACTCGCAATATTCAGAATATAATAATTTAAATAGGGGGGGTGTAAAAGTTATTTGGGACCAAAACCCAAGCCATATGCACAACAAATTCTGTATTTTGGACTCAAACACAGTTATAACCGGATCAATGAACCCTAGCAACAATGGAAACTTTAATAATAATGAGTCTATTATTATAATAAATAATGAAGAAGTTACAAAGCAATATGAGAATTATTTTGATAAATATTATAGTATGTGGCGTTAGAATGACACTGATAAAGTGAGCTTCTAATGACTTTAAATAAATATATTATTTGAAAAATAATATTTTATGAAATGGAGTTAATGAGAATATGCAAAAGACAAATAAACTAAATTTTCTAACAGCTGGTTTTCCTAGCACAACAAAAGGAACAGTCTTAAATGCAATAGAAGAGTTAAAAAAACTAAAACTTGACGGTATGGAATTAGAATTTGTTCAAAGTATGTGGCTCAAATATAAAGACAAATCACTCGTAAAAAAAATAATTGATGCAAAAGAGGATTTGATATTTACTGCACACGCATCATATTATGTTAATTTAGCAAGTATAGAAAAAGCAAAAGTTCATGCATCTGTTCATAGAATCTATCAGGCAGCACAAGCATGTGCAAGTGTTAATGGTTATTCGATTACATTTCATCCTGGGTTTTATATGGGCTATTCAAAATCAGTAGTTTACAATCAAACAAAAAAATATTTGAAAGAAACAATAAAAAAAATAAAAGATAAAGGAATTGAAATCTGGGTAAGACCAGAAACAACAGGAAAAGAAACACAGTTTGGTGATTTAGAAGAATGTATCAAATTGTCTGAAGACTGTGAAATGGTTCTACCTTGCATAGATTTTAGCCATCTGCATGCAAGATACAATGGAACTAATAACACTAAAGAAGAATGGGAAAATATGTTGGAACTTCTTGAAAAAAAATTAGGGCGGATTGCTTTAGACAACATGCACATTCACCTGTCCGGAATAAACTACACTCAGAAAGGAGAAAGAAACCATTTAGTGTTAAAAGAATCAGACATGAATTGGCAAGGCCTTTTAGATGTGTTAAAAGAATATAAAGTAAAAGGTTGCCTTGTGTGTGAATCTCCAAATTTAGAACAAGATGCTTTAATGATGAAAAAATATTATAAGTGATAATATGAAATATATTTTAATTATCTTTTTAACTATTCTTTTAGGGGTGGTGTTGTATTTTTCTGGTTGTGTTTATGCACCAGATTATTACAACGACAACCAATATTCTAAAATGGAAGAAAAAGTAGATTTAATAATACAACAACATGAACAGAAACTATCCTGTGATGATAACAACACCTGTACACAAGATCTTTTTGATAAAAATATTTGTCATCATCAACAAATAATCCCTTGCTGTGGAAACAACACCTGTGAACAAACAGAAAATGAAAATTATTTTACGTGCAAAAAGGACTGCGAATACTTGAAAACAGATTTTGAAAATAAAATCAAATTGTGTAATATAACGAATACTTGCAATCAACAAGCATTCACAGAAAAAATTGGTTGTATTGAAGAATTGTCACAGAGCAACAAAAATGAAAATTGCTGTTTTTTAATTCCTAAAACATTTGAAGATAGTAATAAAGAAGAATATAAAATTGCAACAAACAAATGTTTAACAGATTATGCAATAACACAAAGCAATTCAAACACATGCTTTAACGCAGAATACAAAAAAGAGTGTTTTGTATGTTATATTAAAAACACACATCAAAATGTATTCACAACAAACATTTGTTCTGATTTGAATTATGATAAAAAACAATTTTGCTTAGCATCAATCCTACTTGATAACAAATATTGTGAAAATATAAAAAATCAGAAATTAAAAGAACTTTGTTTAAAGGAGGAATTCTCTTTAAATAATTGTATATCTTACACTTTGGAGGACAATTCAAAAATTTCAGAACAAAAATATTCAACAGATGAAAAAGAATTGCTTGAAAACACATACACAAGACTAGACTTTTTCAAAAGAACAGAATATGATGAAAACAAACTAATACAAAACTATAAACAAAAAAATAGTTACAAGTTCTCATTCAATGATACTGTAGACCCTAGCAAACCATTAGAAAACTGTTCTTTAAACACAAAAAAACCAAAAATTGATTACACTAATAGTTCATATTCAACATTTTATTTTGATTATAAAGATTATCATTTCGTTTATTCAATAAAAATGTATTACGACTTTTACTTATATTCTAAACAGCTGAAAGACCAATATTGCTTTGAATTCAATGAAAAAGAATCATACAAGAGATATCTGAAAGACAAATTTAACACTGCAATTCTTGAAAAAATATCACAAGATTTCAACAACCTGCACAAATACGGGTTTAGCGATAGCGAGATCTTTGAGGTTGTTGTAAGATTTGTTCAAGAAATACCATATAACTACATTTGGGAAAAGAAAAACGTTTACCCTTATGAAGCATTATATTTAATGAGAGGAGTTTGTTTAGACAAAGCACTAATACTTGCGAAAATTTTAGGACTATTGGGTTACGAAACATATATTGCGAGTGGAATTGCTGATTATACAGGATCTAAATTAACACACGCAGTAGTCAGCGTACCATGCGAAATCTCCAATATAATTTATAACGACAAAAGTATGTGTTTAATTGAAAGCACACATTCTTATTTGATAAACGAATTAGAAATAACTAATAAATTAGATTTTCAAAAGATTTCTGAAGGCAAAAAGTATACAGAAGCAAATTATGGCCCAAATAAAGTAAAGGAATTAAAAGAATATGATATAAAGATAGACATACTCGGTAAAGAGATTACTGAAAATAAAAACAAACAGGACTGGAATGCATACAACAATGCAGTTTTAGAATACAATAACTACTTATATAAAACATTAAAAATCAGATTTGAAAATTACAGTTAAGTGGAATTATGGACTTAGATATTATTACTGCAGAGTTAAAAGAATTGGCAGAAAAAGACTTGAAAAGAGCTAAAAAAGTTGAAAATAAAATAGCAGAACTTATTAAAATAAAACCAGAGGTAATAAAAAACAGAAAAACAGTTTCTGGTTTAGTTTCTGAGATATATGAAGATCTACGTATGAAAGAGGATTTGGAAAAAACAAACACAAAACAAATAGACACAAAGTTTCTTAAAAAAAACAGCAAAATAGGACGGATTGATAGAAAGAAGGCATGGCACAATCTATTATATTATATGACTAAAAATCAATATAGATTAAATGACAAAGGGTTAAATTATAAAATAACTGATATTGAAAAGAAACAAATACTCCCTGAGGATTATGATATATCGCAAACTGCTAAAATTAGGAGCGAGTTTGTTTTTCTCAAAGATAATAGATTAAACTTTCATATATTGGAGGACTCAGAAGATAAAATAAAAAAAATCTGTTTGAAAGACAACTCTATAATTATATTGGGTAGAAATATAGTATATAGAATAAACCTAAGCAATAATGAGATAGAAAGCGATAATCCAAATTGTTTTGGCTTAATGCCAATAGATTTAATAATTTTTGTTTCTGGACAGTTTGTCTTTGTATGGAGATGCTAAAATGTTATATTTTATAGGATTGGGATTAAATAAAGATCAATTGACTTTTGAAGCACTAAACGCTTTGAAAACGTGTGATAAAATATATTTAGAAAGTTATACAAGCAATTATGCAGATAATAATATTGAAAAACTGGAGACTCAAATAAAGAAAAAATTTGTGAAAATATATAGAGCAGAGTCGGAACAAGGGTTTTCAAAAATAATTAAAGAAGCAAAAACAAAAAATATTGCTTTCTGTGTTTTTGGGAATATAACAAGTGCAACAACACATTCATCAATAATAAATGAAGCTAAAGATAATAAAGTAAAAATTGAACTAATTCCTGGAATAAGTATATTTTCAGTTATTCCTATGTTAATTGGTTTAGAGGAATACAGATTTGGAAGAACTGTGTCAATAGTAAAACAAGAGAAAAATTATTCTCCTACAAGTTTCTTTGATTACATTCTGCAAAATAAAGAATTAGGGTTACACACAATTTGTTTATTAGATATTAAAATCTACAAACAAAGCAAATATTTTATGCAACCATATGAAGCAACTATTCGTTTGTTGGAAATTGCAAAAGAAAAGAATATTAATACAAAAGATTGGAAAATTTTTGTTGTTTCTGGTGCCTGTTCTAAAAAAGAAAATTTAACCCTAACAAATCTAAAAGATTTGTCACAAAAGGAAACAAAATATAATTTTCCTAGTTCATTAGTCATTTGCGCTAAACTAACATATAACGAAAAGGAAAATAGAAATAAAATAAAAAATGTTTGATGTTGACTTTTAGTCGTTACCTTCGTCTTCTAAATCATATTCATCATAATCTTCCATATTAGTTTCTGGAATTGCAAAGCGCTCAAAATCTGTAGGCTCTTTTTTCTTTTTCTCAATTAGTTTCTGTAAATATTTCTCTTCTTCTAATTTCTTTTGTTCTTTTGATTTTTCTGATATTACAGCCTTTTTTTCTATTTCTTTCTTTTTTTCTAGAGTCTTTACTAACTTCTTTGCTAATAGTTTTTCTTTTGTTATTTGGGCTTTTGCCATTGCTTTATTCAAAACATCTGCCTTCTTTCTTAACTTTGCTTCCAAAGTCAATTCCTTTTTCAAAGGGGCCCCACGTTTAGTAAACACAGTTTTCAAAGGCTTGTGCTTGATTTGCTTTTTCTGCTTTTTAACCTGTTTAGTTTTCTTTATTGGTTTTTTTGCTTTAAACTTCTTTTTCAAAGGTTTTTTATGCAATAGTTTTTTTACAGGCCTTTTTGCCTTCTTGAACTTTGGTTTTGGAATCCTTTTAATTTTTTTCACAATTCTTTTTTTGTGTAGATTTTTTGCTTTTCTAGTAATATGTTTTTTTAAAAATTTCTTGATTCTAGAGACAAATTTCTTTGATTTCTTTTTAACAGGCATTAAAGCACCCCCAACTAGTAAAAAAGTATATTAACTAAACAGGGATGTATTTATAAATATTATGTCTATTTAGAATATGTAAATATATATAGCATTATAGGTGAAATGATGAAAAAACTAATAATAACAATATTATGTTCTTTATTTGTCTTATCAGTAGTTTTTGCTAGTGCGTGGCCAGGAGATACTGGTACAAATATAGGGTCGAACTTGCCATCTGGCTATGAACCTAGTGGTGTTATCTGGCATC
>PEXK01000049.1:1489-23167 GCA_002779075.1 Candidatus Diapherotrites archaeon CG08_land_8_20_14_0_20_30_16 | reverse complement strand
AGAATCCTGAGCAAGTAAAACCTTTTGATATAAACAAAAAAGGGTTTGGCAATGCAACTGCTTGGCTATGTGTTAATAATATTAATAAAATCAAGATGTAGCTAGTGGGAAGGTTTTTAATTCCTTTTTCTCTTTATATATAATAAATTAGGTCTATTATTGTATTATAGGCCATCGTATGCTCACTAGGTGTACCTAAGACATACCTTTGGCAGACGGTGCCTTTTTAAAGGCGCGGGTGGAATAAAAATGAAAATAGAGAAAGGAATAGCAAAAGATGTAGATTTTAACTCAAAAGAAGGAAAAGAAGTGTTTTGGCATTCAAGTGCACACTTGTTGGCTGCAGCAATAAAACATTTGTTTCCAAAAGTTAAGATCACGATTGGCCCACCTATTGAAAACGGATTTTATTATGATTTTGACAATCTTGACATTAAACAGGAAGATTTTGCTAGAGTGGAAAAGGAAATGTACACCCTTGTAAATAAAAATACACCTTTTGAATACAAAGAGGTAACAAAGAAAGAAGCCTTACAAATATTTAAGGACGAACCATATAAAATAGAATTAATTAATGATCTGCCCAATAACGAAAAAATTACAACCTATAAACTAGGCGATTTTATTGATTTGTGTAGAGGCCCGCATTTAGAAAAAATTTCAATGATACAAAGTGTGAAATTATTAAGCATTGCAGGAGCATATTGGCGAGGTAGTGAAAAAAATAAAATGCTAACAAGAATTTATGCTATTTCTTTTCCAAATAAAGACGAATTAAAAACATATTTGAATTTATTAGAAGAAGCAAAAAAAAGAGATCATAGAAAATTAGGCACTAAGTTAGAATTGTTTTTGTTTTCTGATTTGGTTGGAGCAGGCTTACCTTTGTATACTCCTGCAGGAAATATAATTAGAAATGAAATAATTAAATTCTCACGAGAATTGCAAACAGAAATAGGTTATGAAGAAGTTCATACACCGCAATTTAATAGAGCAGAATTATTTAAAGTATCCGGGCATTATGATAAGTACAAAGAAAATATGTTCACAGTAAAATCTAATTATACAAACGAAGAATTCTTTTTGAAACCAATGAATTGCCCTCAACACACACAAATTTATGCATCTAAACAAAGAAGTTATAGAGACTTGCCAGTAAGATTAGCAGATTTTGCAATGTTATATAGAGATGAAAAACCAGGAGAATTATCTGGATTCTCAAGACTGAGAGCATTTTCACAAGATGATGCACACAATTTTTGTAGACCTGATCAAATCAAAGATGAAGTAAGAAATGTTTTGAAAGTAATTAAAATCGCATTACAAACCTACGGTCTGAATTATTGGATAAGATTATCATATAGAGACCCATTAAATAAAGAAAAGTATTTGGGTTCTGATGAAATATGGGAAAAAGGTCAAAAGATAATTAAACAACTAGCTTTAGAGGAAAAATTAGAGTTTGTTGAAGCTATTGGCGAAGCAGCATTTTATGGCCCCAAAATAGATATTATAGTAAAAGATGCTTTGCAAAGAGAATGGCAAGTTTCAACAGTTCAATTGGATTTTAATATGCCTGGCAGATTTGGATTGAAATATATTGATCAAGACAACACTGAAAAAACACCAGTAATGATTCACAGAGCATTAATTGGTTCTCCAGATAGATTCTTTGGTATTTTATTAGAACATTATGGTGGCAAATTTCCAATGTGGCTAAGCCCAAGACAAGTTTTAATTGTCCCAGTTGCAGATGCATTTAATAATTATGCATTAGAAATAGAAAAACAATTAAAGCAAGAAGGATTAAGAGTTGATTGTGATACTAAACCATCATCAATGAATAAAAAGATTAGAGAGGGGGAAATAATGTATTACAATTATATTTTAATTGTTGGCGAAAAAGAACAACAAGCTAAAACGGCTAACATAAGAATTAGAGATACTAAAGAACAAAAAGAAATGTCAATTAAAGAATTTGTAACAAAAGCAAAACAAGAATATGAAAAGAGAGCAATCAAAACTCTTTTCTAATTTTTTATTTTTTTTGTGATCCTATGAATAATTTAATATGTTTACCAATAGGAAAGAAATTAGATGAATTAATGCAAAAACCTAATTTTAACTTTAAAAAATATTGGAGTAAATTTAATATTGATGGTTTAGAATTAACAATGGCTTTCAAAGAACGAATTTACGGATTCAAATTAAATAAAGAAGATAAAAAATGGTTAAAAGACTTAGAATATGTTTCAATACATGGTCCATTTAAAATAATTAATGAAAGTAAAAAAGAACAAATAAAAATATTGGATTGTTTGTATGACTTATATGATAAAGTCAATGCAAAAGCAATGTTGTTTCACGTTCATGACTGCCCCTATGATTTAATAGATAATTATTCTTGGAATATAATATTGGAGAATATGCCTAAAAAAGAAAAATTAAATAATAAAAAAGCAACAAGCAAAATCTTAAAAAGCAAATATGGTTTTTGTTTAGATGTTTGCCACGCATATACTATTTCGCCTAAAGAAATTGAATATTTGTATGACTTAATGAAAAATAAATTAATACAAATACATTTAAGCTCGGCATTTAGAACTAAAGAACATAGAAATTTAAGTACTGCTTCAGAATCTTTTTTAAGAGCCTTAAAACCAGTATTAAAAACAAATGTTCCTTTACAATTAGAAATAAATGAAATGTGGAAAAAAGAAAATATATTAAAATCAGTAAATAAAGAACTAAAATTTGCAAGAAAATTGTTTAATTAATTATTTTTTCTTTTTGCACTCACATTTATAATAATTTAATATTTCTGCGTAGCTCCAACCCTTTGCATCTTTCATAGTGTAACTCAAGAGCTTTACATATTTTTCAATTGTCTTTATGTTTGAAGCTTCAATTTCCAACAATGTAGGTTCATTAGGGTATGTGTCTAATTCAAAATGAACATTATTTATATGATATGATGTTCTATGTTTTTTGATTTCTGTTTTTATTTTATAGTCTAATGATTTTAATATTTTTTTCATTTCTTCAAAATCAGACACTTTGACTTCATACTCGTCACAAATCTTTACACATTTAGTTTTTGTTCTGTGTTTGTATGTTAATTCAACTATGTTTCCTTTTTGTCTTAATCTTAAAGCAGTTTTTTTCTTTTTTTCTTTTTTTTGTGGAATGCTATAATAAATTGCATCGATATTATCATCAAAGTTTTTTTCTGCGCCTAAAGCCAATAATTTCTTTTCAATTTCCTTTTTGTTTACATTCAAAATTTTAACTTCAATTTCTTTCATAAATATCACATAAATATGGAAAATTAAATCCTCAAAACCCTTTGGAAAAGTGTTTATGGAAATCTACCAATCCACTTTGTGTATTGAAAGGATTTTTCAAATCCTTAATAATATGCAGGAGAAGAGATTCGAACTCTTGAAGGATCTACATCCAGTGGGTCCTAAGCCCACCCCGGTTGACCGCTGCGGCACCCCTGCTACCACCAGTTTCTTTTTGTAAAAAGAAACTAGAGGTTTCTCAAAGAAAAACCCGTGGGATAAACCCACTATGTAATGATAATATATTTTTAGGGCATAATATATATAAAGATAGGGGTTATTATCTATTTGGATTTCTATGAATAAAGATAATGCTTTAGTAGTGTTTGAAGATAAGAAAATAAGACGAGAATGGTACAATAATGAATGGTATTTTTCTGTTGTAGATATTGTCGAAGCTTTGACAAATAGTCCAACACCTAGACAATATTGGGGTAAAGTTAAAGATAGAGAATTTGTTCAATTTGAGTTGTCCCCAATTTGGGTACAACTGAAATTGGAATCAACTGATGGCAAGTATTATTTAACTGATAGAAATCAATAGAGCATTAGAAAAATTGTTTAAGCCTGATTTGATGTGTTATATTGTTCAGGGAAATGTAACAAAGCATTTACATGTACATTTTATTCCTAGATATAAAGAACCAAGAATTTTTGATAATATTAAATTTGTTGATGAACACTGAGGGAAAAATTATTCTCCCTACAACAAAGATTTTAAGATTCCTGAATCAACAATGTTAAAATTGTGTGAAGAAATAAAGAAAGTAATTTAGTTTTTAACAATTGTTTTTCCTTTTAAATTAGGTTTAACTTTTATTTTTGCACCTGAAAATTTTACAGTACGATAATCAACAAGAGCATTTAGCAATACCCCTAAAGCGCAGACTTCGGAATGAGGTTGGTTTGTTACACAAACATTAGCATTTGCAAAATGATAAACAGCAGTTGGAACTTTTTGTGATCCTACAAAAATTAACAAATCTTTTTTTTGTTTTTGTAAACCTTTTTTAAAAGTTTTATTGAAATTTTTTGCAAAATCATCAAAAGCAGTGCCATACATTGTTAAATGAACAATATAATACTTGTCCTTATTGATGTTGAAGAATTTTTCCCAATCTGGTATATATTCTATAGTGAAGTTTCCGCCCCAATCTTCTTGAACTTCTTTTACACTATTTTCAAAACTAGGGTCTTCTTGACCAGAATAAAACATTTTGCAAGCACCAAATGCTCGAGACACCAATGCACAATGAGTTGTAATTCGTTTGTCTCTTTCTAATCTGTGTCCAAATCTAAATATGTAAATCTTCATATTATATCACAATTAGTATTTATCAAAAGTCATCTTTCAGATGCCATTTTGATGCCATTTCGCAAACTGGGTTTGCTTTAAGTCATCACAAGTCTCTCTTCGAGTGCCTTTGTGATGCAGCTGCCGGGATTCGAACCCGGGCCGATAGCTTGGAAGGCAATCATCCTAACCGCTAGACTACAACTGCTTCTATATGCCTTTTAAACAAAAAGCCTACAGTCCACCCCAAAACTTATGTTTTGTTTGTGTACTTACACAAATGGTTGCTTTGCAACGTGTTTCTTTGCGAAGCCTGTGCCATCAACTTATAGTTTATGACACTTTGTAAACCATTGTGTTGCAAAGAACTTTTGCAACATTTTGTAAAAGATTCTTTACGAGAATCTTCTACACTTCGTTTCTTAGAAAGAAATGTTCTACACTCTGCTTTCTTTACAAAGAAAGCGGTGGGAATAAATATATATAATATTCTTAAAGGTAGGTTTAAAAAGGATTCTTGTTTCAAGATACTTTTATATATACAAATTATTTATATATAGACACCAGGTCAAAGTGGTTATATGTTATATTACAATAAAGAAGACCTTAAATTAATATTAAACAACATTAGTGTGCTACTTAGTGCTAGTGCATATGTATTTCTTATTCCAATAATATTTGTTTTTATTTATAAAGAACCCACATACTATCTATTTTTGTATGTCTTATTGGCTTTGATAGTAAGGACAGTTGCAAAATTATTAAAATTTAAAACAGAAATTAGTGTTGAAAGAAGACATGCAGTTGTAACAATAATACTTTTTTGGATAATATTTTCTTTGTTTGCAAGTATTCCATTTATTGTTTTGGAAAATTGCAGTTTTATTGACGGTTTTTTTGAATCAGTATCTGCATTAACTAGCACAGGATATTCAATGTTTGCAAGTCAAAGCTCATTGATGTATAGTACTCTTTTTTGGAGGGCGTTTTTAGAGTGGTTGAGTGGAATAGGTATTGTTGTGCTTGCAATTTTAGGATTGTTTTTGACATATTCTAAATTTAAGTTATTTGCAGAATCTGAAGGCCACACAGAAAAATTAAAGTCAAGTGTTAAAAAAACAGTGGCTATTTTTGTTGCAATATATGTGTTTATATCAATTGTAGGAATTATTTTATTGCGTATCTCGGGTATGCCCTTTTTTGATTCTATGTATTATACATTTACATCGATATCCAGTACAGGTTCAGATATGACTGATACGGGATTGCTCGGTTATAATTCCATTTGGGTTTTAGTCATTATTATGTTTTTAATGATATTTGGTGCAATGAGTTTTATTACGCATTATCGGGTGTATGACAAGAAAAGTTTGTTAGAATATTTTCGTGATAAAAGTTTTGTTTTTTATATTATTATGGCTATATTTTTATTTTTTATTGTAATGTTGCAATTTTCTAAATTAGTACCTTTGCATACTTTGTTTTATATAGTTTCGAGTTCTACTGGCGGGTTGTCTTTATTTAACTATGGAATTCATCAAGCATTTCCTGACTTTTTCAAAGGGATTCTGATATTCTTGATGTTTGTTGGTGCATCAACAGCATCACCTGGTGGTGGAATAAAACTTCAAAGATTTATAATCTTTTTAAAGATTGTTTGGTGGAAAACAAAAGAAATGATTTTACCTGAAAAAGCAGTTTTTAGAAAGCAATTTAATGGCGAAAATATTGATACTAAAATTATGTTGGAGGTTTTGGGTTTTATTTTGATGTATGTTTTGTTTATTCTGTTGGGAACATTTGTTTTTATTGCTTTAGGGTATAATGCACTAGATTCTTTGTTTGAGGTTACTTCTGCTCAGGGAAATATAGGAATTCCAGTAGGAGTAATATCTGTAGCCACACCGATTATAGGTAAGATCATGTTAATAATAAACATGCTTGTGGGCCGATTGGAAATAATACCCATTTTAGTTCTTTTTGGTTTTTTATTTAATATTCGGCTTTGGAGAAGATAATTATGAAAAGAGTGTTTATTGTTCATGGTTGGGGAGGCTGCCCAAAAGAAGGCTGGTTTCCCTGGTTGAAAAAAGAGCTGGAAAAGAAGGGCTACAAAGTATATGTGCCTAAAATGCCAAATACTGAACATCCAAAAATAAATGTTTGGGTAAATTATTTGTCAAAGCAAGTAGGCGAGTGTGATAAAAACACATTTTTTGTTGGTCACAGTATTGGTTGTCAAACTGTATTACGATATTTAGAAAAAGGGAACAAAAAAATAGGCGGTGCAATTTTTGTTGCACCGTGGGTTAAATTGAATATGAAAGCAATTGCAGAAGAAGGCAAAGAATCATTAAAAATAGTAAAACCTTGGATAACAAAACCAATAAATTTTCACAAGGTGAAAATTTTAGGACAGTTTGTATCTTTATTTTCTGATAATGATGATTGGGTAACATTTGATAATATTAAAATATTTGAAAAACAATTACATTCAGATATAGTTATATTGCACAAAAAAGGTCATTTTTCAGGGAAAGACAAAATTAAAAAATTGCCCTTTGTTTTAAAAGAGTTATAGCTATGAAGACTATTAGGAGATGAAGAAATGTATTTTGTAATTGTAGGTGCTGGTAAAATAAGTTTTGCTTTGATCCAATTATTATTAGATCATGATCATGAAGTTGTTTTAGTTGAGAAGGATATAGAAAGATGCCAACAGATTGCAGACGATTTTGATATTATTGCAATTAGTGATGATGCAACAAAAGAAAAGGTTTTAGAACAAGCAAATGTAAAAGGTTGTGATGCGTTAATTGCTTTAACAGATTCTGATGAAGTTAATTTAATTGTCGGTATGATGGCAAAAGAAAAAGGGGCTAAAAAAGTTGCAGTTAGATTAGCAAAAACAACTTATGATAAAACAATTTTAACAAAAATGGGTATAGATTTGTCTATTCATCCCGAGGTTGCTGCTGCAATGTACATTGAAGAGATTTTATTAAAACCTGTATTAATAGATTTAGCTTTTTTAAGTACTGGTGAAGCGGAATTAGAAGAGATTCTGGTAACAAAAAGCAGTGAGTATTATGGGAAAAAAATAAAGCAGATAAACACTGATGATGAACGAATAATTGCAGTTTACGAGGGCAAGAAGCTAAAGTATCCGAAAGATGATTGTGTACTTAAAGAAAATGATAAGATTTTGGTATTGGTGAACAGAAGCCAAGAAGAAGAGTAAGGAATTTAAAAACCTTACTTAACTATAGATTATAATAGATAGATTAAATTGCTATTTTTATAGTTTTATTGGGGTGTAATAAATGTTAGTTACAAGAAAATCAAAAAGGAAGCCATCAGGTGGCTTAAGACATTCTTTGAAAAGAAGGAACAAGGTATTAACACAGTTGGCAAACAGACCAGCATTAACTACTTTGGCTGAAGAAGATCATAGAAAAATAGTTAGAGGCAAGGGTGCTAATAAAAAAGTTAAATTAGCAGCAGTGAAGTTTGCAAATGTAGTTTTGAATAAGAAAAACTTCAAAGCAGAAATAAAAACAGTAAAAGCAAATCCTGCAAATAGAGAATATGCAAGAAGAAATATAATAACAAAAGGCGCTTTAATTATTGTTGATATTAAAGGTGCAACAAAGTTAGCAAAAGTAACATCAAGACCTGGTCAATCAGGAATTGTAAATTGCATTTTGGTTGAAGAAACTCAAGAACAAAAAGAAACAAGAGAGCGTAAAGATTCAAAATCAAAAAAGATTTAAAACTTTAACGAAGTGTCAAAAGCTCTTGCAATAGCAAGCCGATTTAGACACAAGCTAAGAAATCGAAAAAAACTCTTGTTAAGAAGAAAGAGTAAGTGTATAAGATTAAAAGGCATTGTGCCTTGAATCTTTTACAAATAGTTTCAAATTTAATTAGAAACAAAATCTCTTTCTACACTTTTTCTATTTATCTTCAAATAAATTTGATTCTTGTTTAAATAGGAATATTAAATATTTATTTATGCCTTCCGTTCCTTCTTCTTGTATTTCTACAGTATAATTTTCAGTAATTATTTGCATTTTAAATAATTCTGATTTTAAAGTCATCGCTACTTGAATTGCAGAGCCACATGAAAATATTATAAGGAAATCCGGTGTATTTGCCATAATTTTAGTTTCAATAATTTTATGGATGTTTTTAACATTGTCGGTATTTTTTATAAAAATTACATAATTATCTAAATTATTTAACAATTTTTCAATATATTCTATCATCTCTGGCACAGTATTAATTGTTTTTGCTAAACTGCCAATAAAAGAAGTCAACAATTTATTTTGAACAATTTCAGAAATGTGTATTCCTCTAGGTCCAAATTTTATATTTATTTTTTGTTTTAAGTTTTGTATTTTTTTTGTTTCTTTTAATCGATCTAATTCCCTTAGAGTTAATCCCATTTTAACAAGTAATTTTAAAAAGTCATCTTTTATGTAACCTTTACATAAATCCCATTCGCCACTTTCAAGTTGTTTCTTTACCAAGTCAATAGTTTCTTGATCTTGTATAAATGCGAGTTTACCATTTTTAAATTGTTGAACAAGTTGTTTTATTTTATTTTCTCCAAATTCTAATGCGCCTTTAGTTATGCCTTCAATTGTATCTTTATAGGTATCAGAACACATCTGGATGTTCCTCTAGATATGAGGCAATACTCATCGGGTTATTATCTAATATTATTGTACTACTTGGTAAAATTAGCATATTTTCTAGTTTGACATCAACATCTATATATTTATCTTTAATTTTTTTTCCTTCTGGATCTAATACATAGATGCCATCAGATTTAAATCCTAATTCATATAACAATTGTATTTTCTCATCTTTGGATAATGTTTGTAAAGAAAACGTTTCAACCATAAAAATCCCATTACTATAGTATTAATCTAATATATATTTAAATAGTTATCTGTAATGCCCCTAGATTTGATCATTTTAATCAATAACATGATTTATTTATAAGTTAATTACAAGCAATTAAACATAATTTAAAGATTATTTATTTTTTCTTAATAAATATTAGAAAGGCATTGATTAATTCATTATAAAATTATTTTTCAAAGTTCTATTTTCATTTAAAATTCATTATGACTAAACAAACTATTTATAAATGTTGATCTTGTTTTTAGTACAACGGATTGTGTTTTTGTTTCTACAAGACCACAATATGTAGTTATGTGATTGTTTTATGATTTGTCCATTTTGTGGCTCTGAAGACCTCAGTGTGGTAGATAAAAGGGATGTTTCGGAAGCTGTAATTAGGCGTAGAAGGGAATGTCTTAAATGTGAGCAAAGATTCACGACCTATGAGAAAATAGGGGATGTAGATTTCTTTGTAATTAAAAAGGATGGTTCAAGGGAAAAATATGATAAAGAGAAAATGAAAAGAGGTATTATATTGGCGTGTAAAAAAAGGCCAGTGACAATTGAAGCAATTGAAGAATTGATTTCAAAAATAGAACAAGATTTGAGAAGAGAAGGAAATGTTGAGGTAAGTTCTGAACAGATAGGAAATTCAGTTATAAAATATTTAAAAGAATTGGATGATATTGCATACATCAGATTTGCATCTATATATAAAGCATTCAAAACAACTAATGATTTCAAAAAAGAGATTTTGAAGTTGGAGTGATAATAATGATAGAAAATATTCGAAAGAGAACTGGCGAAGTAGTTGTTTTTGATCCTGAAAAAATAAAAACTGTTTTGCAAAAGGCTTTTGATTCTATAAACGAAGAACCAAAAGATTTGGATGCTTTAGTTCAACAAGTAGTTAAAGATATAGAAAAAAGAATGAAAGATGAAGTGCCGAGTGTTGAAGATGTTTCAGATAATGTTGAAACTGTTTTAATGCAGAAACATCCCGCAGTTGCAAAATCATTTATAATTTTTAGAGAATACAAAAGAAAGCTGAGAGAAATTAGGAAAGTTTATACTGGAAGTGTTGAAAAAACAAATTTATCATTAAATGCGATTAAGGTTTTGGAAGCTAGATATTTATTAAAAGATAACAATGGAAATATTATTGAAACACCAAATCAATTGTTTGACAGAGTTTCAGAACATATTGCAAATGCAGATAAAAAAAGACTGTCTCAAAAAAAGTATAAAGAACTGCAGGATAAATTTTTTGATATGATGTATTATTTAGATTTTTTACCTAATACCCCTGCATTAATGAATGCAGGAACAGAATTAGGAATGCTGTCTGCGTGCTTTGTTTTGCCTGTTGGAGATTCAATGTCAGAAATATTTGATGCTATAAAATATACTGCTTTAATCCAACAAAGTGGAGGCGGGTGTATAGTCTCAGGATCAAAAGTATTTACTAGTTTTTGTGGTTTGGAAAATATAGATATATTATATGAAAAACTCTTTTTGCAAACTAAAACTATTGAAACAGACTCTTCTGGAGCAGAAATTATAAGTCTTTTAGACAAAGATATTAAAACTATTTCATTTGATGAACAATCAAATTCTTTTATCTCTGCCAAAGTCAACAAAATCTGGAAATTTAATTCAATTTCTGATGCTAACAAAATAATTACAAAATCAGGTACTTGTGCAATCACTAGTGCTTGGCACCCTTTTTTTGTAATTGATAAAAATTGGAATATAGTTGAAAAAAGAGCTGATGAAGTAAAACAAAATGATTTATTATTAAAACCAGATTTGAATATGAATTGGTTATTTAATGAATATAAAGAAATAGACAATATAAAAATTGATGAAGATGTTGCTTGGTTAATTGGTTTTGCATTGGGTGATGGCAGTTTAGGAAATAGCAAAAATGGTTTAAGATTTAGATTGTTTGATGGTACAACAGAAAATTTAGAGTTTGCAAAAGCAATTTTATTAAATAGATTTAATATTGATGTTGCAATTCAAAAAGATAAAAGAGAATTATATTCTTTGTGTACAACAACAGCCAAGTTTACTAATTGGATAAAAGAAAATAATATTTTAACTATTGGAGAAAAATTAAATTTATCTATTCCTAGTTTTATTATAAAATCACCTAAATCTGTTGTTTGTAGCTTTTTAGCAGGGCTTATAGATTCTGATGGGTATGTTGATAATAGAAACTCAAGAA
Organism: Candidatus Diapherotrites archaeon CG08_land_8_20_14_0_20_30_16; assembly: GCA_002779075.1. Lineage (GTDB taxonomy): Archaea > Iainarchaeota > Iainarchaeia > Iainarchaeales > 0-14-0-20-30-16 > 0-14-0-20-30-16. Next base: position 11,388 of record PEXK01000049.1, on the reverse strand, counting down.
CTAGTGTTTCAACAATTTGTAAAGACCTAGCAGATCAAATATTACATTTGTTGTCTTTGTTAGGCTTGAGGCCTTATTCAAGAGTGCGATTACCCAAAAGAAATGCAAAAAAAGATTGTTATGAAGTTACTTTTTCTGTTTCTGAGGATATCGAAAAAATTAAAGAATTATTTTTAAGATTTTTAAAATCAAATTTAAAAAAAGAAAGATTGGCTAAAACAATTAAGAATAAGCACACAGTATTAGAAAGATTGCCTATAAGTTTTGATTATATTGAAAACATTTTTGAAAAAATAGGCACAAGTACAAAATGTGATGCAATTCATAGAAAAAGTATCCTAATAAATGGAAAAAATTTTTGGTTGGCTAGATTTAAAGAAGGCAAAGGCATATCAAAACAAAAACTAATTGATTTATTGGTTACCATAAACAATGATGAGACTAAGAAAATATTAAATTTAGTTGAAAAATTGGATTATGTTGTTTCTGCAGAGAAAACAGTTGAAACAAAACCATTTTATGATTTTACTGTTGAAAAATATCAAAATTATTTGTCAGGACAAAATGGATTCACTGTGATTCATAATACGGGTTTTTCTTTTTCTAGATTGAGACCAAAAGGATCTTTTGTTAAATCAACAAAAGGTATTGCTTCGGGTCCAATTTCTTTTATGAAAGTTTTTGACGCCGCATCAAATGTAATCAAACAGGGCGGGCGCCGTCGAGGAGCAAATATGGGTGTTTTGAGAGTTGATCACCCAGATATTTTGGAGTTTATTTCTTGTAAACAAACAGAGGGGCAGATTCCAAATTTTAATATCTCTGTTGCAGTTACAGACTTATTTATGAAGGCTGTTGAAAATAATTGTGATTATGACTTAATTGATCCGCACAATGGAGAAGTAGCAGGGAACTTAAATGCTAGAAGTGTATTTGATTTAATTGCAAATATGGCTTGGCAGAATGGCGAGCCCGGAATAATATTTATTGATGAAATAAACAGGCACAATCAAGTTTCAAACATGGGTGTAATCGAATCAACAAACCCCTGCCACAGAGGAACAAACAAAGTTCATACAGATATTGGTTTGTTACCAATAAAAGAATTATTAAACAAAAAGTTTAGTGTTCTTTGTCCAGATGGTAAAATAACGCCTGCAAAAGCATTTAGTACTGGCAAACAAAAAATATATAGGATTAAATTTGATAATGGATTATATATTGATTTAACAAAAAATCATAATCTGATTTCGTATAACAATGAGAAGATTGAAGTAAAAGATTTAAAAAAAGGAACAAAAATAGTATTATCAAAATATGGTATAACTCCAAATAGATCAGAATACAAATTTTCTACAAATGATGGTTTTGTATTGGGATGGAATTATGGTAATGGTTGGATTAGTTGGCATTCAAATAAAAAAGTAAAAAATTGGCAAATTGGTTTTGTTTTTGGAAAAGAAGATAAAGAGATATATTCATTTATAAAGAAATATTGCAATAAATTAGGAATTGATATAAATGGTTGTGATAGATTAAAAACAAAGGGAGTTATCGAATTGGCAACAACAAATAAAATTGCAAGAGATTTATTTTTGAAAAAATTTAAAGCGGTTTCAAAGAAAGAAGGAATCCCAATAACTGTTTTAAGAGGTAATAGAGAATTCCAAAAAGGATTTTTAAATGGATTATTCAGTAGTGACGGAAATGTTCATAGTATGTATAGGGGTACCAAAAGAGTAAGGCGCATAACTTTGACTTCTGCCCACACTAAATTAATTGAAGATGTGCAATTATTACTATCTACTTTTGGTATTGTTTCAAGAGTGAGGTATAGTAAATGTGAATTAAATGGAAAAGAATATGATGGATTTGATTTACATATTAATGGAAAAGATGTAAATTCATTCGCTAAATCAATTGGATTTAAAAATAAAAACAAACAAAAAAAATTAAATAGTTTGTTAAGAGCAAAATGGGGAGATGTAAAACAAATTGATTATGCAAAAGTTGTTGAGATTATAGATCTTAAAAAAATGGAAGAGGTATACAATTTAACTGTTTTTAACAAAGATCATAAATTTGCAGTAAATGGAATAATAAGTGCAAATTGCGGGGAACAAGTGCTTTTGTCTTATGAATCCTGTAATTTGGGATCTGTAAATTTGGCAAATATGATTGATGAGGAAGGAAAAATAGATTGGAAAAAATTAGAAGAAACAGTAAGATTGGCAATAAGATTTATGGATAATATGATTGATGTGAATAAATATCTTTTGCCACAAATTGAAAGAATGACAAAATCAAGTAGAAAAATAGGTCTTGGGGTTATGGGGTGGGCAGACATGTTGTTGCAGTTGCAAATACCCTACAATTCTGATGATGCAATTTATTTGGCAGAAAAAGTGATGAAATTTATTACAGATACTGGTATTGAAGAATCTGTAAAATTGGGTGAAGAAAAAGGAAATTTTCCTGCTTTTAAAGGAAGTTATTGGGATGTTATAGGTTACAAGAATATGAGAAATGCAACAATAACTACAATAGCGCCTACAGGAACAATAAGTATGATTGCTGATGTTTCTTCAGGAATAGAACCTCTATTTTCTTTATCATATACAAGATTAACTTTGGAGAATCAAGAATTTGTTTATACTAATAAATATTTAGAACAAGAATTAAAAAGAAGAGGAATTTATTCTGGAGAAATTATGCAAAAAATTGCAAAAACAGGAATGTTTGAGGGGATAGAAGAGATTCCAGGAGACCTAAAAAAAGTATATATCACAGCAAGAGAAATAGATGCTGAATGGCACATAAAAATGCAGGCTGCATTTCAAAAATATATTCATAATGCAGTTTCAAAAACAATTAATATGCCAAATAGCGCTACAGTTGATGATGTGAAAAAAGCATACAGATTAGCATATGAGTCAAAATGCAAAGGATTGACAATTTACAGAGATGCAAGCAGACAAGTGCAAATATTAAATGCAGGAACAAATCAAAGAGAGTCGGATTCTGAATTTGAAGGCCCCAAAAAATCAATATTACAAAAGTTGATTACAAAAGAAATACCAAAAGATGAATGTTCAATATGTCATGCAAAAATGGTAGCCCAAGAAGGTTGTTATACTTGCCCTAAATGTTCATATAGTAAATGTAGCTAAGCTTTTTAGAAAAGCTTAAGTTCACCAAAAGCGTCAACACCTTGTGTCATCACTAGGTAGTTATGACACTTTGTAAAACATTTGTGTTAAAGAAATGTTCTACACTTTCTTTAGCATAAAAGAAAAGTTTTTGACAATTATAAAAGAAAATGCAATGAATAATAAATATATTAATGTGATATTATGTTAATTGTTTATACTGGAGATGGCCACAAAATGGCTAGTGTAGGTAAGAGTTTTTGTGAACGTTTGAGGGATAAATAATGTTAATTATTTATACCGGAGACGGTAAAGGAAAAACAACAAGTTCTTTTGGTATTATTTTAAGATCTTTAGTTTTAGGAAAAAGAGTTTTATTAGTTCAATTTATGAAACCAGACAAAGAAAAAAGCATTTTATTTTTTGAAGGTGCATTCCCAAAATTCAAATCTATAAATTATGGTATAACCGGTTTTTTCAAAAAAGGCGAAGTTCCTAAAGAATTAATAAACATTTGCAAATATGGTTTTGAAACTTTGAAAACAAGTTATCAAGACTATGATTTAATTGTTGTTGACGAATTATTTACTGCTATATATTTTGAGTTATTAGACAAAAAAGATGTGTTGGAGTGTTTAAAACATTGTATAGAACCTGTAGATGTTGTTTTAACTGGACGAAAATGCTCAAAAGAATTCATTGATATGGCAGACATAGTAACAGAAATGAAACAAATCAAACATCATTATGATAAAGGTATTCAAGCTAAACAAGGCATCGACTTCTAAAGTAATACAAAGCTAATTTATATAATTATATTATCTATATTATTTATGCCTAATAAAAACAGAATAGAAATTATCTCTGGTGTAGGAGATTTTCCATGTTTGTATGCTGCAGTAAAAGCAAAAGCAGATGCTATTTACTTTGGTGTCAAAGGCTTAAACATGCGAGACTTTGGCAAGAACTTCACTATAAAAGAATTGCCTTTGGTTGTAGAATATTGTCATAAAAATAAAGTTAAAGCCTACTTGGCATTAAACACAATTGTTTATGACAAAGAACAGTCACTAGTAAAAAGAATTCTAAATGTCTCAAAGAAAGCAAAAATTGATGCAGTTATATGCTCAGATTTTTTAATATTTCAAGAATCCCACAGATTGAAAATACCAATTCATATTAGTACACAAATGTCTGTTTCTAATTCTTCTGCTTGTAATTTTCTAGTGAAATGTGGAGCAAAAAGAATTGTTTTAGCAAGAGAATTGTCACTTAAACAAATAAAAGAGATAAGAAAGAAGACAAAAATTGAATTAGAAATATTTGTGCACGGCAGTTTGTGTATTTCTGTCTCTGGAAGATGTTTCATGAGTTTATATTTCCACGATAAAAGTGCTAATAGGGGAAAGTGTACAAACCCTTGCAGAAGAGTTTGGTATTTAGAAGGAGAAGAGCAGGGCAATAAAGCAGAAATATATGGAAATAGAATAATTAGTTCAAAAGATTTGTGCACAATTCCTTTCTTTGAAAAACTGGTACAATTAAATCCAACTGGATTTAAGATTGAAGGAAGAAACAAAGGTCCAGATTATATTTATTTAACAACAAAAGTTTACAAAGAAGCTCTGCAATTAGCACAAAATAACAAATTGACAAAAAATGCAAAAGCAAAATTAGAAAAACAATTAAGCACTGTTTTTAACAGAGGATTTATTTCTGGTTTTTATTTAAGAGAACCAGACCATACAGGAATACAGCCAAAAAAACAAAGCGAAAGAACAAGTAAGCTGGTTTGTATTGGAAGAGTAAGAAAATATTTTGCAAAACCAGGGGTTGCAGAAATAAATGCTGATTTAAATTTTGAAGTAGGAAAAGAAATTGTTGTTCAAGGCTCAATAACTTATTTCAGACAGAAATTAGAATCTGTTGAATTTGAAAGAAACAAAGTCAGTACAGTAAAACGAGGGCAGGATGTTGGAATAAAAGTAAATGAACAAGTTAGAAAAGGGGATTTAATTTATATTTTAGATTCTTGATCTTCTAAATCCTTTTTTATTCTGTCCAATATGAGGTTGACTGTTTTTTCATTGTCTTTTTCCTTCAAGGTATTAATTAGTGTATCTATGTCTATTGTTTCTTTGAAACCAGCATCTATTAAATTTTTTTCAAAAATCTTTTTCGAGTTTTCTAATGCATTTATCCTGTCCTGTTCAAAATTTATTGCTTCTATTTTGTTTTTTAACTCTTCAACCTCTATTTTTTTATCTAACAATAAGATTACATCTTGAGCAAGTATGTCCTTTTCATTTAGGTTTGTTGTTTCATTTAGTGCTAGCTTTGCAGAGATCTTCACTTTAAGAACTGGTTTTAATATCAATTCCTTGTTATTGTATTTTGTAGTTATTTTGCAAGTTTTTATTTCATTTATCTTCGCATTAATTTTGTTTATTAATTCTTGTTTTGTTGTGCTGGTTTCATTTATTTCAAAATAAAAATATTTTCTCTGCAAAGGTATTTCAAGAAATTCTAATTCTTTTGTAATTGTGTCATAAATGTAAAATCCTCTTTTTTCAAGAATTTCATTCTTTTTAATTTGTGTTATTATTGTTGACCCAGGAATCAAAAAAGGTCCATTGGAAGTATTTATCAAGTTCTTTTTGTGTATGTGACCATTAATATATAAATCAAACCCTTTGGGTAAATCTTCTAAAGAAAGAGTTGATACCATTTCATCATCAAATGCTAAAAGTTCTGTGTAACTTTGATGAGTCATAAAAATATTTAGTGATTTTTCAATAGGTTCAAACCCAATTTTAGTTATGAGTTGTTTTGCAACTTTTTCTGGCACGCCTGTCATTCCACAAATTGTCACATTATCAAATGTGAGGTTTGAGTTTTTTAATTGATAAATGTAATTTGCACTTTCCAAAACATCTATTGGTGATGTGTAGTCTTTGCCTTTGTATTCATGTGTACCCGCAATTGCTACTATTGGCACCTTTAATAATTTTTTTTTTGTTGTTTTAGGGACCCATTTTTGGTCTTTTATGTATTCTCCGAATATTTGGAAAACTGAGTTCAGTGTTTTCTGGCTTGGCTCTTCCAAATCAAATAAATCGCCAGGCATTAGAATCAAATCGCAGTTCCTCATGCTATAGTCTAAGGCTTGCTCAAAGTTAAAGTAACAATCTTGTTCCAATTCTGTGCCTTCTTTGTAACCAAAATGAGTATCTGATATAATTGCAATGCGCATATTATCCCACCAAACACAATAATTTTATATAATAATAAATTATGAAGGGAAAGGTATAAATAGTATTTTAATATACATTATACAGGAATATCTATTTTATGAGGTGTTAAGATGCCTGAAAAGCCAATGTGGTCTATAACGCGCGGTTTGGAATCGTTTGGTGGTGCAAAATACCTACAAAGAAAACCCTTGCTGGAAAGAATTTCTGCTTCAGGAGCAATTGCTAAAGGTGCAGGAAGAGAAATAGCAGCAAGAAGGTTGGAAGAGAGATATATAAAAGTTAGAAGAAAATTAGTTGAAGAAATGGATGCTCTTTTTGATGAAGTAGTAACTAAAGGCGGTGTAGGCAAACTTGAAACTCTTTTGAGGTTCGTTGTTGCAAATGGTTTGGAGCAGTATTTCAATAGAAAATATCAAAAAGAAGGAAAATACACTGTAGAAACATTTAGAGAAGATTGTGCAAAATATATTGCTAGAAAATATCCAGAAACAGAAGCAAAAGTAAAGGCTTTGATGGAAACAGGTATGTTAAATGCTTATTTAACTGTTTTAGGCCATAATTGTTTAGTTAGAGGGCATAAAGCAGACTATGATTTGTTAGCTAATACTTTTAAAGAAGCAATAAGACAGGGAAAAGACAAAATATATAGTCCGGAATATTACAACAGGTTGTTGAGACTTAAAGGGTATGTTGTAGATTAGTGTTGTGCAATGGTTTCTTTTGAATCCTTTTACGAAATAGAGTTAAAAGCATTACTTAAGAAAGAGCAATATGATCGGCTTTCAGAGAGGCTCCCTAAAGACTACACAAAAATAAATGATGATTTAATACACTCTACAAGATACAGGCCTGGAGATGTTAGTCTTAGGTATTCTAATAGAATCTTTGAGCTAATTTGCAAAGAAGGAGATCCTACTTGTATTGTAAGAAAAGAATTAAAACTATCTTTTGAAAATAAAGAAGATTTTGATAAAATGTGTGAGGTCTTTGAACAAATCAATCCTCAAAAAGATCCTTCTTGGATAAAACACAAACAAGAATTTGAAATTCAAATGGAAGAATTTAAATATATAATTTATTTGCAGGATATTAAAGATTTTGCATATGTTTTGGAAGTAGAATATTTAAGCGAAGATGAAAATTCATTAATACATGAAAGAAACATAAGATCCATTTTCAAAAGATTGAATGTTGAACCTATAGACCCAAAAGACTTCAATGATAGAATAAGCAGATATATTACTGCTAACAAGAAGTTATTGTAATATGTTCTTTAATTTATCTTGTATCAAAGGATTTAAATAGTTTACTACTACCTCACTATTAGTAACTAATACTATATTAGTAGTTAAGCAATATCTTTTAAGATATAGTTAGATGCTCTTAGCAAATCTTTATGATATTTAAAATAGAAGATATAAAAGCTACTCCAAAGTAGCTTTTAATAATCCAAAAAATAAAGGATTTGGTTCTTCGAATTTAGATTTTAATTCAGGATGTGCCTGAGTTGCAATAAAGTATTTGTGTTTTTCTTTTGGTAACTCAATGTATTCAACTAACCTTCCATTTGGAGATAATCCAGATAATATTAAACCTTTGTCTTCTAATATTTTGTGATAATCAGGATTAACTTCATATCTATGTCGATGTCTTTCTGAAGCGTTGTGAGAATTATATAATTTAGATGTTAATGAATTTGGTTTTAAATTTGCTAATTGTGAACCCAAACGCATAGTGTGTCCTTTTTTGTCTACATCTTTTTGCTCTGGCAAAATATCAATTATAGGATTTGTAGTTTCTGTATTTATTTCTGTGCTGTTTGCATCTTTTAAACCACAAACAGTTCTTGCATATTCAATTGTTGCTAATTGCAAACCAAAACACAATCCCAAATAGGGAATATTATTTTCTCTAGCATATTTAATAACATTTATTTTTCCTTCTGTACCTCTGGATCCAAAACCACCAGGAACAATAATTGCATCAATATCTTTTAATTTTGTTTTTGCTTGCTCATAGGTTAAATAAGAAGTATCTAACCAAACAATTTCTGGTTTAATGCTTAAATGTGCAGAAGCATGTTTTATTGCTTCTATTACACTTGCATATGAATCATGCAAAGCAGTATATTTCCCAGCAATTAATATTTTCTTTTTAGTTTTTGAGTTTTTCATTTTATGTAATAAATCAGCCCACAAATTCATTCTGTTCTTATAACCCAATAGTTTTAATTTTGTGCCAATTTTTTTATCTAATTTTTCTTTTGCAAAATTAAGCGGAATATCATAAATATTAGATACATCTGGTGCTGATATAATATTGTCTTCATCTAAATTAGAATACATTCCAATTTTTTCTTTTATTGCTGAACTTAATGGATCTTTTGCTCTGCCTAAAATAAAATCAGGAAATATTCCTTGTTCCATCAATAAATGTACACTTTGTTGAGTAGGTTTACTTTTTTGTTCACCCACATTGCTTAACATAGGCACATAAGTTAAATGCACAAAAATAACATTATCTTTTCCAAATTTCATTTGCAATTGTCTTACTGCTTCAACATAAAATGCATTTTCTAAATCCCCAATTGTGCCACCAATTTCAATAACACAAACATCACAATTTTCTTTTTCTGGTAATCTAATAAAATTTTCTAAAATTTCATTTGTTACATGAGGAATAAATTGAGTAGTCTTGCCCAAAAAAAGACCTTTACGTTCTTTTTCTATAATTGATGATAATATTTTTCCCATTGTTAAATTCCAAGAAAATTTTGTTGTAATATTTAAGAATCTTTCATAATGTCCGAAGTCCATATCAACTTCGCCACCATCGTCCATTACAAATACTTCGCCATGCTCAATTGGGTTCATTGTACCAGGATCAACATTTAAGTAGCCATCACATTTAATTGGCATAACTTTAAGATCGTAATTAGTTTGAATTAGTTTTGCTATTGATGCGCTAGCTACGCCCTTTCCTATACCACTAACCACCCCGCCAGTAACAACAATATATTTCATTTTAACACCCAAAATAGTTTCAAAAGAAAATCAAAATTCAAAATTAAAAACAAAAAAAGAGAAAGTATTTTTAAACTAATTGATGTATTTGTGTGTAACTATCTCGCACTATTTTTTTAAAGCTACATAAATTGTTCTTATGAATTAGGTTGTAAATGAAAAAACTAATTAAAAAGATAAAAAAAGAATTTTTGAAAGTATACACCATATGAATTATTTTGTTGTTGGTGCTTCAACAGGCTGTGCTTTTGCAACAGTTACACTTTGCCTGAACATAGGTTTTATTACACCAATTAAAACAACAGCAACAATACCAATAACAAGAATCATATAAACCATGTTCATGTTGCCCTGTGCTTTTTCTTCTTTCAAAAACTTTGCTAACATAGTAATTCCTTTAGCTTGTTTTGTTAGTTATAATTAAAAAACAAGTGAATAGCCCATCGTCTACATTTAATGGCCCGCAGTCTTTT
>PEXK01000049.1:0-1350 GCA_002779075.1 Candidatus Diapherotrites archaeon CG08_land_8_20_14_0_20_30_16 | reverse complement strand
CTATTTGTTCTGATCCTGTTGTTAGATCTTTGGATAATGCTAATGCAGAAATTGTATTATCTTTTTTTGTGAATGTTGCTTTATCACTGTATGGCATAGCTGGTTTTTGACTTGCATTCTTTAATAGTTTTGCAGCAGTTTCATCAGGTTTATTTCCGCCTATGCCTCCAACACCGCCAAGTATTGCTAGCAACAACCCTAAGATTGCCAAAGAAACCAAAGCAGCAATCAACAAATTAAAAACACTTGAACTTTGACCTTTTTTATCAAACCTAAACATAATATTTCCCTCCAGAATGCTCTAAACCAATTACTATATATAAAACCCTAACTTTTAAAAAGATATGCTAGCTATATTTCCTTATCCTTATTTATATAATTTGGTAGTGTAAAAGAAGTCATATTTTTTTAAAGGGGTATTTAAGTGATTTATTATGCGTATTTCAGAGGTACAACGTAAGATAGCTGTGCTTTTATTAGTAGAGCCAAAGACTATTGAAGAAATAAACAAGCAATTGGATTTGGGTTTTGAAGCAATTACAAATGAAATAAATACAATGCTCAAAATCGGGCTGGTTAAAAAAACCAATGAATATCCAACAAGATATGTTTTGGATGATTATATAATTGCAGAGTTAAAAAAAAGGAAAGAAATTGCTGAAAAGGATTCATACAGAATCAAGATTCAAATGATATTGGATGTTGAAGGGGTAGTTAAAGAGATTGTTGATAAGCATTTAGATAATTTAAAGGGATTTTTGGATAAAGAAAAAGATATAACAATATATGATGTCAAAAAATCAGAGCTTTTGGAACAGGACAATTCATATTTTGGTTATATAGATGTTACTTGCACTGTAAAGGATTTTGCAAGTCTAATAAGGTTGATAATGTTTTATGCTCCAAGTTCAATAGAAATATTGTCACCAACAAAATATGATATATCAATGTATGAGTTGCAGGATGGAATAATAGAATTAAGCCAGAGAACTCAAATATATATTAAAGAGTTGCAAAAGCGTTTGACCCAAGAAGAGGCCCAATTAGCTCTCAAGAAATTTTATCGTGTATAGTTACTAGGTCTTACCAAAAAAAGAAAGAAAAGCCTCGAGGGGCGGTAGTTCACGCGGCTTTTAGAAAAAGCCTACGTTTGCCAAAATAGGCTATTGCATAAATGCAATAACCCGACTTCGCAAAAGGGGCGGTAGCTCAGTCCGGAAGAGCAACAGGCTGAAGACCTGTGTGTCGCGGGTCCAAATCCCGCTCACCCCACTCTATTTTCTTGTTCCAAGAAAATAGTTGCCCCTTATGAGTTGACAATATCAATCAACTTTGTTGAGATTTAACTAG
>PEXK01000020.1 GCA_002779075.1 Candidatus Diapherotrites archaeon CG08_land_8_20_14_0_20_30_16 | reverse complement strand
TAGGGTCTCCAGTTTTTTGTACTGGTTCTATATCCTCTTCAGGTATTGATGCTTTTATTGGTGGTGCCCATTTGCTTCCTGGTCTATAGCCTTTGGCTAATTTATTTAGCTCTTCCATGCTACTACTTTCAGGATAACCTTCCCAATTACATCTTGAGCATTTCTTCATGCCTTCAATAGGCATTTTAGTTAAACCCATAAATCCACAAAATCCACAATGTTCGTGCTGCATTTTCTCATCTCCCAAATATCTTTTATAAAATATATTTACTTGAAGTCATCAAAAGCTCTTCTGAAAAAGAAGCCATTTTGATGCCCCGTCCTTAATTAATTGTTAAATATTAACTAATATATTGGAGATTTTAAATAGTTTTCTATGTTATTTGAATATATGGTGTCAAAAAGACCAGCAAATAGGTTTGTTTTATTACAGACCTCAGAAAGGAACACCAGCACTGGACTAAGGTTGGTCAGAGATCAAAGGGAAGAGCTATTAAACACAAAGTTAGCAATAGAACTAGCAAGAAGATTTGATATTTGCCCAGAAAATTTGTCAAAAGAACAATTACAAATATTAGAAGGATATCTTTTAGGAGAGCTTGAAAGAGTAAATCCTTTTAAACCACAAGAAGGTTTTGAATTTGTTTATCAAAATACAATTCATTTCTTTTTAAGATCTGCAAAATATGAGAGGGTTATTGAGTTATATACTAGGTTATTGAAATTGATTAATGAGCATAATTTAGATATTAATATGGATTGTGCAATTTTAGCAACTGTAGCATATATAAAAACAGGCAGGCTAGATATTGCAAGAAGAATATCTAATTATATTTTAGATTACTCCAAAAAACTGAGTATTGAGAATAAAAAAGCAACAGAAATTTTATTTGAAGAATTATTCAAAGAACACAATATAAATATTAATGAATTAACAGGTGGGTGAAAATATGCATTATTCAAAAGGTTTGCTTTGGGTTATATCAGGCCCTATGTTCGCAGGAAAAACATCTGAGTTAATTAGACTTTATGATAGAACAACATATGCAAATCAAAAATCAATTATAGTAAAGCCAATGTTGGATAACAGATATTCAAATACTGATGTGTCAACACATGATAATAGAACAAGAAAAAGCTATGTTTTACTGAATATTGAAGAATTAAATGAAGTTGTAGGCTTAGAGAAACCAGACAATGTTTTTATTGATGAAGCACAATTCTTTAACTCCAAAGTATTAAATGTTATTGACGATTTGAGAAAAGAGAGTATTAATGTTTATGTTTCTGTTTTGAATCAGACTTCAGAAGGGCATCCATTTCCGTTTATGGACAAGAAAGCAGATGTAGGTACTTTGTTGGCAAAAGCAGATTATATAAATACCTTCACTGCAATTTGTCCAATTTGTGGCAAGTTTGCAACAAAAACTTTCAAAATAGAAGCAACAGGCCATGAAGTAGATGTTGGTGGTTCAAACAAATATGAACCTCGTTGCTTTGAGCATTGGGAGCCTAAGAAGTGAAAATATGTTAAAAAAGCCATTATTTGATTATATTGCTAAAGAGTACAAGAACATAATGCAAAAAAATGGGCAAAGTAAAATAGTTATTTCAGAATTAAAGAAATTACAAAAAGAATTTAATATAGAACCAGAGGTTATATTAGATGTTGGAATAGGTTCTGGGCTAACTTGCAAAGGTTATTTATCATATAAAACAAAAAAAGTTTATGGTGTTGAACCTAGCAAGGAAATGATTTCTAATTTTAAATGTAAAGATAAAAGAATTAAATGTTTTTGTAAAGATTTTGAAAGTTTTGATTTCAATAAAAAAGTAAATGCAACTTATCTTATATTAACTATTCCGTTTTTGAAAGATTGGAAAAACTGTTTGAAAAAAACAGCAAAAATAACTGAAGATTATATAATTATTTTAGAACAAGAGATTCCTAAAAAAGATTTTAAAAATTTAGGAAAAGGATTTTCTATTAAAGATGAAATTAAGGACAATTATACTCCTGTAACTGTAAAAGAAATAACTAGTGTTCTTAAAACACATAAATTTAATCCAATAATTAAATATAAAAAAGAATTAAAGGATATTAAAAGTAATTCTGTTGGCAATTTAAATGCTGTTGTATATTCTAAATAATTATTTCAGAATCAGTTTGTTTTTTATTTTCATTTTTTTATCCAAATCATAAACTATTGGCAAGCCCAAAGGAATTTCATATTTTGGAATTTCTTTGTCACTAATGTGTTCCAGATATTTTGTTATTGCTCTCTGACTGTTACCATGAGCAACAATCAAAACATTCCGTCCCTTTATTAATTCTGGCAAAATAAATTTTTTAAAATAAGGCAATGTTCTGTGTAGGGTGTCTTCTAAAGACTCCCCGTGCGGAGGTTTTGTATTGTAACTTCTTCTCCAAATTTCGACTTGTTCTTTTCCATATTTTTTCCTCATTTCATCTTTGTTTTGACCTTGTAAATCGCCATAATGTCTTTCATTCAACGCAATAGTTTTGTATATGGGTAATTCCTTGTCCTGTATGTGATGACTAGCCATTTTTTCTAATTCCGGGTCATCAACATGGTAAACAACAGTTTCTAAATGCATTTGTTCCAGTATATGGAAGAGAGTTTGATGTGCTCTTACTAATTCAGAAGTGTAAATAGAATCAAATTTTATCTTTATTTTGTGCAGAATTTTTCCTGCATTAATTGCTTGTTTTATTCCTTTATTACTCAAAGGAACATCTACCCAGCCAGTAAATTCATTTAATTTATTCCAAACTGATTCTCCATGTCTAATCAAAACTAATTTAACCATAATTAATCCTTCAATTCTTTTCCTTTTTCATCCTTGATTTTTATGCAAGTAACAGGACATACATCTCTGCATTCTTTTGCACTATTTAAATCTTTGTCATCAATGTCTTTCTTTGTCAATTTTGCTTTTTGGCCTTGCATTGCCCAATACTTAGGCAATAATGATGCACAGGCGCCACAGCTTATACAATCAGAAACTATGTGTTCAAATTTGTATTTTGTCATTTTAAGATCACTCTCTTTTTTCCAACAAGTATAATTATCTTGTTTAATGGATTAATATAAACGTATGAAATTACAGCGTTCATCAACTTCAACAAAGTGATGTGCTTTTACATTAATAAATGCTTTGCATTGATTCTTTTGATCATTATCTTCTTCTGTTCTTGGGTCGTGTGCAATATCGCATACCCAGTCTTCTTGTTTAAAGCCAAAATTATCAGATAAACAAGGCCCCTTTTTATAGCTTATTGAATTGTTATAATCTTTGCACATCTTTATGCAAAGTTCTTTTGCATTATCCTCAACACTTTGTTTCTGTGCTAATTTTTGATCAACATTGCCATCAAATGCAGGGTTCTGATTATTTGTATCGGGGTTGTTCGAATCATTTGTATCTTTAGGAATATCCTGTTTTAATGGTAGAACCAAAACCAAAATGAAAATAATAATTAAAAACACAAAAGTAATTATTCCCAAATACATTAATTCTTTTTTATTCATAAACATCAAATCTCACCTGTAAATTCTTTTTTGTTCTTCTTTAACATTTTTTTTAAGTATTTTGTTTATCGCATCTAACATGTTTTTTTGTGTTACTTTGTTTTTGTTTTCTCTTATTGCAAATATTGCTGCTTCCTTGCATATAAGTTTAATCTCAGCACCACTTGCTCCTTCTGTTTTTTCAATTATTTCTTCAAAATCCAGTTTTTGCATTGGCACTTTTTGCAAATATATATTAAAAATATCTTTTCGATCTTCAGTTCTGGGGGGATAGATTTCAACAATTCTATCAAATCTTCCTGGACGCAGAACTGCTTTGTCTAAAATATCTATTCTATTTGTTGCTGCAATTACTTTTATGTTGTCACTTTCTTTAAAACCATCCATTTCAACTAATAATTGGGTCATAGTTCTGTTTACTTCTCTGTCTGCACCAGTTGTATTTTCCATTCTGTATCCCGCAACAGAATCTATTTCATCAATAAAAATAACTGTTGGTGATTTTTCTTTTGCGAGTTTGAAAAGATCTTTTACAACTTTAGCACCTTCACCAATATATTTATGTACTAATTCCGAACCAGATAAAGAAATAAAAGTAGAGTTTGTTTTTGATGCTATTGCTTTTGCAATCATTGTTTTTCCAGTTCCTGGCGGGCCGTGAAGTAAAACCCCTTTTGGTGACTCAACATTAAATTTTTTGAATATCTGAGGATTAGTCATTGGCAAAATAACAGTTTCTTCAACTTCTTGAATTATTTCTTTTAAACCGCCAATTTCTTTTAGACTTACATTGGGTTTTTCATTTATTTCAAAAGCTAAAGCCCTATAATCTTTTTCTGGTGGCAAAACATCTAACATTGCTAAATTACTTTGTGCTAAAACAACTCTATCATCAATATTTATTTTTTCTTTAAATGTTTCAGGAATATTAATATAAAATGTAACTCCCGTGTGTGTTCTTATTACTGCTCTCTTTTTTTCAATAAAAATTTCAGATATTGCGCCGACAATTGCAGGCATATTTTTAAAAGCAGTTAATGTTTTTTCTAGTTTTTCCTTTTCTGCAGAAAGTGTTTGATTCTCCAACTTTAGACTCTGTGCATGCATTTTGATTATACTAAGTTCTGTTTTCAATTGTTCAAATGTGTTATCACTATCTATTGCTTGAAATACATTTAAATTAAATTCCCCTCTTTTTTCATCAAGCCTTTCCATCTTCACCACTTTACACACTAGGCAGTTTAATTTTATATATTGATGCAAATTAAATAGCATTACTTATTTAATTTAGATATTATATATAAAAACCAAGATAATTATATAAACCTTGAGCTTATAAATTAGATATGCCTCTTAAACCAAAGTATAGAAGAATTGCCAAAGGTGTTGTTGCTGGTGCTTTGGTTGCCGGGTTAGCAGTTGGTATAAGCCATCATGCAATTAAGGGTACTAGGAGTATTAATCCATTTGATGTAAGACAAAGAACTGCTCTGGTTGAACGAAGAGGTCCAGAGAAGGAAATAGTAAGTAAAAGAGCAGGTTATATAAATTTAGAAGAACAAATAATAAATCCAGAGCTTAGAGCTAAACAGATGTTTGATGATTTGACTAGTTTGTCAAAGCTAGAAGATTTAAATTTACACAAATTAAAAGCAAAAGTTCTTTTGAAAAAATATCCATATGAAATTATGGATTTGTTTGATCATTATATTGATATTGTTGCAAATAGAGCTAATTTAGATCCTAGACTTTTTAGATTTATTTTTTTTAACAATTCTTTTGATTTAGAGAATCCATTAGGTATTGCAGATTTTAGAACATTGAGTACTATTTTGGGAAGACAAATTAGTAGGCAAGACCTTTTAGATGACCCTTTTTTGGGTATGGATTTGGGTGCAGTTTTATTTTCACACATACGTAAAAAAACAGGTATTAGAGATGTACCTGGTTTGTTAACTGTTTATAAGTTTGGGAATCTGCCAAAAAAACAATTTGAAGTAAAACGTGCGAAAATTGCAAGGCTTTTGAAAAAGACTGAAGCTGATTATTTTACTGGATTTGATAGACAAAAAGCATTTGCAAGAGCAAAAACAATAATGAAAGATTTAATTGTTTCAATTGAAAGATATTCTATTTTAACTTCAGAACAATTTGCTAAACTGTCATTTGAAAAACAAAAAGAAGAGATTGCAAATTTTGTTGAATTTCTTTGTGGTTATTTAGATTTGGATTCTAAATTTGTTTTAAGATTAATTGATGTTGAGTCTGGTTTCAAATATAACGCAGTAAACAGAAGAAGTGGAGCAATAGGATTAATGCAGGTAAGGCCAATAGCACTTAAAGAAGTTGATGTTTTAATAGATGGTTTAGAAAGAATAATAGGTATGAAAATTAAAGAAAAAGAATTGTATAATCCCTATTACAATATACTTGTTGGCACTTTAATATTTAAGTATTATTATGAAGTTATTGACACTGATTACGATGATGCCTGCAAGGCTTATAATATGGGTTTAAGTGATTTTTTGAATCATTATCAACAAAGTAAAAAATTGCAGGGTGTAGGCAGAAGATATATTGGAAAGCTTGATTAAACAAAAGTTTAGGAGTGGCTTTTTATAATTTTGCATATTTTTCTATATATGAATAATATATTTAAGCTTTTGATTGCTGCAATTGTTTTTGGTGTGCTTCTATATATTATATTAACACTTTTTGTTTTTAAATCTTCAGATCATTATTTGGAAATATCAAAAACATTAAAATCTGCAACATTTAAAGCTGGTGAACCTACTTGCAGTAAAGTAGATATTAAAAAAGGGGATTTTTTAACTACTAATAATCTTATTGGGGCTACCTATTTGAAGGATTTGAAGATATTTGTTTGGTTTTCTGGTAATAATAAAAATTTTGAATTGATCCCTAAAGAGAATGGTTTTTCTTTTTTAGCAAAAGAAAATTTTAAGCAATTGGATTTCTGCGTTATTTGTTATCCCGGAATATTATTAACAGAATATCCTGATCTTAATAATATATTAGAAAATAATGATTTATTCTGTGGTATCTTATTTGGTTCTAAATTAGTCTTATTGAATTATGATCTCCACACCTTTAATTCTCAGGAGTTGCAAGGAGAACACATATTAAATACAAATATAAAAACTCTTCCTGTAGGTTATACTTACAAAATATTTGTTTTAAACAATGAAAAGAATCAAACTGTTTCAAAAGATAGTTTGAGTTACTTGAAACAAACAAAAGATATTTTTTCTGATGCTATATATTCATTTGATTCAAAAGCTCTGCCTAATGTGAAATTTGATATTCCGAAAGCTGGTGAAAAACTGATTTTGCAGGCAGTTATGCAATTAGGTGTTAATCCTTATCTCAATTTAATTTTGCCTGCCCAGTTTAAAGTGCAGGCTGTTGATGTTCAGCAGAATGAAGATTATCAGAAAATTGACTGCAAGTCAACAACATCTGAAAAGAAATACAAAAATTATGAAAAAAACAAGTGTGTTGTTTACAATTATTGTGAAGGCTGCACTTTAGCAACATATTGCAGTGATGTTTGGAATGCAAAAGGACAGGCTGTTGAACCAGAATCTGCTAAATACGCAATATCTTATTTACCAATAGAAAAATGTGATTAAAAATTGTAATTACTTAATATATTTGATTTTTGAAGTGATAATATGCCAAAAGTATCAAAATCAATTTTCCTAGAACGACAAAGATTTTTACAGTTATTAAAAGCACGTGAAAAACCACGATCACAAATAACAAATAAGGTTTTTGATTCTTTAGTTGAAAGAAAAAAAAGAGCACCAAAAAATATTGGCAAATCATCAAGAGATATGTTATTTGTTTTAGAATCTTTAGGCATAAAATCAGATGTTGAAAGAAGATATGTTTTGCAAGGATTAAGAAAAGCAAAAATATTATTTGGGAACAAATTTAAAGATCCTGCTTATTTTAGAGATACTGTAGATCATTTAAGGTCAGAGTTTGAATTATTAAAGACTCAAAAGAATCCAGAATCTGTATTGAAATTAGGTATGTCGCCTTTTCAAGTTTTAGAAATAAATGAAGAAATAAAAGATTTGCCCAAAGAATATTCAGATTTGAGTGGTACCATTCGTGGATTAGTTTTAGTCAAGAAATATCCTGATGTAAGACGTGCAGTTCAGGTGTTAAGAGAAACAGATTCTGCTATCATTAGAGATTTACCAAAAGAATATTCAGATTTGAGTTGTACTATTCGTGGATCAGTTTTAGGTAAGAAATATCCTGATGTAAGACGTGCAGTTCAGGTGTTAA
>PEXK01000048.1 GCA_002779075.1 Candidatus Diapherotrites archaeon CG08_land_8_20_14_0_20_30_16 | reverse complement strand
AAGAGGCACTGTTTTAGATGCTAAATTGTCTAAAGCACCCACTAATATCATTTCTATTGGGTTTATCCCTGATTTAGCAATTTGGAAAGCAGAAGCAAAAATGAAAAACAAGCAAATAGATTCTCCTGTAAGTCTTTTCTATGAAATAATATATAATGGAGAATCACAGATTGCAGAAAGCTCCCTTTTACCCTGGTTTGTTTCTAAAGAAAGCTATGAAAAAACTGATTTTACAGGCCAGAAACTCTTTGATACCTATCCTAAAGTTGCAGTTCAATCATTATCTGAAGATAATGTGTCAAATAAAGCATCAAAAATAGAATACACTAAAGAAGCTGTAACAGATTTAGCAGATTATAACATTTATTCTTATATTTATGCTCCAAGCAATGCTTCTGTTCTAATAGAAGATGTAAAGACAGTTAATTTAGAAAATCCAAACATAAAGATAAATAATACTAAAGAGTTTGGTATAGAAAATCTCAATAGTGTCTTAGAGGGTATAGATTCTAATTTGCTTTGTATTTCAGGAAACGAGTTAAGCACAAGAGTATTTGTTAATGAACCTCATTAGTAGTGTACATAACCCCAAAAAGTGACTTCCAACGCATAAAATTATGCTGTTTAGTGTAATAATAGTTAAATATATAAAAGACTATTAAATATTTATAAAGGAAAGAACAGGAAAGAACACTCGTGGTATTATGCCTTTAGAAGATAACAAACAAAGCTACAGTTTTGAGCAAACAAAGACTTTTTTTAAGTCCTTTGTTGAGAAGATCAAATCTAGCCTAGTTTTGAAGATTGTATTATGTGTTGTTATTTTATTAATTATAGGCTTGGTTGTTTGGTTGTTAATTCCTTCAAAGGAACAAGTTACATTTATTTTCAAATCAGACAACATCCAATTAGTGGAGAGTTTTGATTTCAGTGTAAATGTAAATGGAAATACATTTGATGGGAAAGCAATAAAAGGAAAAGCTATTTTAGAATTGCCTGTTAGCGATAAACTTTCGCTTGAATCAATATCAATAAAGAAATATGCAATTTCAAAATCAGAATATGATTTCTCAGATACTATTAATGTTTCTTTGAATAGAATTTACAAAATGCTGCCAACAACAATCTTTTTGTTTGATGAATCAGGAATTACAATAACAAAAACAGCACATATAAGTTTTAATTGTGACTCAACAGAATTGGGTGATGCTCAAAAAGAAAGAAATGTTTCTTCTGGTTCAACAACAATAAATGTTCCTGAAAATTGTGGTATTTTAGGAATAAGTGTTCAAATAGATGGGTACAAAGTATTGTCTGGCGAGACATGTGATTCAACATCTTGTGTTGTTACTTTAGGGTTAATTACACAGGTTTTAGAAAATCAAACATCTTTGCCAGCAGGAAGTATAAAAGTAACTGTTTATGATGTAAATGCTATGCCAGTTTCTGGTGCTAAAGTAAGTATCTTTGATGCTCAAAACCAAAAAGAAGAAATAGATAAAGATACAACTAATGATTTTGGAAATACAAAATTATTTACAAATCTTCCTGTTGGGAATTATATTGTTTATGCTTCCAAAGAAGATTATTTGGATACATCACAACAAATAAAAACAAGTGAAAATAAAGTAAATAATATTGTTTTTACATTGGAGAACACTTTTGCAAAAATAGTTTCTCTGTCTTTTGTTGATGAAAACAATGTGCACATAAATGGGAACTCAGTGCTAAAAGACAATACAGGCAAAATAGTTTTCAAAGGCACAACATCGAATGGAGCAATAAGTATTCCTGTATCAAAATTAGATAATTATTTTTTGGATTTTGAACCAGATTCAAACTCAGTTTTTGCTTTAGCAAATAATGAAATTCAAATTAATTCTTCTTTTAATGAAAAAATCTTCACACTAAAAACAAAGACTTTGTATAACAGTGTCAAAGTTAATGTTAAAGTGTTGGATGAAGACAATCTACCTATAGAAGGTGCAAAAGTATTTGTTATTGATCCTGCAACACAGTTTGAATTATTATCTTTGGATAACTTTCCTGCAACAGATAAAAATGGTTTGTCAACATCACTTTTACAAATTGGAAGCTATCAATTTAGAGTATATAATGGTTTTAATGAAGCATATAGTAATACTGTTGTTTTAAGTGGTGCAGAATCAGATAAAATTCCTGAATTAGATGTCAATATAGTTTTACCTGTAGGCTATTCTATGTTGAAATTGAAAGTAACAGATGAATCAAATAATCCAAAAAGTAATGCTTTAGTTACATTTTATAAAAAACCATTAACAGAATCTGGAAGCAAGATTTTGAGCGCATCTGGCGAAACAACCCATTCTTTCAAAGCCGGCACCTCCTTATACTATATTGTTAAAGCAGATAATTATCTACCTTATTACAGTGAGTCCCGTTTGTTAATGACTAATTATAATTGGCAAAGCACTGTTTCAATGGTTCCTTTAACACAAGCAGAACCAAAAGTAGATTTCTTGGGTATTTTTAGTGATTTCGAAGGTGCAGAAGAACCTAGTTTGAATATTGGCGGGATTTATTATTTAGGTTTCAAGATTTATATGTATGAATCAAAACCTTTTGAATTCAAATTAAATGTTGGCGATGACCAAAATTTGGATGCTGAAAAACTTTCATTAATAGATGCATATACTTCTGCAAATTATGATTTAAAATATTTGGATTCCAAAATGGAACAAAACACCATAGGCAAAGCAAAAATAATTTCATCATTTTGGAATGAAACAAATCCAGGAGTTTATAATGTATATTATAAAGTGAAAGTAAAGAATGATGGTTCAGTAAAAATTCTTGATTCTTTGAAGATTAGTTGGGATTTGTTAATTGATGATATAAGTGTTGCATCAGAAATAAAAGAATTTTTAGCAGGAGCATCTGGTGTTTGCACAGATAATGATTTTTGTTCAAGATATACTCTTCTTAATAAAAGTACTAATTTGTATTTAGAATCACAAGGAAAAGACCAATTTTTAGTTTCTCCAAACACAAAATACGAGTTTGCATTTGATTTGACAAATAATTTAAGTGGTCCTGATAATACTATAAAAAATGGCACACTGCAGATATTCAATGCACAATCTCAAAAAGAAACCCTTTCCTTTGTTGAAAATGATGTTTCTAGTCATTCTTTTATTAGACTTTTGAATTATAATTTGAAAGGCCCAACAGATAATAAATCTGAATCTTTGGTGGAAAGTTTTGGTGTATTTGTAAAGGGTTATCAAATAAAAGATTACATAAAGAACAGATATATTTCTGGACAATTAGGCTTGCAACCAGTTATTTTAGGGGAGTCTTTTTTGAATTTTGTTGTTTTAGATAATGATAAAAAAATGGTAATAAATAATAAGTCTGCATTATCTGTTTTGTTTAAATCAACAACAACAAAAAAATTGAATTTGACTGTATTCCCCGAGAAAATATTGGCACCCGGGATTCAACAGAATTTAAGTATTTCAGTAAGTGATGATACAAATTCTTTTGTAAAAGACGCTCTTGTTACTGTTAAAATAAAGAAACCAACAGATACAACATATTTTGTTTTAGGGGATTGTAGAAATATAAAAACAGATTTGCAAGGAAAAGCAGACTGTTTACTTCCATCTTTGCCGCCTGGGACTTTGGTACAGATATTAGTTGAGAAAGAAGGTTATGAATCTTATTCTCAAAAAGATTTTACTCCGGATTTGCAAGTAACAACCAAAATATTGGGGTTTGATAAAGAAAAGTTAAGTATTGATTTGATTTATCCAACAGACAAAGAAGGTTATGACAGTTTAATAATTACAAATAATAGTGCATCCACACTGAAAATAGAAAGCGTAGATTTACAAGTTGATAATTATTCATTAAATTTGCAGAATTTTTTGAATATTGATGTAATGAAAGCATATCTATCAAATACATACGTAAACAAAGAAATCCAAGGAATACAATTGAATTATGATTCTGTTGGCGCTCTGCCGGGTATTGCTAAATTAGAATTGGAAGACTTCTTTAAAGCAGTTTTGAATGATAACATTAGTGCTGAGATTGGAAAAGGAATTAAATTTTCTGGAGCTGTCAAAGTAACATTTAGAACTCAAGATGAGACAATAAATAGATTAATTCCTTTTGAAATTAATATAGTATCACAGGGATATCCTACTAATGCTGATGATGGCTGTTTAGAAATTGCATTAAACACAGGTTCTGAAAGTACAAGTTTTGCAACAGATGTAAAACCTATTACAATTCCTTTATCTGTTTTGAATACTTGTGTTGTTCAATCAAGCAGTAAAGGATATTCAGAACCTTATCCTGTTGTTTTTGATTCTGCTTATTTAGTTTTGCTACATGATTCAGGTTCTTTAGGTATTGGCAGTTTTTCATTTAGTCTTTCAACTGGTACCACAAACTTAAAATTATCAGTACCAGAGATATTTGCAGTAAACTGGAAAGCAGACCTGGACAATCCCTTTTTAGGGGCTGTTTCTTTTGTTCCAAAAGGAATTTTTGGAAGGGAACATTTGAAAGCAAAGATTTTTGCATTTGTAAATACTTCTGATGGCTTGAAGAAAGTAGAATCAAAAGAATTGAAGTTTGATGTAAGTGTTTTGCATTTGGAAGATTGTTTGAAAGTATTTGATGATAAAGGAAAAGAAATAACAGAGACTTTAGTCTTGTCTTTAGGGCAGTATACTCCTGATAGTTCACTAACTTATGCTTTGCCTCAAGATAAATTTAAATTAACTTTCAAAAATATTTGTGAAGGAATAACTCTAGACATAATGATTTGCAAAGCAAATGACAAGGAGATACCAATTGGTTGTGGTGAGAATGTAGGTAATGAATATACTGGCTTTAAATTTGATAATGCAAGCCTATATAAGGGATTTGTTTTATCATCTAAGGAAAATGAATTAGAAATATCAAGACCTCAAGTATCAGGTGCTTACGCATTAGAAATATTTGCTAAACAACTAAAAGACCTGTCCTATAAGAGGATTAAGATTTTGCCTGTTAATGTTCAAACATCGTACAGTAATGGTCTTTTTTCTGAAAATCCTTTTTTGGATACACACGTCCAAACAAATAATGAGTTAAATAATAAGCTGTTTTCAGACACATTGTTAGTTTACAATACAAATATTCCAAGCTCTCTTTTTATTGCAGATGTGAACAATTTTGTTAATCTTTTGCAAATAAAAAATAAAAACTCCCAAATATATTTAGGGGATTTGGATGATCTTGTTAGACATGGATCTTCTACTGATATTCTTGGTGCAGTAGTTACAAGACTTGTTGGCTGGTTAATTGGTGCTGGTGTTCTTTTGGTTGGAATAACTATATTTATTGCAGCATTTACTACTTACTTAAATGATGACCAGGAATACAAATTTGTTATTTTAAATGATCTTAATTATCCTGATGTTAACGTAACTACAAATACAATAAAAATAAGGGAAGATGGAACCGCGAATTACAGTGATATTTTTAAAATAACTGGCCAAGATCATTATCAATTCTTGATTGCTAGAGAAGTTATAAAAGGGCATGTTGGCTGTAAGGGCTGGTTTTGTACAGGTTCAAAACATTGGGATGATAGCATAAAATTTAGCTTAACCTGCTCTCAAGATTATGTTGTTGATACAGAACATATATTGTGGTCAGATCCTAAATTGACCCTGTCTGAAGATGATTGTTGGTGGGACAAAGACCCGACAGTAAGTAGTGGTAAAACAGTTACTTTTTATCCAAAATGTGGTGGTGGCTCATTTAATAATATTAAATGGGATACTTATGTTGTTGTTCCATGTAAGTTAAAGTCAGAGCTTTGGGGAAGAGCAAATCAAGGTGAAATTATTGGCGGTTACCCTGGTACTGGTATGTTTAAAGCAACCTTCACAAATTTGGATTTGAATACTTTTTATAATGGCAAGCCTTGCAATTCCGAATGGTGTTATAAAACATATCCTATTGATATAAATTCTGGAGTATTGGGTGATGGTCATTTATTAGGAAATATTCGTGTTGCTTTCCACAATATCACAGAAAAAGAGGTTTCTTTCAAAGTGGGACAAGCATGTACTAATGTTTCTGGTGATGTTGTTGGTTTTACTGGTCCTGATGCAAAACCAAAATTACAATATAAATGGGACGATAGTATTGATGAAAACTTTTGTAGCCCTGATGTAGAAGGGAATGTGAAACAATATTGTGATTCAACACAGTTATTAATTTCTGGTTTGAAAAGATTGAAGTTTGCACAAAGCCTTTTGGGTGAGTTTTCAGGAATAAAATGCCAGATGATTCCAGATTATAAAAAAGTAGATAAAGAATCAACAATTAACTATTTTCAAGATCCTGGTTTAAGTACAAATTTCTTTGATAAAATAGATGTGGGTATTAAGGATGGTTATTGGACTATTACTTTAGATAAAAATTTAGGTATTTTCTTAACTTCCTCTAATCCTCCTCAACCAATTCCACAATACAAAGTTTATGCAACAGATTCTTCAGGCAAAAAAGTACAAGTAAACTATGGGTCAGAGGGGGTGCCTATTGATGTTGGAACGAATTTAGTATATCTGAATGTTGAAATACCTTTAGTTAAGGATTTAGATATCAAAGATTTGAATTCTGGCTATAATCAACTTTATGACAACACTTTGAATATTACTGTAACTTTGTTTGATGCATCAGGAAACGAGAAAATAGTTTCGAAAATGGATTTTGATTTGAATTTATTTGCAAAAGTGTTAAAGAGCCAATGTTTATCAAAAACCCCAACTACTTTTGTTTCATCAGATGGTAAAATGAATTTGTTTACTTTCTTGCCAAGCATAAATGAAAATAATAAAAATCAAATATTTGCAATACAGGATTTATTGCATTACAAAGTATATTTAGCTGACGATGGCTATTCTCAAGACTTTTTAAAAGATTTCAAGAAAACATATTTGGAAACGGAATTTGCAGATAATGTTGGGCAGTTAATCAAAGATACTTTCTTGGATAATTTATTTGATAATAATAGAATAATAATATATAACGGATATACAAAGAACCAACAGACCAATGGTTCAGGACTTTATGAAGTTCATTTTAATATAGTTTATCCTGAATTAAGTTTTGATTTGAATAATGCTTTTGTTATGGTTGTTTTGAAAAAGATTGCCTCAGTAACTAATGATTCTGTATTTTATTACCTGCCAATTGATGGAAGAGTTGGTGTTGAGAATGGAACAATAGACAGACAAGGATATGGTTCAGATTTTACAGAAACAAGTGATTTAATTACAATAAATTCAGCTAGTTTGAATAATCAAATGCTTTCAAATTATAACACAACTTCAAATCCTAAAGCGCATTTAAATGTTTCCAAAGATATTGATTTCAAAAGTATGAATTCAGAATCAGAAAGAGGGACAATATTAAATATGAGTGTAACAGATACTATAAAAAATGAAATGGGATCAAAGAATGATATTAAAATGCAATTCGTTCCAAACGTCACAGTAAATAAATTTAGTTATGAAATGCAAAATGAAGAAATAGAAAAAGAAACAGCTTTGTATTATCAGGTCGAGTCAGTTGGTGGTTATGAACTTGTAGGCAGTTCTGTTTTGCCTTGGTTTGTTTCTGATAATACTCAGATTGATTTTACAGGCCAATATTTGTATGATAATTATCCTAGTCTAGCAAAAGATGCTTCTTTAGAATCTTCAGG
>PEXK01000046.1:603-9701 GCA_002779075.1 Candidatus Diapherotrites archaeon CG08_land_8_20_14_0_20_30_16 | reverse complement strand
GTTCCTGACTTCTTCCTACAGCAAATGCAGGCAGAATAACTGAACCACCATTTTCTAAAATAAGATTTACATTTTCAATAAATTCTTTTTCAACATCTTTTCTTTTTGGATGATCTCTGTCGCCATATGTACTTTCAATAATTAAATAATTTGGATTATCAATATCAATGTCTGCACCTTGATGTAGGCTACTTTCTTCTAATTTATAATCTCCAGTATAAATCAAGGATTTTTTTCCTAATTGCAATTTAGTAATTGCACTTCCAATTATATGTCCCGCATCAAACAATTCAAATGAAATATTTTCTGCAATTTGTATTTTTTGTTTATAATTTACAATGTTCATTGCACCAAATACATCTTGAATATTTTGTTTTGAAAATGGTAATTGATTACCTTCGATTTTTGCAATTTTCAAACTATCTTCCCAAAGTATTTCTGCAATATCCAGACTTGGGGCAGTTAAATAAACAGTTGGTCTGTATTTTTGGAACAGCCATGGAATCATGCCACAATGGTCCAAATGTGAATGACTCAGTATAATATGTTTTATTATTGAATCTGGGTGCATAGGATACTCCATTGCATCTTTTCCAATTTTTACACCATAATCTAATAATACATCACTATTTTCATAATTAATTGCAAAGCCAGATCTTCCAACTTCGTGGCTCGCACCTAAACATTTAATTTTTATCATTTTTTTCACCTTTTTGTTTCCTTTTACTTAATGTTAATAACAGATTTGCTAAGACTAAAGCAATAACACCAATAATTAAAATAATAGTTAAAACTAATAGCCAAACATTCATATTATATAGAATTAGCTGTTCTTTATAAAGTTTATGCCTTAATGTTTGGAAAGATCTTTCTGAATGATTCTTTCAAAATTGTATGCATTTCATCTTTGTTTATTTCCTTATCTTTGCAGTATTTATTAAAGATTTCTTTTATTATTTCTGGCTTATGTGCTTTGCCCGAGACATTTGCAGGATAATCAGTTTCAAACAGTATTTGCTCTTTAGGTACATCCTTTATATTCTCAAATATGTTTTGATCATATAAGTACTTAGGTCCTATTGTAATGAAGTATCCTAGTTTTGCTACTTTGTCTATGTACTTCTTTGAATCTGTAAACCAATGCATTATTACTTTCTTATATTGAAAATCTTCCAATATATTGACAACTTGCTTAACTGCAAATCTTGAATGTATTTCTACATAAAGATTTTCCTCTTTTGCTATTTTCAATATATTTATCAATGCTTTTTCCTGGACTTCCTTGTTTGCATCCTTCTCTTTGAAATCCAGGCCTACTTCGCCTATAAACAACCTGTCTGAAAGTCCTTCTTTCTTTGCTTCTCTAATCTTTTCTTTAAGATACTCTATTTTGTGAAGGTCCTGGTCTTTCTTGAATTCTGTAGGAAAGAAGCCCAAGCCCAAGAAGACTTCTGGGAATTCCTTAGCTAAGGCTATATTTTCATCTATTGTCCTTTTGTCAAGTGAATTGCTTAAGAAGTAGCTTATGCCTTCCTTTTCAGCTTCCTTTATGATTTCCTTAACCATCCTTATATCTAATAGGGCTGACTCATCAGCCAAGTGCAAATGTGCATCAAACATCATTATAATCACATAAATCTGAGAAAAATAGAAAGAATGAAGATAAGTGGTTAGCAGGAAGAAACAAGCGCCGATTTGCACCAGTGCTTACCTCTCGAAACAGGCTTAACTTCTGGGTTCGGAAAGAGACCAGGTGTACCCCTGTTCCAATGGCCGTTAACCAAATATAATTTTACCTAGTTAAGTTTAAAAACCTACTCTTCTTGGTTCTTAGATTGGATCTGTTTTTCAGTTATTTCTTTTGATAATTGTTTTTTTCAAAAAAGCCAGATCTTTTCCTATTGGAACAGTAATACGCAAAGTGTTTTTTAGAAGGTTATCATAGTGGGAATAATTTGAAGTGTTTGAAACTAGAATCTTCTTTTCATATAGTTGTTTGTATATTTGGTTTGAGTCCTTGTGTTTTATTAATAAAAAGTTTGTATTTGATTTCCAACTTTTTATGTTATTATCTACGAGAAAATTATATAAATCATTTTTTGCTTTGAGTATTGCGTCTCTAACTTTATAAAAATGGTTTAAATCCCTTAAACAAGTTTCTCCAGCAAAAATAGCAAAAGAGTTCACAGTATTTTCTCCTTGATACGTTTTAAATTTGGATATCAAACATTTGTGTGCAATAATGTATCCTAATCTTAAACCAGCTAAACCAAAGAATTTAGAGAAACTTCTAATAACTATTAAATTTTTGTAATGTTTTATAAGATCCTTGCAGCTTTTACCATAAAATTCATAATATGCTTCATCCACAACACAGAATTTTTTGAGTTTATTACATGTCTTAATTATTTTCAATAAATCTTTCTGAGGAATAATTGTACCTAATGGATTGTTTGGGTTTATAATTATAATTCCATTTGCATTTTTTAGTTTAGTCAAGATTTCTTTTAGTGGCAATACAAAATTGTTTTTGTTTGTTTTATAATGTACAATTTTTGTCTTTGCATTATTGTTTTTCAAATGAAAATAAATAGGATAATATGTTGGTGTTGGTACTATAACGCTTTTATTTTTGAACAAACTGCTTATTACAATATCTAATCCTTGGTTTGCACCATTTGTTACTAATATGTTTTCTCTGCCAAGATTTATATATTTTGCAATTAAATTAACAATATTATTATAGTTTGGGTAATTAGTTACTACAGACCTGTCAAATAGAGTTATTTTTTTAAAAGTGGAGTTAGATAATGCATATTTATTCTCATTCAGGTTTAATCTTAATAAATTATTCAAATTATCTTCCTTCTTCATATTAAAATATTACTCATTCTGATTCGTCTTCGTCGAAATCCCCGAAATCATCAAAAGGAGCATCATTCATTTCAAATTCTTTTTGTTGTGTTAATTTGTTGTTTATTGTTCCTATATTTATAGCAAAAGGCATAAGTCTCGTTTCTTTTTTGTCTTTGTAACTAAATAAACTGTTTTGACAAAAAGGGCAGACTAATATTTCATTCTTCTTATTGCCTAGATTCAAACTAGAGCTACATATTGGACAGTTTGTTTTTAGTATATTTGCCATTTTTATTCCTTTATATAATATAAATAGATTATATTTAAATATTTAACTAGAATTTTGATGGCAATTCCCGTTTTTTATTGCTTTTTTCATTTGTTCTACATTCAAAATATTCATTTCACAAATGTTGTATATGTTTTTTAGACTATTTTTTGAGTGTGCATCAGAATCATATGTGCAGTTTAACCCATATTTCTGTGCTAATTCTTTTGATTTTTGTATTTCTTTATTATCATAACTAGGATGATTGCATTCTATTGCATCAAATAATTTCAATTTAGATTCTTCGATAATATTTCCTTCTCTTAATGGGTGTGCAGCAATTGCAATTCCATTTTGATTGTGTATCTCTTTTATTACTTCTTCAATAGATAGTTCATCAGATATTTCTTCTGAGATGTCTATTGCTAATATGTGACCCTTGTTTGTGCTTACTTCTTGGCTAGGAATGCACAGAATTCTCTTTTCATTTGCACACAATTCTTGGTTTTTTAGACATATTTCATGATCTGTTATTGCAATAAAATCAAAATTCAATCTAACAGATTCTTGAATCATTTCATCATAGGTGTCTTCACCATCAGAGCAATCAGTATGTGTATGAAAATTGCCTATGTATTGTGTTTTATTTGTATCAATAACATTATTGTCAGACAGAATTAGTTTATTATCATTTGAATTAATTATTTTATTATTGCTATTACTATCAAATATTGTTAAAGATAATGTAATTATTAATGCAACAGTAAGAACTCCAATTAAAACAAGTAATATTTTCATTCTTTCCGTCCTACTATAGTAAATTCTTTTATTTGCCCCATATTTGTAGTGCGATGTAGGTTGCAAGTGATTTCTCTATTTATCTTAATATCTACAATATCTAATTTATTGTTTATGTAAAGATCTTGCATATAATCGTAAATGTCAAATATTGTGTTTCCAATTACACCGCCAGCAATTACAATAGCAAGAACACCATTTTTGTGGAGGTGTTTGATGCTTTCTCCAACAAATATTTCCAATTGTTTGAAATATTCATTAGCATCATATTCTTCGTGTTTGTAATCCTCTTTTTTTATTTGTGCCAATTCTTTTGCAAACTGTTTTGTGTATATCCAATCTTTGTTTTCTTTTACACTGTATTTAATGTGACCTATGTGTCCTTGTAGTATAGTTTCTTTGCCTAATATTGCTAATTCAATTCCAAATCGTTTTGTATATTCTGTTTTGTTCAAATAGGGGGGTGAGCATATTATGTAATCGAACAGTTCTGTATGCGTTTTGTAGAAGGTTAGACAATTTTCACAAAGTATTTCTGGTTCTTTTTCGCAAGGATTCTTTTTATTAAACTTGCAATATTCTTTTAAAAAAGAATCAAAAATCTTTTGGAATTTTTTGATAGCATCAATTAGTGGTATTTTTCTGATTCGCAGGTCTGAGCCTTGTTTTCTTGCCTTACTTACTATTTCTGCAGTACGTAACAAGCAAACATAGAAAAAGAATTTTTCTTTTTCTTTGATACCCTCAATGTTCTCTTTTATTTTGAGAATTTGTTGCAGATTTTCATTGTGAAAATATTTTTTTATCCATTGATATTCTTTGTTTAATGTAATTGATTCTTTCTTTATCTCTAATATTTTAGGTAACAGTTCTTGTAATTTATTTACATTGAAGTTTAGACATTTGCCTTTCGAAACTAAATACATTAAATAGGATATGTCTGTTCCATATGTTTGAAAATTAAATTCCCTACCCACTAACAAACTTGTTCCTGTACCGCAAAAAGGATCATAGAGTATTGGCTCTTTTGATTTTACAGGATTTTTCAAAATAACCTCTCGCACCAAACCGCGAGAATAGGCCTCAGTAAAATAAAACCAGTTATATACTGGGAAGTTATTATTTCCTCTAAATGTGCTCCAAAGTTCTTTCTTACGCATTTATTTCACCTAGGTCTCATTCTTTCTCTTCTTAATTTTCTTTGCATTTCAATTCTTTTAGCGGTTTCTTTATCTGCTTTTGGTTTAAATGGTAGTGTTCTAGGAGTGTGATAAATTCCTAATCTTGTTTTAACTGTTGTATCAATTAAATGTGCAAATTTTGCAATTACAATAGAAGACAAAAATCCTGCTTTTATTGTTGCTGACAAATCAGCTTCAATTTTAAAATAATCAGGAGATTGTCTATGCCATGGATGTGAAATTTCTTGCCAGGTATATCTTGCTAATTTATATTTTGCTGGCATTTCTAACATAACAAGATTTATTTTTAATTTTTCATCATAATAAAGGGTTAATGGATTTGTTGGATCGCTTTTAAAGAATTTAGTAACTGGAACGGCTCTTCCAGAAAAAAATTTAGATTTTTTTAATATCAAATCTCTAAATGTGGAACTATTGTGTAAATCTATTATAAAATCACAGTTTTGTGAAAGTTTAGTCATATATTCTTTCCATTCTAAATATGCATCTTCAAATAATCTACTCAATTCTTCTGTTTCTAATGGTTTATTAATTTGTTTTTTAGTTTCTGCTAATGCATGTATTGTTTTTTCTTTTGGAAATTCTTTAACTTCAACATCAAAGCCTCTTGCTTCTAATAACTGTTTTAGTTTTGTTGCAAGATATTCTGTTACTGCCTTTTCATTTAAATGAACGCCATATACTAAAACAATCTTTGGTCTTGGTCTTTGTTCTGCCAGGCCTAATCTTGAAATTGGATTAACCATATTTCTCACACAAATTTAAAATCAATTACTATTTGAACTATCTTTGGATTGTAATCTCGAACTTCTCTTTTGAAAATGACTTTTAACTTTTTCTTTTTCTTCTTAGCAAACAATTTCAATTCATTTATTAAATCTTTATACAGGGATGCTTTAGGAACAAATTTGTAAAGAGTTATTTGTCCTTCAGGTTTCTTTTTTATTGCTGTGTATGCTGACTCCAAAAACAAGTCGCTAGTTTTTGGTAAAGGCATTATTATATAATCACACAAATCTTTAATCTTTTGAGCATATTTTGCAACATCTGCACAAACAACCCTTACATTCTTTATTTTATTTTGGGCTAGATTTTCTTTTGCACATTTATGTGCTTCTCTGTTTAATTCTATACTATAAATCTTGCAATTAGGATTTTTCTTTGCAATAACAATTGAAAATGGACCTACACCAGCAAAGAAAACGCCTATTGTACTTCCATCTTTTACTTTCTGTGCCAGTCTTTCTCTTTCAAAAGAAAGTCTAGGCGAGAAAAACATCTTTCCTAATTCAATATTGAATATACAGCCAGATTCTTTAACTTGAGTTTTTAGAGTTTTTTTTCCTGCTAAGTATTTAACATCTTCTAATCTGTATTTGCCATGATGTTCCGATGCTTTTTTAACTAATGTTTTTATAGTAGGATTGTTTTGAAGAAATAAATGTGTCAGTTCTTTTTCTTTCTTTTTCATTTCAGGTGTCATTTTTAAAATTGCTATACCCCCAACAGTATCGTATGATGCAATATAATCTTTTATGTGCAAATCATCAACCAAAATATCCCTAAAAGATTTAGTTGTAGAATATTCTTTTGATTTCTTTGTAACTACCTTATACTTTTTCAATTCTTTTGTTTTAAATCCCTTCTTAATAACAGGAAAATAAACAAATTCTTTGTCATTTTGGGTTTTGATGCCTTTTAGATATAAGTTGTGCTCCATTAATGCATTTCTTGCTTTATCTGCTTCTAGTTTTGGCACCTTAATAAAATTAGTCATAATAAGATATATATGCCATAATTTAAAAACAATATATATATTATACTAATATGGGTTTCTTTTATGATTCTTTTGGAAAGACAATAACTGAGGATGCAGGGTATAATATAGTTAATACTTTTGCATATGTTATTCTGGCACTAGTGCTTTTCTTCTTTGTTTTACTTCCCTTAGTAAAAAGATGGTATGGGAAATTGGATCTGCATTTCTTTTTGTATACCCTTTCAATAATTTTTATTGGAGCGATGCTAAGGGTTGCAGAAGAATCATATTCTACATTGCAATGGTTTTCACGTTCAGCAAATCCTTTAGAAATGGGTTTCTATTTTATTACTCCAGGGGTTTATTTGTTATTAGTAGCTTTTGCTTTGCTATTATTGGGAATAACTTGCTTTTTGAAAAAAAAGTATGGAGTAAACCAGAAGTATTTATTATTTTCAATTACAATACCAATTGCAATAGTTTTATTTATTTTCTTTTTGTGTAAGATGACTTTTGTTTTGGATTTCTTTTTAATAATTTTATGCATTTTAGGAATAAGCGCATTAATTTATTTAATTTTTTATGTCATCAAATTCAAATTAAATGCTTTTGAAACTCTTGCAATAACTGCACAATTAACTGATGGTATTGCAACGTTTTCTGCGTTGACTTTCTATCCTTATTTTAGAGAACAGCATGTTGTAAGCAATTTTGTTATACAAAGTATTGGTAATTGGGTTTTTCCTCTGATAAAATTGATTCTTGTGATTGTTGTTATAATTATTTTACGGAATTCTAACATGAGTGAGAATAAAAAGAATTATATTTTGCTTTTCATTACTTTATTTGGTTTTGCAACAGGTTTGAGAGATCTTTTCAGTATTGTGAATCATTTAATTTAGGTATAGTTATGCAAGAAATAAGTTCAAAAGAAAGAGTAGAAAAAAGAAAACATGATTTCTATGCAAACCTTTTGCCAAAAATTAAAGAAAGGCAGGAAAGGATTAAACATAGTATTTTGGATAAAACATCAAATGTTTTGGTTATGCCTGGACAGTCAGGTTTGAAATTAGGACCTGTATTTGGAAAGTTTGATCCTCAAAAAGAGTATAAGAAAACATACAAAGAAATAGTTGAAGATCTCGTCTTAGGATTGAACCCATATAAAATAACAATTGAGAAACCAAATGTAAAGACGCAGGATATACAGGAATTATCTCTTACAAAAAATGATGTAGAACTAGATGTAAGTTTTGATGCTATTCATTACAATTTTGAACCGGATTCTATTTTACAGCCAATAGGTTTCAAAGCAAAGATCAAAGATCTCCACTTAATTGGAAATCCTAAAATACCTTGGCAGGTAGACCAAGTATTACAAGAAAACCAAAAAGCAATAGAGAGTATCTATATATTGGGTGAGTATGGTTTTGATAATTATTATTTAACAAAGATTTTCAGTGCAGGAAATTTAGGGCTAGATAAAAAGTTTGTTACAACAAGGCAGAGTATAACAGCAATAGATGACACTTTAGCAAAGAAATTGTTAATTGATATTAGAGAATTTGAACATATAGATTCTTATTATGTTTTTGAAAATGAATTTCTACACAACAGGTTTGTTATTGTTTTGGCAAAAGGAAATTGGGAATATGAACAGTTTGAATTGTGGCCCAGTCAAAGTGAATGGGGAAAATTTGGATACAACCATGAGTATGAAGGTTTTCTAGGAAGAACAAACTATGCAGAATTGCAAGCTGGAGGATATTATGCTGCAAGACTTCCCATTATAGAATATTTACACAGAAACAAGAAGCAGGCAAGAGTATTAGTAATTAGAGAAATATATGATGATTATTCAATACCTATTGGTGTTTGGCAAGTGCGAGAAAATGTAAGATCAGCAATGACTAAACAGTCAAAGATATTTAACTCCAAAGTGGAAGTTTTAACATATATTGAAAAACATTTAAAATACAATTTGAAGAAATATATCGATGCATCATTTTTGTTTAAGCAAAATAGGTTGAATGATTTTTTTTAATTATTCTGCAACTTTTTTAACAACTCATTTGTTAAAAGTTAAAAAAAGAAAAGAGAAACAGGTTTTATACTTCTCGTTTCAAATGAACTGGGTTATATTTTGTTGTTAAAAAAGAAAAAAGAAATAGGATTTATTTTTCTCATTTTAAAAGGAGTTATTTGATTATCTACT
>PEXK01000046.1:0-587 GCA_002779075.1 Candidatus Diapherotrites archaeon CG08_land_8_20_14_0_20_30_16 | reverse complement strand
TATTTTTATTAGTTAGATAAAAAAGAGGTGTGAGTTTTTGAGGTTTGGTTTTAGAGGATTTCTGTATAGTTAATTTATCATTCTCTAATTTATATTTTACAGTTGTTGTTACCCAAAAGAAAGAATATTTTACTGTTATCAAATCGTATGTAGTATAATCTGTAACTGTCATTGTTGTTTTTGATGTTGAACTTTTAATTTTTGTTTGAACAACTAATGTATTTCTTTTGTATATTGACAAATATTTTCCATCTGTTACAATTAATCTATCTTTTTTTGTATTTGTTGCAACACTAATTTTTGAAGTCCCTATAAAAGGATCAATAGTTAATTCAGTATTATCTGCATATTTTACTAAAACTGTTGCATTAGAATTAATAGTATATGATGATATTACATTAGGATCAATAGGAATATCATCACTAGCATTTAATGGGTTTGTTTTATTTATTATTTCTTGTCCATCAGAAACTCCCCCACCATCACTATCTACAACTAAAGGGTTAGTTAGATGTGTGAAAATTTCTTGTTTGTCAGTTAATCCATCGTTATCTGTATCTGCTAATAATGGGTCAGTGCCATAACCA
>PEXK01000039.1 GCA_002779075.1 Candidatus Diapherotrites archaeon CG08_land_8_20_14_0_20_30_16 | reverse complement strand
ATTAAATTTTTGTCTTGAATATCTCCTAAAACAGGAAACCTATTTAAACCGTCTTCTGTTTTCAAAAATATGTTTATTCCATCGATTTTTGGAAATTCTTTAGATACTTCTAATAAGTATTCAAAAAGGCTAACATAGCGGGTGTTTTGTAATCGAAGATACTTGTATAGTAAGAGATATAGTTTTTTGAAATTCATAATAGATCACAAAAAAGAGTATAAAAAAAAATAAAAGGACACATTTAAATAGCTTTGCTTTTTGTAAACAAACCTTTAAATACTTGTCCCCTTGCTTAATATATAATCTATTTTCCATTTCATTAGTGTGGAGGGTTCTTTTTGGCCAATTTTGATATTACTCGTCATTTCTTAGTACCTAAACACTTAATTTTGTCTAAAGATGATGAAGTAACTCTTTTAAAAAAATATAATGTAACAAAAAGCGAATTGCCCAAAATAAAAAGTACTGATTCAAGCATAGCACAAATACCTGTAAAACCAGGTGACATTGTGAAGATAGAACGAAGATCTGTATTTGGCGATCTTATAAATTATTACAGATTAGTGGTTTGAACTTGGTGATATTGTGTGTTTTGGTTGGGAATTAATAAAATCGTATTATAAAGATAATACTATTATTCAACAGAATATTGAATCCTATAATCAATTTATTTTTGTCAAAGTGCCTCAAATTATTCAAGAGAATTCATCTATATTGTCTAGAGTTGAGGATGTTGAAGTTAGATTAAACAATGTCCAAATTTTAAGACCACAGTTGGTTGAAGAAGATGGTTCTCGTAGAACTGATTTTTTTCCTATGGAGGCTCGTTTGAGAGATAAAACATATAGTGCGCCTATTTTTGCAGATATAGAACTTTATAGAAAAGGCGTTCTTCAGGATACTAAAAGAACAGCAATTGGAGAATTGCCTGTTATGGTTAAATCTAAATTGTGTAATTTGTGTGGTTTAAATGATGATGAATTAATAATCGCAGGAGAAGATCCAAAAGATTTGGGAAGCTATTTTGTAATAAACGGAGTAGAAAAAGTTTTAGTTAATCAAGAGGTCTTAGCTTCAGATAAAATAATGGTTTCAAGAGATGGCTCCAAATGTGTCTCTGAGGTTTTATCTACAAGAGGAGCATTTAAAGGTAAAGTAAGGCTTGTAAGAAATCCAAATGGAATATTGGAAATAAGTTTTCCTTCGAGTCCTAAAAAATTGAAATTCTTTGTTTTATTAAGAGCTTTGTGCTTTAAAACAAAAGAAGATTTTACAAATACATTTGAAAATATTTCTGAGATTCAAAACGATGTTCTATTGAATTTTAGCAGATTAAATATTGAAAGTGAAGAAGAGGCCTTGGATCAAATTGGAAAATATGTTGCTCCTGGTCAGATTTTAGCATATAGATTAAAGAGGACATATGAAATACTAGATAATTTTTTGTTGCCACATATTGGCCAGACAGAAGATAAAAGAATTTTGAAAGCATATTATTTGATTGGAATGGCACAGAGAGCAATAGAATTAGCTTACAATTTGAGAGATGAAGATGATAAGGATAGTTACAATAATAAAAGAATAGAGCTTAGCGGTAAACTTTTGGAAAGACAATTTA
Source organism: Candidatus Diapherotrites archaeon CG08_land_8_20_14_0_20_30_16 (assembly GCA_002779075.1). Lineage (GTDB taxonomy): Archaea > Iainarchaeota > Iainarchaeia > Iainarchaeales > 0-14-0-20-30-16 > 0-14-0-20-30-16. Next base: position 22,132 of record PEXK01000039.1, on the reverse strand, counting down.
TGCAGGCAATTAATTATTTTATAAATGATATTAAATTTCAGATTGATAGAAATATAGTAAGAAGAAGAAGATTAAAAATAAACACAATTATCAGACCAGATGTTGTTACAGATAGAATTATGTTTGGCATGGCTACAGGTATCTGGGCTGGAAAACTAACTGGCGTAAGTTCTTTTTTTACGCGTTACAATTGGTTGAATCCAATAATTGAAGCTAGAAAAGTAAAATCTACTTTAGATAGCAGTAGAGAGAATTATGAAGCAAGAAGTGTTCATGGTACTGCTTGGGGAAGAGTGTGCCCTATTGAAACACCAGATGGTCCAAATTGTGGATTGATTAAAAATTTAGCTGTAATGTCTAGAGTTACAACAGATTATGAAGGTAGTGATTTAGACTCTCTTTTAAGAAAATTAAACGTCTCCGAAAAATAAGTGATTGTATGGTTAAGAAGACAAAAGTATATTTAGATGGAAGATTAGTTGGATTTCATGATAGCCCTTTGGAATTAATCAATGGAATAAAAGATCTAAGAAGACATGGACAATTGGACACTTTAATAAACATTGGTTTCAAAGAAGATACAAATGAAGTTTACATTAATACTGGCGCTGGCAGATTGCAAAGACCAGTCTTAACTATGAAAGATGGAAAAGTACTTTTAAATCAAGAACATATTAATCAAATTCAAAATTATAAATTGAAGTTTGATGATTTGTTAAAAAAGGGTTTAGTTGAATATATTGATGCTGATGAAGAAGACAATCTTTATATCGCAATTGATTTGGAACATGTAACTAAAGAACATACACATTTGGAATTGGAACCCGGGGCAATATACAGCTTGGTAACTTCTTTGACGCCTTTTGTTGAACACGATATGGCAACAAAAGCTTTGCATGGTGCAAAGATGTACAAACAAGGCATAGGTTTTATTGGGCCAAATCATTATTTGAGAACAGATACAGAATATTATAATTTGTATTATCCGCAAAAGCAATTAGTAAAAACAAAAATTTCTGATATTATTAATGTTGATGAAAGGCCAATAATTCAAAATTTTGTTGTTGCAATAATTCCTTATTTTGGTTTCAATACTCAAGATGCTATTGTTTTGAATAAAGGTTGTGTTCAAAGGGGTTTAGGAAGAGCAAGTTATTACAGAACATATACTGAAAGAGAAGTGACTTATCCAGATGGTCAGAAAGAAATTTTTTCAATACCCAATGAAACAGTCAAAGGATTTTTAGGCTTGGAAGCATATAAAGTTATTGGTGAAGATTCTTTGCCAGAAGCAGAAAGCTATGTTGATAGAGATACTGTTTTGATATCAAAAATTGCGCCTCCTAGATTTATGGATAGTTTGCCTACTTTGGGTTTAGTTGAAGAAAAATATGAAGACAAATCATTTTTTATTAAGAGAAATACAGAAGGATATATTGATAGAGTGTATATTTCAAGTAGTGGCAGCGAAAAGTTGTTAAAGGTGAAGGTAAGAACAGAAAGGCAGCCAGAGAATGGCGACAAATTTTCATCTAAACATGGGCAAAAAGGTGTTGTTGGACTTTTGGCTGAAGAAACAGACATGCCAGTAAGCACAAGAGGAATAATCCCTGATTTGCTTTTGAACCCAACATCTATTTCTTCAAGAATGACAATTGGTGATTTATTAGAGATTATGAGTGGAAAAGTTGCTTGTTTGAGAGGTAAAGAGGTTGATGGTACACCATTTTCAAGTGAGCCTTTGGATAGTATTAAAAAAAGTTTGATTGAACAAGGATTTAGACCTGATGGCTATGAAACTTTTTATGATGGAACAACAGGAATGCTTATAAAAGGGGAAATTTATGTTGGTGTTATTGCTTATAGAAGATTGTATCATTTAGTAAAAAATAAATTACAGGCACGTTCAAGAGGACCTGTTCAATTATTAACAAGACAACCAACTGAAGGTAAAGAAAAAGAAGGCGGACTAAAGTTTGGTGAAATGGAAAGTGATTGTTTGGTAGGTTATGGTGCAGCAATGCTTTTGAATGAAAAACTTGTTGAAGATTCAGATAAAGTTTGCTTGCCAGTTTGTAATGATTGTGGAATTGTTGCTGTTGATGACAAGTTGCAAGGAAAATTGTATTGCCCTTGTTGCAATGGTTTTAATGTTTTGGAAGTGTCTATGCCGTATTCATTCAAGTTGTTTTTAGATGAATTAAAATCAATTGCAATTTATCCCAAAATAAAAATAAAGGACCTAGCGTGAGAATATGTTAAAAAGAATAGGAAGTATTAAATTAGGCGTATATTCGCCTGAGCAGATAAGAAAAATGTCTGTAATTGAAATAAAAACTGCTGATTTATACGATAAAGATGGTTTTCCTATTGAAGGGGGGTTAATGGATCCGCATTTGGGACTAGCCGAAAGAGGCAGAAGATGTAAAACGTGTGGCCAAACTGTTGAAAAATGTATTGGCCATTTTGGAAGATTGGAATTGGTCAGGCCTGTTATTCATGTTGGTTTTTTTAAGAAAGTTGATTTTTTAGTTAATACTACTTGTAGATCCTGTGGCAGATTATTATTTTCAGATGATGAAATAAAGGGTATGACTGCAAAAAATTTAGATGCAGAAGAATTGCATAGAATAATGTTGATAAAAGTTAAAAGTAAAACAACTTGTCCACATTGTGAAACACAAAAATTAAACACTAAATTAGATCCTCCAACTAATTTTTATACCCTTGAAAAAGAAGGCGATCTGGTAAAATTAGTAAGACTGTTTCCAAATCAAATAAGAGAATGGTTTGTAAAGATACCTAGTTCTGATTTGGAAAAAATTGGATTGAAAAATGTAAGACCAGAATGGTTTATTTTAACTGTATTGCCAATTCCTCCTGTAAATGTACATCCACCAATAACTTTAGATAATGGCCTGAAATCAGAAGATGATTTAACATATAAATTATCAGATATTGTAACAGTAAATAATAGATTAAGAGATAACATAAATGCAGGCACCCCACAATTAATAATTGAAGACTTATGGATGCTTTTGCAATACAATATTACTACTTATATTAATAATAATTCTCCTGGTGTGCCTCCAGCAAAACATAGATCCGGCAGACTATTAAAAACAATAATCCAAAGAATAAAAGGAAAAGGGGGATTAATAAGAAATAATTTAATGGGAAAAAGAGTTAATTATGCAGCAAGAACAACAATTTCTCCTGATATGTACATTGATGTTGATGAAATTGGAGTGCCAAAAGAAATTGCAGAAACTTTAACACTAAAAGATAAAATAACAAAATATAATTTAGATTTTTACAAAGACCTGTTGAAAAATAAATCAGTTATTAAATATGTTATTAGACCAGATGGTGCGAGAAAAAAGGTTTCTGATGAATTAAAAGAACAAATGGTAGAAGAACTAGCCCCAAAATATATTGTTGAAAGATGTTTGCAAAATGGAGATTTAGTACTTTTTAATAGACAACCAACATTGCATAGAGCATCAATTATGGCTCACAAAGTCAAGGTCACAAAAGGAAATACTTTTAGAATAAATGGTAGTGCAACACAGCCTTACAACGCAGACTTTGATGGTGATGAAATGAATCTGCATGTGCCCCAGACACCTGAAGGAATAATGGAAACAAAACAATTAATTTCTCTTAAAGAACAAATTATTTCACCAAGACAAGGAACACCACATATTGTTTTGATGGAAGATGCAATTGCTGGCACATTTATGTTAACCTTTTTTGATATGAAAATCCCGAGAGATTTGGCAATGTATTATTTCCAAATGCTTGGTATTGAGGAGCCCCCAAGTCCAGATTGTGGGGCCGAATATTCTGGAAAATCAATTTTTAGTGCAATGCTTCCAAAAGAAATCAATATGGTGTTTGAATCTTCAGAATTATCAAATATAATGAAAAAAATAGATCCTGAAAATCCAGCACAAAAAATAATAAAAAAGGATTCTATTGTGAATATCGAAAATGGAATTTTGAAATCTGGCTGCTTTGGTAATAGTGGTGTTGGAAAATCCAGCGCAAAAATAGTGCAAGAAATATATGATGTGTGCGGACCAGAAGCAGCATTAGAATTTCTTAATAAATTGGGTAGAATATCTTTAGATGTGGCAACAAGATTTGGTTTAAGTCTGGGATTAAAAGATTATGATTTGCCAAAGACTTTTGATTCTTTTAAAGAGGATCAGTTAGAACAATTTTTTAAAGAAACAAGAAACTACGAAAAAAAATACAAAGAAGGAAAATTAGATAAAGTGCCAGGAAAAAGTATAAAGGATTCTTTTGAATTTTATATGGTCAAAAGTGCAGGCGTGTGTAAAGATAATATAGAAAAATTTATTTTAAATCAAAAAATTGGTGATTTGTTTGGACCCCATTCAAAATATGGGGCATTGGTTTTAGCATTAAGTGGAGCAAAAGGATCAGCAGTAAATCTAACAAACGTATCTGGACTTTGGGGGCAAGTTGCTGTAAGAGAAAAAAGGCCAACAAGAGGATATACTGCAAGAACCATGTCAATGTATAAAAGAGGAGACGAAGGTGCTTTGGCAAAAGGATTTGTTGTAAAGAATTTTTACAAGGGCTTATCAGCAAGAGAAGCATTTTTCCATGCAATGGGTGGTAGAGAAGGTGAAGTTGATACATCTGTTGCTACTAAAGTTTCAGGATATTTGTATAGAAGAGTATCTAATGCATTGAGAGATATAAGCGTAGCACCAGATAGAAGTGTTAGAACTGCAGACAATAAAATAATACAGTATCTTTATGGTGATGATGGTGTATATACTCAAAAAACTTACAAACATGAATTGTTTACAGAAAACAGATTAAAACAGATTTTGGGAAAAGTGAATTAGTATGTCCAGTTGTAAAATTTATTCTACAAAGATAGAAATTATACAACAGCTCATGAAACTGTGATGTGATGTTTTATGTTAGAACTGCCAGAATATATGATAAAAAGGATTGTGGGTTTTGCAGATAAACAAGGTTTAACAGGCAAAAAAAAGGATAAATTTTTGCAAGATTGTAAAGAATATTATGAAGATCGATTGGTGCCTATTTATGAACCTGTTGGTATTTTGACACCTCATAGTATGTGTGAACCTGCAACTCAGATGACATTGAGAACAAAGCACTATGCTGGTGCAATTGAAGTTTCTGTAGGTTCTGGTGTTAAGCGTTTAGAAGAATTAGTTGATGCTAGAAACAAAACAAAGTATCCTGTTATGACTGTTTTTATTCGTGAAGGACTTAAAACAGATAAAAATTCAATGAAAAATTATTTAAAACAAATAATATATAAAAAATTATCTGATTTGATTGAAATAAAAGAGGATTTGAAAGAACACAAGATTCTTGTTTCTTATGATCCAAAAGTTTTGCACGAATATGATATGAAAAAAGAGGACTTGTACAAAATATTAAAAGGAGTTTTAAAACTTAGTGTGCTTCAGGAAACAAAAGATGGATTTGAAGTTTTGTTCAAAGATCAAACATTGCTTACTGTAAGAAAATATTTCCAAAAGTTGCTGGATTTGGGAATTGTTGGTATTTTAGGAATAAGCGATGCAATAGTATCTGATGAATTTGGCGAGTCAGTAATAAAAACACAAGGCTCTAATTTGAAAGATATCAGTAATCTGGAATTTGTTGATGTTTATAGAACTTACACAAATGATATTTCTGAAATATACAAAGTGTTTGGTATTGAAGCTGCAAGAGAATTGTTAGTAAGAGAAATTGCAGAGGTTTATAAAAAGTCAGTAATTGGCGTTGATTTAAGACATTTATTATTGCTTGTTGATGCTATGTGCTATGATGGCGAAGTATTAGGGGTTGTTCGTACAGGTATTGTAAGTACAAAAAAGAGCCCGTTTGCCCGTGCAGCATTTGAACAAACAGAAAAAGTTTTATTTAATTCTGCTTTGTATGGCGAAGAAGAAGAATTTGAAGGCGTTGTTGAAAATGTAATGGCTGGATTGCCAATTAATATAGGTGTTGGAAAAGTGGATTTAGAAATTGATTTTGATAAAATACCTAAGGAAGATAATAAAGAGAAAAAATAAATAAACATTAACAAATAAAATTATTGTGTTAAGAGGGGTATTTATGACTATTGATGTTGAAATAAAAAGATGTTATAAAACAGGAAAAGTTTTGGTAGGCACAAAAGACAGTGAAAGAAGTGTTCTTTTTGGCGAATCCAAAGGTCTGGTATTGTCTTCTTCAATTCATGAAGCTGATAGATTAAGATTAAAACATTTATGCAAGATTGCCAAACTTCAATTTGTTTTGGTAAATCATACCCCCTTGGAATTTGGAAAAGTTATTGGTTTGGCACATCCTGTGAGCGTAGCATCAATAATAAGCGAAGGAAAATCTAAGATTCTTCTTGAATTTAAATAAGAGTTATGTTTTTAAAGGGAAATACTCTATAATATATACTTTTTCCTAAAAAAGTAATCCCATAACCTAGTAATATATCCCACATCTTAGTAGCATATAAGATTGAGATTGATATGGATTAATATGTTTAGAGTGTTTATTTATATATATTTTTGAGTGGTATGAATGAGTAATGGTGAATTTGCAGCACGAAAAATGCTTAAAAGCAAGAAAATGTGGAGAAAAAAGTCTGCTAAATATATGAAAAAATGGAAAAGAGATACTGGCACTTTGAAAGATCCTCTGCAAGGTGCACCTATGAAAAGTGGTATTGTTCTTCTTAAAAGAACAGTTGAAGCAAAACAGCCAAATTCAGGATTAAGAAAATGTGTGAGAGTGCAGTTAAGTAATGGCATAAAAGTAACTGCCTTGGCACCAAAAGATGGTGCAATAAAATATATTGATCAACACGATGAAGTAACAGTGTCTGGTATAAATGGCTCAAAAGGCGGACCAAAAGGGGACCTTTGGGGTGTATCATATAAAGTGGAAAAAGTAAATGGTATTTCTTTAGAACAATTAAGAAGAGGCAAAAAAGAAAAAGCCAAAAGATAATGCACACTAAACAGTACAAGTTTGTGTATTGAAAATTGATATTGATAAAAAGGGATAAATATGAAAGTATTTGGAAAGTGGGATGCAACAGAAATTAAAATTAGAGACGCCGGATTAGTGCCGTATGTTGTTTTAGAGAATAGACTTTCTATGCACACTTTTGGAACAAGTATTTCGTCAGGAAAAAGCAAAGAAAGAATAAATATTATTGAACGTTTGATAAATAAACTGATGAGATCCGGACAAGGAAAAAAGAAGCTTGGTGGAAAATTTTATAGAGGCAGATTGAACTGCGGAAAAAAATTATTAGCATTGAAAGCAGTAGATAGTGCATTTGATATTATAAATAAAAAAACAGGGAAAAATCCTGTTCAAGTTTTGATAGATGCTATTGAAAACTCAACACCAAATGAAGATGTTACTAGAATTACAAAAGGGGGAGTTGCATCTGCAGAATCTGTTGATGTTGCGCCAATTAAAAAATTAGATGAGGCATTAAAAAATATTGTTTTAGCAGTATTTGCAAATACTTTTAATACAAAAATAACTTTTGCAGATGCTTTGGCATCAGGAATAATGTTAGCAGCATCTAGAGATCAAAAAAGTTATTCAATAAAAAGAAAAGATGAAATAGAAAGAATTGCAAGATCTAGTAGATAGTAAAAGATTTTTCCATATTTCTTTTTATAATTTATTTTTATGTTTTTAAGGAATTAAATAGTAAAGTTGATGATTTATGGCGCAGTTGTAAATTTCCTCAAAGAAATCAGAAATTGCAACAGTTCCATAAAATAGAAGGGTTATTTATGGCAAAAAGAGAAGAAGTGGCAAAACAAGCAGTAGAATTGATGTGCAATCAAAAAAATATTAGAAACTTAGGCATAGTTGCGCATATTGATCATGGGAAATGTGTTTCTTCAGAAACACGACTCTCTCTTACAACTGGGGAAAATTTAGGAGCAGAAAGGTTATTTAATAGATTCAAGGATAAAGGAAAAATTGTAAATAAAAATACAGAAGAAATAGTAGTGAAATTAAAAAGACCAATTTTAGTTAATTCTTTCGATAAAAAGACAGGGAAAATAAAAGAAGGAAAAATAACTCATTTGTGGAAACTGAGAAATACAGAACCGTTAGTAGAAGTAACTTTGGAAAATGGAAGAAAAATAAAAACAACAAAAGAACACAAATTTTTAATATTAGATAAAGAAGGAAAAATAATTGAAAAAGAAGCAGGAAGGTTAAAAAAATCTGAAATCCTTGTTTCAAGCAGAAAATTAATTCACAAGGGGATGAATAAAGAAGAACAAAAAAAGGAATTTTTATTTGAATTGGCAAGAGACAAAGGATTTTACATAATCCTGAAACCAAAATTAAAAAAGATATTACACAAAAAGATCTCGGAAGTAGGAAGTTTTGAGGTATACTCTGAAATAATTTCTCTGTTGAAACCAAAGTCTTTTTATCATTGTGTTTGGCGGGGCGAATATAGGCTGATGGATTTTATATCTGTTTGTAACTTATTTAATATTAAAATAACAGAAATTTGGAATCAAATAAATTGGATAAACTATAGAGGAATAAAAAGTAAAGGTGTACATTCCTCTTTGAAAATTAATTTGCCAAAAAATTTTGAGAGACTATATTATTTGTCAGGATTATTTTTTGGCGACGGAGATTTGGGTTGTAGTATAACAAATAATAACAAAGAAATACAGGAAGAAGTGAAAGGTATTGCAAAAGAGTTTAATACTAGTTGTAAAGTAAGAAATTTCAAAAACAGAGCTACAAGAATTGAGGTCGGTGGGATAACTTTAAAGAAAATCTTAGAGAATCTATTTTTGTATCCTAAAAATAAAAAAACATATAATTTGAAAGTATCAATTTTTTTAGAAAAATCAGATAAGAAATGTATTTCCGCATTTATTAGGGGTTACTTAGATGTTGATGGTGGAATTGAAAAAGCTAGGAGTGCAATTTCTGTAACAAGCAGAAGCAAAAACTTCCTTTTAGAGCTTCAACTTCTGCTTTACAAATTTGATATAGATAGTTCATTCAATCATAAAAAGGGAACATTATATATTTCTGGAAGAAAATCTCTAGAAAATTTTAAGAAAATTGGATTTTCAATTTCTTATAAAAGAGAAGCTTACAAAAATTTGTTAAATAGAGCAAAAGTCGCAAAAAATGAATATGTTGCAATTTCAGGAAATATTCTTAAAAAATTAAGAGAGAAATATAATCTCCAACAAATGGCATTTTTTAATGGCTACTGCAATTATGAAAACAATAATGTAGGGTTATCAAAACAATCTTTGCAAAAAATTTTGAACAGATATCCAAAAGAAGATAAAATAGTTAAAGAGTTAAATATATTAACTAGATATGATACTTCCTTTATAAAAATCAAAGAAATAAAAACGAGAAATAAAAAAAAGTTTGTTTATGATTTTAGTGTAGATAAATTTCATAATTTCATTGCAGACGGTTTTATTGTTCACAACACCACTTTGAGTGACAACCTAATTGCATCATCAGGCGTAATATCTGAAGAATTAGCAGGTAAACAATGTTTCATGGATTCATATGAATTGGAACAAGAAAGAGGAATAACAATTAATGCGTCAAATATTTCCTTGGTTTATAATGATCTTGATGGCCAGAAATATTTAATTAATTTAATTGATACTCCAGGCCATGTTGATTTTGGAGGAGATGTAATAAGAGCAATGAGAGCTGTTGATGGTGTTGTTGTTGTTGTTGATGTTGTTGAAGGCGTAATGCCTCAAACAGAAACTGTTATTAGACAAGCATTGAAAGAATATGTTAAACCTGTTTTATTTTTGAATAAAGTTGATAGATTAGTAAACGAATTAAAAGTTACTCCTGAAGAAATGCAAAAAAGATTTGTTGAAGTAATCAACGAGGTAAACAAAGTAATAAGTAAATTTTGTCCCGAAGAGTTTAAGGGGGGGTGGAATGTTTCTGTGCAAGAAGGAAGTGTTGCATTTGGTTCTGGATTTAATAATTGGGCATTGAGTTATAATTCAATTAAAGAATTAGGAATTACATTCAAAGATGTTTATGATTATTGTAAAGCTGGCGACCAAAAAACATTAGCAAAAAAAACTCATATTAGTAAAGTGCTGTTAGATGTTGTAATTAAACACCTGCCATCCCCGTTAGATGCACAAAAATATAGAATTGCACATATTTGGGGCGGAGATTTAGAAAGTAAATATGGAAAATCCATGTTGAAGTGTGATCCAAAAGGACCCTTTGCAATGATGGTTACTGACTTAATTCATGATGTTCATGCGGGCGATGTTGCAACAGGAAGAATTTATTCTGGAACTATTACACGAGGCAAGGATGTTTATTTGGTAGGATCACAAAAAACAATAAAAGTACAGCAAGTTGCACTTTATATGGGCCCCGAAAGAGTATTGGTTGATGAGGTGTCTGCAGGAAATATTGCAGCAATAATTGGTGCAAAAGATACTTGTGCAGGTGAAACTATTGCCGAAGAACCAATAAAAGAATTTGAGAATTTTATGTCTAAAGCAGAACCAGTAATAACAATGTCTATTGAATCAAAAAATCCAAAAGACCTACCTAAATTGATAGATGTATTAAAACAAATTGTAAAAGAAGATCCAAATGTAAGAACTGTCTTAGAACAAACTACTGGTGAAATATTAGTAAGTGGAATGGGCGAATTGCATTTAGAAATTGTTCAGTACAGAATTGAACACGATAATGGTGTTCCAATTAATGTGAGTCCACCAATTGTTGTTTATGAAGAAACAATACAGAAGGCTTCATCAGTTATTGAATCAAAAACACCAAACAAGCATAATAAGTTTAAATTGATTGTTGAACCAATGGATAAGGAATTTTATGAAAAATTATTAGATACTAAAATAACTGGTAAAATAAGAGAAAATAAGGATGATGAAAAAATACAAAAATTAATTGCAATTGGATTACCAAGAGATACTGCAAAAAGCGTTTGGGCAATTAATAATGGTTGTATGTTGATTAACAGAACAAGAGGAATTATTCAATTATTAGAAGTAAAAGAATTATTAATTCAAGGCTTCAATGAAACTACAGATAAGGGGCCTTTAGCTGGCGAAAAAGTAGTAGGAATTTTTGTTTATATTGATGATGCTACTCTGCACGAGGATGCAATTCACAGAGGCCCTGCACAAGTTATTCCTGCAATAAATAGAGGATTATATTGTGCAATGTTATCTTCTAATCCTGTTATTTTTGAGCCTAAACAAAGATTATATTTATCAATCCCTAATGAATATTTAGGTGCAATGACAAAAGAATTGCAGAATAGAAGAGCAAGATTAGAAAGTATAAAGACCCAAGGTGAAGAAACAATAATTATTGGTGTTGCACCAGTTAAAGAGCTTATTGGGTTTAGCCAGGCATCAAGATCAGTAACCCAAGGAAAGGTTATATGGACAGCAGAATATGAAGGCTATGAAATGTTGCCTCATGATATGCAAAAGAAGTTAATAACAGAAATAAGAACAAGAAAAGGTATGGAACCACAACCTAAAGATGCATCATATTACATGGATTAAAGGTAAAATAGATATTTGGTTCTAGGTTGGCTTTATATTTTTTACTTAATATATATATCTTATAAGTAATCCTAGCAGTATATAAAATTTTACTGTTTAGTGTGTTTATCTTAAATTTGGGGGGATTTAAAAATGGCTGAAAAAGGGCACTATAATATTGTATTCATCGGTCATGTAGATCACGGTAAATCTACATTGGTTGGTAGAATGATGTATGACTCAGGTATGCTTCCTGAAACTGAATATAGAAAGTTAAAGGAAGAAGCAGAATCAAGAGGTAAAGGGTCTTTTGCTTTTGCGTACTTGATGGATAACCTAAAAGAAGAAAGAGAAAGAGGAGTAACAATAGATGTTAATTATAAGAAATTGGTTACTCCACATAGAAATATTACTATAATTGATGCGCCTGGGCATAGGGACTTTATTAAAAACATGATTAAAGGAACAAGCCAGGCAGATGCTGCAGTTTTAGTTGTTGCTGCCCCTGAAGGAGTACAACTTCAAACTAAAGAACATGCATTTATTGCTCAAGTTATGGGCATAAAGAAAATTATAATTGCAGTAAATAAAATGGATGTAGTAAATTATGATGAGAAAAAATATAAAGAAGTCTCAGAAGCTGCAAAGAAGCTTTTGATTGGCTCAGGTTTCAAAGACGATGCAATTACTTTAATCCCTCTTTCAGCATGGATTGGAGATAATGTTGTTAAGAAATCAGATAAGATGGCATGGTATACAGGTAAGCCTTTGATAGAATTATTAGATATTATTGAACTACCTAGTTTGCCTACTGATAAACCATTGAGATTGCCTATTGAAGATGTTTACAATATAAAAGGAATAGGTTTGGTACCTGTTGGCAGAGTTGAAGCAGGAATAATGAGACCTAATGATAAGGTTGTTGTTATGCCTGGAAATAAACCAGCTGAAGTAAGAAGTATTGAATCACATCACCAAGCTTTGACTGAAGCTAAGCCAGGAGATAATATTGGTTTTAGTGTAAGAGGGTGGACTAAAGAAGATATGTCTAAAGGTGATGTTGTTGGATTTGCTAATAGCCCACCAACAGTTGTTAAGGAATTTACTGCCCAAATTGTTGTTTTACAACATCCAACAGCAATTGCTGCAGGATATACTCCAGTATTCCATATTCACACTTTGCAACAAAGCTGTACCGTAACAGAATTAGTAAAGAAATTAGATCCAAAAACAGGTGCAACTTTAGAAGAGAATCCTAAATTCTTGAAAGCAGGAGACGCTGCAATAGTTAAAGTGAAGCCTTTGAAACCAATCTGTGTTGAAAAGTTCAAGGACTTCCCAGCTTTGGGTAGATTTGCTATTAGAGATATGGGCCAAACTGTTGCTGCAGGGGTAATTATAGATCTAGTAAAGAATTAATATTAAAAGGGGCTGTTGAAGGGGATGTATTCCCCTTTAGAGTTGCCTTTTTATTTTTTATTTTTATTTATTTTTTTAATAAGTGATTAACGATGACATAGTTGATAATTTCTTTCAGAAAAATCAAGAAATTACAACAGAGCGTAGAAGTTTTGAATTCAAAAATTACAAAACTTTTACGAAGTGTCAAAAGTTCAAAACCATTTTGACACGTTCATAAAAATAAAGTGATTTTATGACATCATATGCAAGGGTAAAATTGAGCAGTCCTGAGATGAAGCTTTTGGATAATGTTTGCAAGAACATTATTGAAATTGCTGAGAAATCAGGTATTAAGCATACGGGTATAATTTATCTTCCAACAAAGAAGATGATTGTTCCTACAAGAAAGAGTCCTTGCGGTGGTGGCACTGAAAGTTATGAGCATTGGCAAATGCGAGTGCATAAGCGCATGATTGATATTTACGCAAATGAACTAGTTTTAAAAAAAGTCATGCAAATAGAAATGCCAGATAGGGTATATGTGGAAATTGAACTAAAGTAAAAAGTTGTGAAACAAATAAACAATTTCAAACTTTTTACTTATACATCAAAAGCTCTTTTCTACAAAAGCCATTTTGATGCTAAATAATTTCGCCAACAAACCTACACAAATAAAAATATTTTATTGGTTTTATTTCTACAGAACCAAGAATTTTTACAATAACTAATTTACAAGTGTTAATTTTAACAGGAATATCTTTAAATAATGTTTCTGGTTATTATTCTTATGGTTGTTTTGGATTTGGTTATTTTAGGAAGCGGACCCGCTGGTTTAACTGCTGGAATTTATGCTGGTGTGTATAAATTAAAGTTTAAAATTATTGGCACAGATTATGGAATGCTTGAAAAATCACACGAAATTTCAAATTGGCCAGGCATTAAGGTAATTTCAGGGTTTGAGCTTGTTCAGAAAATTCGCCAACATGCTGTTGAAGGATTTAATGCAGAAATTCTAAATGATACTGTTATTGAAATTAAAAAATCAGGAAAAAATTTTGTGTTAAAGACTATAGATTCTAAAGTTCTTAAGTGTAGGGCTTTGATTATTGCAAATGGGTTGGCTAGCAGGCATTTGGGAATTGGAGAAGAAAAATTTATTGGAAATGGTGTGTCCTATTGTGCAACTTGTGATGCTAGAATGTTTAAGAACAAGACTATTGGGGTGATTGGTGGAAACGATAGTGCTGCACAAGCTGCATTGTTGCTTTCTGAGTACTGCAAAAAAGTAATTCTTTTTTACAGGCAAGATAAATTAAAATGTCAGCCAATTTATAGTTCAAAAATTAATGAATGTAAAAATATTGAAATTATTTTTAACTCAAAGGTAGTTGAGATCTCTGGTGAGAAAAAACTTGAAAAGGTTATGATGGAAATTGAAGGCAAAAATAATGCGTTTTTGCTTGATGGTTTGTTTCCTGAAATTGGTGCAATCCCACAGACTTTGTTTTTGAAAGATGTGGGTGTTAAGTTTGACAATGCTGGATTTATTATTGTTGATGAATGGCAGAGAACAAATGTTGAAGGCCTTTTTGCAGCAGGTGATGTAACTGCTACCCATCCTCATTTCAAACAGGCAATTGTTGCAGCAGGAGAAGGGGCAATTGCATCAAATGCAGTTTTCAAATTCTTAAAAGAAAGGCAATAATGAAGTTTTATTGCTATGGTAAAATTAAAATGGTAAAATCAAAAATTAGTTTCTACTCAAAAACTTTTGCTCCTCTTTTTTGTAAATTTTTTTCTTCTTTTCATCGAGATACCTAAAACTTGGTTTGTATAGCATTATTGATGTTCCATTTACAAATTTCGTGCTGGAATCATAGCATAATTCTATTAATTCTTTTATAAACCAGTTCTCTTCGCAAAATTACGGGAATTCTTCGTATACTGTAGACTACCGGGATTCCCGGTAAAACAACATATAAAGATTATTTTGATCTAATGCGGAATAATTCTAAGACTTAGTTTAGGCATTTTAGTTTATTCCAAATATCTTTCAAACTCTTTAAATTCTATTGCCTACTTTTAGATTTGTGCTTTAAAGTAGCAATGCATGCTAGAGAAAATGCACAGATTACACACAATATTTATAAATATATCGTGGTATATTTATGTGTGATTGATTATGATTGTAAATGTTAGTTTAGAGGGTTATACTGAAAGTGTTGTTGATAATGCTATTAAGAATGGTGTTGTTAAAACAAAAGCAGAAGCCATAAGATTTGCTTTGTTGCTTTTTGGTAGGGAGTACAATTTTTGGGATACTGTTACTTTAGATGAAGTAAAAAAAGTTAGAAAAAAGACAGAACAGGAAATGAAACAAATTAAAGCCAGCGGTGAAAAATTATATACTTTGGCTGAGATTAGGAAAGAATTTAAGGTGTAATATTGACCTATGAGTTAATAGTTGCTGAAAGAGCAAGAAAAGATCTTAGAAAGATGTCTGAACAATTGAATTCTTTATTTGTAAAACATTTTATTAAATTGAAGCAGTCTTTTGTACCAAGGGAACATTTAAAATACAGTTTGCCTTATTTTGTTGAAAAAGTTACAAATTCTACAAGGTTTTCGTTTCAAGTCGAAAATAATATTATTACAGTTGTAAAGTGTTTTAAAAATCACAAAGAATATGAAGAATGGTACAATTCATTATAAACTATTTGCATTACTTTTATAAATCCTTATTCACCCAAATATAGTATCTAATAGATTGCGAAGCACTGTTTTCTTTCTTTGGACAGACGGTGTTACAAAGGCGAATGTTTGTAACATACTTGTACAAGATTCTTTCAAGAATCTTTTACACGATGTACTTTCCGTTCTTTTTCTAAAAGAAAGAAAGGCCTCGCCCCTGTGGTGTAGCGGTTATCATATGAGATTCTCAATCTCGTGACTCGGGTTCAACTCCCGACAGGGGCATAATAAAGTTTCTTTTCAATAAGCAAAATTTTATTAAGCACCCGAAAGCTCTTCTCATCGAAGCCATTTCGAGGCCATATATTAAGTATTTTCAAATCCTCCTGTCTTGGGAGTTGAAGTATTTAAGAGAGTATTATAGGAGTAACTCTTAAAAGTCAAGGATAAACCTTAGACTATCTGTCGAAAGTCAAAGACAAACCTCATACTTTTTAAGTTGTTCGGTTGTTATTTTGTTATGAATATAGAAGAATTAAAAATCATTATAAATGAGCAAAAGGCAGATTTAAATAACATTATCTTTAAACGTTCAGAATTAAATATTATTGATTATAAAGCAAAATTGATCAAAATTATTACTGGGCCCAGACGTGCTGGAAAAAGCTATTTTTTATTATCCTTGGGCAAAGAAATTTATAATAATAGAGTTTTGTATGTTAATTTTGATGATGTACGATTAAGTAAATTTAAAATAGACGATTTTAATAATTTGATTATTGCCGGGAATCAAATAATAAAAGAGTTTAAAACAATTTTCTTTGATGAAATTCAAAATGTTAATGGTTGGGAAAAATTTGTCAATACTTTGGCAAAAACATATAATGTTTTTATTACTGGTTCTAATTCTAAATTATTAAGTAAAGAGTTAGGAACCTTTTTAACTGGGAGACATACTGATTTTTTAATTTTGCCATTTACTTTCAAAGATATTATAACAATTAAAGATAAAAATAAAATAGATAAATATAATTTGAAAGATATTTCTAAAATCAAAAAACATTTTGATGACTATATGATTTATGGAGGATATCCTGATGTTGTATTGAATAGAGGTTTAGACTTAAATATTTTAATAAAAGATGTAATTTACAAAGATATTATTTATAGATATACCATTAAAGAAAAATCTGTTATTGAATCTTTAGCAATAGATTTGTTATATAAATATGGAAAATATTTTTCATATACTAAAGAAGCAGAACAATTTTCTATTGCTCCAGAAACAATTAAGAATTATATTTCATATTTAGAGGACGCATATTTATTATTTGTATTACCAAAATTTTCATATTCTCATAAGTCTCAAGAACAATCTACAAAAAAAGTTTATGCTATTGATGTTGGTTTTATTAATCGGATTGCAAAAACAGAATATGATAAATCCAAGGTTTTAGAAAATATTGTTGCAATAGAATTGTTTAGAAAGCGCAAGGAATTATATTATTGGAAAGATTATTCTGATAAAGAGTGTGATTTTTTAATTGCAGAAAATGGTAAACCAAAAGAATTAGTTCAAGTTTCATGGGAATTAAATGAAAATAATGAAAAAAGAGAAATTAATGGTATAATGAGTGCCATGAATGAATTTAATTTAAAAGAAGGTTTAATCTTAACTTATGATACTGAAAAAACAATAACAATTGATAAAAAGAATATAATTATTAAACCAGTTTGGAAATGGTTATTAGAATAATTCTTAACTTCTGACAGGAGCACTAGAAGAATTTTTAATTTTCCTTTAAAACTTCAAATAGTTCTTTATTCAAAACAACTTTATTTACTTTCCCAAAGTTTTCCTTAGTTATTATTTTTTTATTTTCTAGGTTTTGTAATATTCTATAGGTTTTAACTCTTGATAATCCAGGAATTCTATTTAATTCATATTGAAATGTAGTTCCATGATTATTTAATAATAATTCAATAACTTTCTTTTCTGGGTCTGTTAAGAAGTTTAATATTATTTTAGTATTCTTTTTTTGTACTTGTTGCGTTCTTGTTATTCTACTCATTAAAAAATAAACTAATATTGCGCCGATTATTGCTCCTAAAAATCCCATAATTGGAGATATTAAAAAAAATCCTATTGGTCTTTTATGATTAGATTTGTTTAAATCATTTAAATCTTGTGAAATTTTTGTTGAATCGGGAATTTCTGGAACTTTGCCAAGAGATTTTGGTTCAACTTTAATAACCCCAGAATTAATTATTTTTGCAATTATTTTATCAACAATTATAGGAATTGTTTCTGGATTAGCACCAGCAAGAACTGCATCAAAATTAAAACCAATTGATGCATTAAGGTATGAATAACCGCTTTTTTTCTTTTCAAAAAGTAATAAGTGGTGAACAAAAAGTAATCTCACAAACAAGGACAAGTAATTTGCCTGACGGTATGACAATATTTGGTGGCACAGTAAAAGATATTCCTGTAAAGGTAGAATTAATAGATACTAGTGATTTGGTTGGTAACAATAATGATAGTATATTTATGGATATTATTGTTGATGAGAATTTAGAAGAAGATCTTCAACCAGGTTATTTTATAGATAGCTACTATGGTGGAAAAAAATTTCCAAATTGTTCTGATAAATTTAGTTTAACAATCAGATCACAAACAGAAGATACAATGTCTGGTACATGGTCTAGTGACATTTCATACAATTCTAATTGTCTTCAAGATGTCAAATCGTTACTTGTGCAAGGAACATTTACATTTACAAGACAACCAATATTAGAAAATAAATTAGGATAAACTAAATATGAAAATTTAAAATCAAACCCAAATTTATATCTTGCCATATTTTCTGATTCCATCATAATTTGTTTTTTCATCACGATAGGAATAATATAACTTTGTAAATAAATCTGTTCCTTTTATGTAATCTATTGTTTTTGGAATAAATCTAAACACTTTTGCGAATTCTTCTAGGAATCTAAATATTTTTGCGCCTTCTTCCAGTTTTGATGTAAATTTAATTAGTTTTTCTGCTTGTGCCACTTCATGTAATACTCTTTGTCCAATAAAAATCTTTTCTGCTTCAGCCCCAATCTTAAAAATATTTTCTCCTACTCTAAACATCAATCCAAGAGGCAGCACGGCAAGAATGTCAAGCCAATAATTTTTGAAGAAGAAAATTAAATCTTTCGATTTATAATATAAAAATGCCAAGTCTAAAACAAATACTGCAATTATAAATCCATCTGATATTTTTATCGCCAAAATAATATTTTCATTTTGAATGTCAAAGAACATTTCTGCAATAATAATTATTAATAATAGAATTAAAGTATACGGTAATACTTTATTGACTATTTTGTTTACTTTTTTGAAAAAATTGTTCATATTATATTTACGCCACAACAAGTATATTGCTTTTGGTTTTTAAAAAAGGACTTTTCAAAATAAACCCCTTCTCTTTTTATTTCTTTGTAGCTTTTTCTATTTATGTATTTTGTAGGCATTGATTTGGCATGGTCCAAGAAAAATGGTTCTGGTATTACTGTTTTAAAAGAAGAAAATAATAAAGCTAATTTTGTTTCTGGTATTGTTTTATATTCTGATGATGAAATAATAAATTACATTAACAAAATTGTTGGTAAAGAGAATTGTCTTGTTGCAATAGATGCTCCTTTAGTGGTTCCCAATCAAAAAGGAAGAAGAATAGCAGAAGAGTTAGTGGGCAAGTATTTCAGAAAATAT
Organism: Candidatus Diapherotrites archaeon CG08_land_8_20_14_0_20_30_16; assembly: GCA_002779075.1. GTDB lineage: Archaea > Iainarchaeota > Iainarchaeia > Iainarchaeales > 0-14-0-20-30-16 > 0-14-0-20-30-16. The sequence goes on along the minus strand of PEXK01000039.1, from coordinate 2,668 downwards.
AATGCTGGTTGCCACCCCTCGAACAGAGAAAGATTTCTTCAATGGTCAGACACAATAAGAGGAGAGACTTTAGTTCAACGTTTTGAAAGAGTTGGTTTTGAACATAATCCTATAATAAAAGAAAAGGAACAATCAAGAAAGATTTTTGAAGTATTTCCTCATCCTTCAATGGTTGTTTTGTTTTCTTTGGATAAAGTGATTCCATACAAAGCAAAACCTAAAAGAAATTTTGAATTTCGTTGTGAAGCATTCAGAAAATATCAAAATCATTTGAAAAATTTGCAGGATTTAAATTTGCCAGAAGAAATAGCCCATAAAGAAATAGATAAATTGAACCTAAAGTCATTAAAAGATTATGAGGATTTGCTGGATTCAATATTTTGTGCATACGTTGCATATTATGTTTGGAAAACTCCTCAGAAATGTGAGATTTTTGGAAATATGAAAGAAGGATATATCTTGACACCTGTTTTTGATTCTATGAAAATTGAAATCTCACAAGAAAAGAAGCAAAGAAAATTGGATTACGGTCTTAAATCTTTTAAATAAATATCTAGAATCCAGATTTTTTTAACATTTAAAGTAATATATGCAAGTATAGATCCTATTATTGCACCAAAAGCTTCAAAGGTCATATCTAAAGTTGTGTCTCTTGTTCCGTCTTGCAACATGTTTGTTCCTATTATAGTATCATTACCAATTTCAAAAAGTTCCCAGCAACATTCAATAAATATTGCGAAAAAGAATGCAAATACAAAAGCCCTTGTTAAATTCTTTTTAATGCTTTTTATTGATTCTTGTTTGTAAACTATTGCCAGCCCCCAAATAAACAATAAGACTCCGCTAAATGCATGAACTATTTTGTCCCACCAGTATGTCATTAAATATATTCCTATCGATTCTCCCAAAAACACCCCTAAAAACAAAAGAATATAATATGGAAAAATATAATCTTCTGGCACTTTTACTTTAAAGAGTCTTAGAACATGTGGAACATATATTGCCAACGGAGATAACAAAGTAGCAATTATAGAAAATATATCTTTCATAATTATATTGTACACTAATCCAAATGCAAATAGAGATAGTAGTAGATATCTAAAGTATTTATTTATTCAGGCAATATCATGAATCATAATTATTCTCTAATGAACCATTTCCAAAAACCCTAATCCTTTTATTTTCTTTTTATTTTGTGTGCAAATTATTTTTGTTGGACCTTCCCAATATTTTAAAAGTTTGTAATCCATTTGTTGTGACTTGTGCATTGCTTTGATATCTAGTTTAATCTTCCAATCTGGCAATTCAATAATCCAATAAATAGGGTATTCCATTCTTTTTAATTTGATTGTTTTTTGAGGTTTGAAAATAATGTTGTGAGTTGTTTTTTGTTTTTGTTTTTTGTCAATCATGGTTGCATAGATAATCCAATTATTTTCATTTGATGATTTCATTCTATTTACTACCATTTCTTCATTATTATTTAATTGCACTGAAAACCAATCCCATTTTACATCTGGTTGCATATTGTTCATCCATTGATGATCGTGCCAGCTTTTTCCTTTAACTTTAATTAATTTGTTTTTCCATTTAATTGCTCCCACAGTATGAAGATTGGTTAAACTGTAATAATAAGTATAGTACTTATTGTTTTTTATTATTCCTTTTTTATTTTCTAGTAATGGTTTTTTTTTATTGTGCAGATTTAGTTCAACAAAACTATTTTTTAAAAAGTAATTAAAAATTGGTTTTTCTAATAATTCGCAATTGTCATATTCAAAAAATAATAAATCTTGTTTGAATGATTCTTTTGTAGGTGTTACGTGATATTTAATTTCTGTTTTCAGTTCGTTTGTTTTCAAATTTAATAACATTGAATGTGCAAAATAAAAATCATTAAATATTTTTTTGTGTAGTGGCAGCAATTTCAAATATTCTGCATTTCTTAAGTCAATTCTAAATAAAGTGTGCATGTATGCAAACTGTCCAATTTTGCTTTGCAAAAATCCATTAAAGTACCACCATTCAGCAGTATCTCTATGTTTAATTTCATCCTTCGGGTAATGAATAGTGTGAAAATGCATATTATTAATATAATGAAAAGGTATATATTCTTTTTACATTATGTTTTATTATGGTTATTCATTCTCATTTACCTAGGACAAAAAGAGTGTCTATGACTGTAACAGAATTTAGTCATTCAAACGGAATTAGGTATTATGCTAAGCATGGAACTTCTCAAGAATCATTTATCTTGGGGCAAAGAGCAAGGCAAAAAGGAGTAAAATTGGAAAAACCTGTTTTTGATCAATTATTAGGCTTAGCAAAATATGACGGTATAGGGCATAGAGGAATTGCATTGTACCATGGTCATGGAGAATCAATAGGTCTTAAATTTGCTTTTTTAAGACCTGCAGAAAAAGCATTAGTTTTAAATCAAATTTTAGATGTTGTTGCACATATGCATAGACAAGGATTTTCTCATGGTGATTTGAATAATCCAGATCATTTTGTTTTAACAAAAGATTTAGAAGTAACTCTTTTAGATATGGAAGAAAGATTGTCAAAAGAAATAAATGTAAATTGGAATTCTTTAGAAAGTATAATTAGAAATTTATATGATGATTTTAATGAATTAAATGCTTTATTTGAAAATCTAGGCATAAAC
>PEXK01000053.1 GCA_002779075.1 Candidatus Diapherotrites archaeon CG08_land_8_20_14_0_20_30_16 | reverse complement strand
CTGAAAATAAAATTGGTGACAGGCAAGTATCTGAGAAAGTACCAAAAAACCAAGAACTAATAAACAGATTAAAAGCAAAAAATTTCAAAGGTGCTGATTTCTTGTAGCACTATTTTTTGTTTTCTTTTTCTAAATACAATAGACCAGCAACCAGCAAAGGAAATGTAATTGAGCAGTCACCAACAACTTTTACTGCTTTTGCATCTGGTTTTATTTTTCCCCAAGACTTGCCTTCTTCAATATTTGCACCTGCATTTGAGCCTTCATATTCTTGAGCTGTTGTCATGTAAATTGCGTAATCTGCACCATCTCTAAATAGATTTGCATTTGCAATATGATGTTTAGGTAATGAACCGCCCAATGCAATTATTCCTGTTTTTTCTGCATTAATTGCAATTTTTGTTATTGCAACAATATCATCTGTAATATCCACTTTGAAATCAGGATGTCTTTGTTTAAAGAAAAATAAAATGTCCCCTAAAGAGCCATCTGTAAAACCAGGACAAAATAAAGGTATTTTATTTTTCCAAGCCCAATAACAAATACTTGATTCCTTACCCTCATAATAATCTAACAACTCGCCAATAAAATTCATCAAATCACAAGTATTGAAGATTTTTCCTGTTTTCTTTTGTTCATCATACATTTTATTATAAACATTGTTCATAAAGCCTTCTAAAAAAATATATCTATCATTTGGAACATAAATATTTCCTGATCTGTTAATCCCTTGATCTCTTAATACTTTTCCATCTGCATCATATGACCCCAAAACAAATGGTTTGTGTGTTTTAATAATATCCTCTTCAACACCACCAGCAGTAGTAACCAAAATCCCTACAATCCTTTGTTTTGTTAAATAAGTAATTATTTCTCTTATGCCAGACGTTGCCATATTAGATGTAAATCCAAAAAATATTGTTGCTTTGTCTTCTTTCATCATCTGAAAGATTCTCATTGCCTTGTATAAATTTGTTGCTTGAAAACCAGTATTATAAAGAGATTCCAAAAATGCACCTATATTAAAGGGGTTTTCAAAATCGTAGCCTTTTACTTCAGGCCAATCTTTTAATTCATTTTCAGGCAAAGCCATTATATTATCATGTGCCTTCTTTAGCTTCTCAGCTTCATTATATCTTGTCATCTTACCACTAAACAGTATAATTGTATATATTGGTTAATCTAATAAATAGAGTTTTTCTTATATATTATATGCATAAGTACCCTTTAAAAGTATTATTCTACTAAATTTACCTAAGCAATGGTCGTCCAATGGTTAGGATTGAAGCTTCCCAAGCTTTAGATCCGGGTTCGAATCCCGGCCCTTGCACTTGGCCGGGTAGCCGAGTTGGATAAGGCATCAACCTCCTACCACCGCTTTCTTTGTAAAGAAAGCAGAGTGTAGAAGATTTTGCACCTGTTGGTACAAATCTTTTACATCCTGTCAAAAGCTCTCTTGCAGAGCCATTTTGATATGGGGTTTCGCAAAGAAACAAGTTGCGAAGCAACCTAAGTTTTTCTTTTGGCAAACTTAGGCTTTTCTTTTTGTGAAAAAGAAAAGGATAGGGAGAAAGTTGAAGATCGCGCGTTCGAGTCGCGCCCCGGTCATTTTAATGCCATAATGTACTTAAACCTATTAAATATATAGGTTTTGATACAAAATAGCAATGTTTTTAAAATCACTTTTCAATACTATGATATACTATATGTCACATATTCTATTGATAATCAGTACAGAATAAAACTATTTCACATTTAAAGAAAACAAATAAAAGAATTGAGTTTAGTTAGAAAAACAAAAACTTTTAGTTGCAATTCAATTGCAGATAAAACTGGTGATAAACCATGGCTACTATAATTTTAAACAAGAAAATACCTTTTACAATAATTCCAAAAAGCCCCTATAACTTTGATGCTAATTTTTACAAGCCATCTCATTTTCCTTCTTCTGATAATGTTTGGGAAAAAGGCAAATATTGGATTACTATGATTTGGCAAGAACATAAATTAGGATTGAAAATAGAAAATAAAGGCACAATAGAAAAACCAAAAATAAAAGTAATTGTTTATTCTGAAAATACTTTGTCTGAAACTTTTATAGCAAAATTAATTCCAGAACTAAGATGGAGATTTAATTTAGATCAGGATATTTCTGCATTTTGTGAGAAATATAAAGAAGATAAAATCCTTGGAAAATTTGTCAAAAAATGGAAAGGCATGAAACCAATTGCTGCAAACTCCCTTTATGAAACTTTAATAATTTATATTGTTCTTCAGAATGCAACAGTTAGACGATCTGTCCAAATGTTAGAAAACTTGTTTGAAATGTTGGGCTACAAGATAAAGTTTGATAATAAAACTTTATCTGTATTTTGGAAACCTGAAAAAATGAATTCTGTTTCAGAACAAGAATTGCGAGATTTGAAAGTAGGATACAGAGCGAAATTCTTTAAAAATTTTTCAGAACAATTTGCAAATAAAGAAATAGACGAATTTAGCCTTAGAAAAAAGAGCAAAGAAGAAGTGAGAAAAGAAATGCTAAAATTATATGGAATAGGCCCTGCTTCAGTAGAATATTTACTATTTGAAGATTTTTATTTTTTGGATTCTTTGCAAACTATTCCTCCTTGGGAGCAGAAAATCTTATCTAGATTATTGTTTGACAAAGAACTGGTTTCAACAGAAAAGTTGATGAAATTCTTTGAAAGATTCAAAGGGTTTGAGAAATTAGCTTTTCATTATGTTTGGGAAGATTTGTTTTGGAGACGAAAAAACGAACATATAGAATGGCTGGAAGAAGAAATTAGACTTTAACAAATAATTAAATAAACAAAGGCAAGGCATTAATCAAAATCAAAGTTAGGAATAAAATGATTATTGTCCAACCTACAATTCCAATTATCTTCTTGCGTTTTTCTTCTCGTGTGTACTTGGGAATGAATTCGTCCACCAGGTGTGGTAGCATAGCGCCACCATCTAATGGTTTTATTGGAATATAATTGAAAAGACCTACCATGAAACTTAACAAGTAAGTCCATTGCATTGTTGTGAGTATGAAAACTAAAAACAAATACCAAAAGTTAAATGGATGATTTTCTTTTGGTTTCTCAACACTTTTAATTCCTAAAGATTTATCAGTATTTAAAGAGAGGTTTGCAGTGTAGTAAAGAGATTTGGTTTTGTTAATGTCTTCAACAAAGAGAACTAGTTCAACAGTGGTTTTGTTTTTGTCTATTGCTTCTTTTAAAGTTTTTGAGAAGTCTAATCTTGTAAAAATCAAATTCGAGTCCAAAGAAACAATCCTTGCACTATATTCTTTGAAAAAAGATTCTTTGTTATTATCTAATTGCGAAAATAAAGGATTAAGCGAAGAAGTGTTCTGAGATTTTACTCCTAAATTGCACATTCCAGAATAATCTGAAACAGCCACTAAATACAGGCCATCAACACTCTGCGTCTGATTTGTAATTAGATAAGAACCAAAAATTAGCGTCAGTCCTAAACTTAATAAGAAAACAACAAGTGCAAAAAGTAAATTAAATGTTGGGCCAGAAGAATAAACTAATAATTGGTCTCTGGTCTTTGCTTTTTGCAATTCTCTTTCATCAGGTTCAGTAAAAGCACCTATTGGAAAAAATCCTAACAATAAAAGACCAAATGATTTAACATAAATATTTACTTTTCGTGCCAAAACACCATGGCTTAACTCATGAACTATCATAATCATTATCAGTGCTAACCAACCTTCGAAAAAAGGAATCTTTAAATCAGTGCCAGGAATAGTAACTCCAGGAATAACAGGCACTACACCAGGACATGAAACCCTGCCCGAAATATATCCTTTGATAATGTAAAATGCCTGATAACCCAAAAGCAGAATGCCAAAACCTGCAAAACCAAAGAAAAAGAAAACAATTACATTGAGAACATAAAATGTGGAGTTATTCATTGACCCAAATTGACCCAATAATAACCCAATTATTAAAATTGATATAGAATAACCAATGAATGGGAGAATATCTTTTCTTTTGCCCTGCAAAAGACTGTGGATGTACCAATAGAGAATACCAAAAAAACCAAAGCCAAGAAAAATACCTATTTTGGATAGCTCTAACCAAAATTTATCACGTTCAAACCAATCTAATATCTTAACTGCTTTCTTGCTTGATACCATTGATATTAAAAAAAGATAAAGCTTTGCATTAAATGCATATTTCATGAGTTGTGCAAAAGCAAATGAAACAAGAATTAATAAAAGCCAAAAAAACCAACTCATCAATATCAACACCATTATTAAATTAATTTACAAGTCATAACCTCGCAGCACATAAAAATAACATGTTTAGAGGATTAGTTTTTTTTTGTTGTTGTGGTTTACAGTTTCAATACCTTCGCATTTTTGTTCTTCGGGTGCATAAATTTCTTTTGAGCCTAGAAACTTTTCTTCTTTTTTTTGGCCTTCAAATTTTCTTGGTTCAAATCTTTTGTTTTCAAATCTTCTTTCTGGTAAATTTCTTTCAATTGTTGGTCTTTGTGGAAAGTCTTTTTTTGGTTCTGGTTCTTTGCCAGGAATTTTGTTAACCAAAAGTAAATTGTATTTTTCATATAATTTTAAAAGCAAAGCTGCACTAGGTTTCAACTTGCCTTGCTCAACCTTCAAAAGATAGGATGCAGTAACATAAAGTGTTCTTGCAAAGTCTTCTACATTCAGATTCTTTGACTCTCTTAGTTTACGAATCTGTTCAGAACTATTTTCTGTTAAATCGTAATTATTTAAATCAAATGGTTCTTGCTTACGCATTGCAAATTTGGGTACATAGGTTTTTCTTACAAAATCAGAACTAAACTCTGTTCTTTGTTGTCTTGCAACCTTACCATCACCAGAAGGGTTACACAAACCACAAACATAAATCTTTGCACCTTCCATCTCGGTCAAAAAGACTCTTGTCTCCTTGCCACAAATATCGCATTGCATAAAACCACCAGATCATTTAAATAATTAGGATCGTATAAATTATGGCAATAATATTTATATGCTTATGTAAAATATGCCTAATTTAAACAAAAAAGGCAAAAACGGGAATAAGTTTTTAAACATTCCTTTTTAATTATAAATATTTCTAATTTTTTAGAATAGGAAAACAAATTGAACTTGTCAACTAAAAAAACTATTACAAGCCAAAATGCATATTCTTTACAATTCAAATAAAGGAGATGAGACTAAATTGGAAACTGAAAGCAAACATTTTGTTGCAGAGTTCTGGGGTGTTAAACCAGACAAGCTAAACAACATAAAAAAAATAAAGAAAGATATGGAATTAGCTGTTGTTAAAGCCAAGGGACATATTCTTAATTCTTTTAGCCATAAATTTAGTCCTCAAGGAGTTAGTGTTGTTATCACAATCTCAGAATCCAATTTAAGCATACATACATTTCCTGAAAGCGAGTATTGCGCAATGGATATTTATACCTGTGGTAAAACATGCCCAGACAAAGCAATAAACTATTTAATAAAAGAGTTCCAGCCTAAAAAATCAAATGTAATAGAAATAACAAGAGGTACAAAAAAAGGAATTCAAATTAAAAAAAGCAAGTTAACTTTCTAGTTGGCGTTTTTTAGTTTTATAACAAACCAATACAACCCATATAATCTAACCATAAATGCAAAAGAACTGCTAAACAAAAGTACCTTATATATTTATTCCTAAATAACATGCCCAAAACCCATACTGGCATAAAATACCAACTATGCAACGGATGGAAATTTATTCCACATCTGTTGGGGTCGTATATTGGATTTGCTAATAAATGATCTATATCTATTATATTTGATCCAAAAACAACTAAAGATAACCAAAGCAAAACTAATTTATTTTTAAGAAATTGATTACGCAACTCTTTGTCAAAAACAAAAATAAAACCAATTAAAAGTACATCAAATATTAAATGGATATATATTAATGGCATAATTCTAACCTGTGATTTCTTTTTTTCTTACTGCTTTTTCTAATAATCTTTCAAATAATGGAACAAATAACATTAACAAAGAAAGAGCAAATATAATTAACCAATCATAAATATTTAAAGGAACAGTTTTGAAAAATAGTTGGAAAAAGGGGAGATAAACAACAATTAATTGCAGGCCAAAAGAAATCAAAACAGCACCAATTAAATACCAATTCGAAAGAACAGCTTTTATTCCTTTAAAGAAAAACTCTTGTCGTTTATAAGCACAGGAGAATGCTAAAACTAATTCCATAACAACAATCTGTGTGAAAACCAAAGTACGTGCTTTGCTTGGCTGTGAAAAATCATTCAAATCAATACCTTGCCCTTTATCAAAAACATAACCATACCAGAAAACAACTAAACAAGCAAGAATATAAAAAACTAAAGTGATTAGTATAAATTTCCAGAACTTCACAAAAAGATTTGCGTGTCTTGGTGCAGGAGTCCTTCGCATTATGTTTTCTTCTGCACCCTGCATTCCTAATGCTAATGCAGGAAGGGAATCAGTTACAATATTAATCCATAAAATTTGCAAAGCTAATAATGGTAGGGGGAGTCTTGCTAAAGATAAAATTGCTACAAAAATCAACATTCCAAAGTTCGCAGAAAGCATAAACTTGACAAATAGAAGAATATTTGCATACAACCTTCTGCCTTCAGATATTGCAGAAATAATTGTTGCAAAATTGTCATCTTTCAAAACAATATCAGCAACCTCGCGTGTTGCTTCTGTTCCTTTAATTCCCATTGCTATTCCAACATCACTCTTTTTCAAAGCAGGAGCATCATTTACACCATCTCCTGTTACGCTTACAATCTCGCCCATTTCCTGCAACAGAGAAACAATTCTATATTTATGTTCTGGGTTTGTTCTTGCAAATATGTGTGTTTTTCTAATAACTTCTTTTAATTCATTGTCAGTCATTTTGTCAATTTCCGAACCCAAAACAACGTTCTCATGAGGCAGACCAATTCTCTTGGCAATTGCTTTTGCAGTTAAATTATTATCGCCGGTTATAATTTTTACTTTAATACCAGCACCTTTTGCTAAAGCCAGAGCACCAGGAACATCTTCCCTTGGAGGATCTATCATTCCAACTAATCCAACAAAAATCAAACTCTCCTCATCAAAATCTTTTGTGTAGTCTTTGTATGCAAAAGCAATAACTCTCAGAGCATCTTCAGAATACTCTGTGTTTATTTTTGTAAACAATTCTTTATCTGTGGAGTCTATTTTTCTTACTCTTCCTTTATCTAAAATAAAACTGCTTTTTTTAATTACTTCTTCAAAAGCACCTTTTGTAAAAATTTGTTTTTTACTGTTACAAAAAACCAAAGTGGACATCATTTTTCTTTCAGATGAAAATGGAATTTCATCCAATTCCTTGCACTTATTAACACAATTTGCTTTCCTAGTCAAAACTTTTAAAGCCACTTCTGTTGAATCGCCAATAATATAACTCTCAACATTTGAATTATTGCAGTTCTCGCAAACATCCAATAATTTCGATGTTTCATCATTCACTATGTTTATTTTATCTTTCCAACTATAACCTGTGCCAGGAACATCAAATTCATAAGAAATAGTTTTAACTTTTTTAACAGTCATTTCATTTAAAGTTAATGTGCCTGTTTTATCGCAACAAATAGTCGTAGTAGAGCCAAGAGTTTCTATTGCACTCATTTTCCTTATTATTGCTTTTTTTCTTGCCAAAATCTGGGTACCAATAGCTAAAGTCAATGTAATTATTATAGGGAGGCCTTCAGGAATTGCGCTTACACCTAAAGCAATTGCAGTAATCAAAGTATTATATATAGATAACCCTTCAATCAATCCTAAAATAAAAAGAACAACAACAAAAATCAGAATACCAATTCCTAATTTTTTTGACAGCTTGTCCATTTCTTTATTCAAAAGACTATCTGTCTTCTTTTCTTTTGCAACCAAACTAACTATTTTACCAAATTGAGTATCCTTCCCTATATGTGTTACTTTAACATAGGCTTTTCCAGAAGTAACCAAAGTACCAGAAAATACCTGCCCCTCTTTCTTATATACTGTTTTACTTTCCCCAGTTAAAATAGATTCATCTACTCTAAAAGCAAAGGCTTGCAAAATATCACAATCACTGGGTATTTTATCCCCTTCTGATAGAAAAACTAAGTCCCCAGGTACTAATTCCCTAGATGATATTTCTAACTGAATACCATTTCTGTACACTACTGTTTTTGGTATCAACATTTTCTTCAAAGCTTTAACTGCATTTTCTGCTTTATATTCCTGCAAAAAACCAATTATTCCATTTATTACAATTATTGCAAATATTGCAATACCATCTAAAACATCGCCAAAAGCAAAAGATAAAATCGTCGCAAAAACCAAAATAAGCACTAAAAAAGAGACAAACTGATGACAAAAAAGCTTCAGAAAATGGGATTTGTTCTCCACTTTAATCTCATTAAAACCATATTTTTGCCTTAGTTCCAACACTTGTGTATTAGATAATCCTTGTTTTTCTATTTCCAAAACAATCCCCTAAAAATACCCAGTAAAAAATAAAGAGTTAATAATAGAACTGAAGATATAAATTTATATATGTTTACTATATTATATATTAGATGAAAAACAAGATTATTTTTGTAGGATTTATTTTACTACTTCTTTTTTTAACTATAAGTCTACCTGGCGTATATTCTAAATATGAAAAAGTAGACATTAGTCAAAGTAATGAAAAAAGTTACTATTTAAATACAGACAAAACAGACTACATCACTATAAACCAAACAGTCTATGCAATAGAAAATGGTAAAATAAACTGGACATACAATGATGAATCAAATATTTCAAATATTGAGGAATTTGAAGATATTACAAATGATTCAAAAAAAGAAATAGTAATAATTGGACAAAACATATTCACACCAAGCATAAAAATATTAGATGCATCAAATGGAGAAATAGTAAAATCCAATGACGAGTCAATAACTGTTTATGGGAGTACAATACCAATTATTGCAAATACTATGATCAAAATAAATGATAACATTTATGTCAGTGCTTTAAATAATATTTACAAACTAAACCTAAATGTAACACTTACAAAAGTATATCAAATAGATAGTTCTATTCAAGATATAAAACTATTAGGCAATAATATAATTATTTTTGGTCAAAAAACAATCTACTCTTTAAATAGTGGTTTTGAACTAATCAAAAGTTTTACATTTGATAATTATATGTCTAAACCAGAAATTATAAATGATCAAATAAAAATCAGCGAAAATTCATACAATGCACAAACAAAGTACATCATCTTTGATGCTTACTTAAATGTTATAAATAAAGCTCAGAAAAGTGATTTTTCTAAACAGCAACAAGCAAACATTCAAAGTTGTGGAAAAAGCAGTTACTTTGTTGATAATGATACTTCAACATTAATGGTTGATAATCAAGAAATATCAAAACTAACATATGCAGGAGCAATAACCTGTGTTTATCCAAAATTATATTTTGTGGATAAAAATGGATTTGTTTTTATTTATGACGTTGAAACAAAAAATACAACAAAAAAATACAAGATTCCAAAAGAAGCATCTTACAACATTAAAATAATTAATGAAGATCTATTACTTGAGACAATAACAAACGGAATAAAACTATACAAAAAAGGGGTATTATATACTTCTTTAGAAACAAAACCTGCATTTTCAGAAATACTTGGGAAATCTGAGCTTACAATTCAAAGAGAACCCCCTTTTAAATACACTTATAAGGGAAGCTCAGGATTTTTAAGCATAAATAAAGAAGTGAGTATTGAAAAAATTGTTGATTATGGGGACATAGATAAAGATTTGTTTACTGAAATTGTGCTATTTCCAAAAAAATATCCTCCTAATTTGAAAGCAGGGGTTATAATTTTCAGGCCAGAAAATAAAAAACTCCTCAATATTAATTTTGTACCAACATTAGATGAAATTGAAACTATACTTACAGATTTTGACAAAAATATAGGAGACCTTAATAAAAAGATCCTTGCAAAAAACGCAACTAACACGAGTTTAAACAAAGAAATAAATGATTATACAAATGAGATTGCACAATATAATAGCGATTTACAAAATCTTCAAAATCAAAGAACAATTAAATACGGGTTAATGCAAGCAAAAATAGCACAGGGTTTGGACGCAAATGCAGAAAAAGATGATGTAGAAGATTTAGACAAAGATATTTCAGACTTGGGAAAAAAATTAACTAGTACTAATGCAAAAAAATCAGCTTTAGAAAAACAAAAACAAAGCACAGAGCCAGAACTATATGCATTACAAAATGAACTATACAAATTAACTAATCTAAGACAAAAATATGATGTTAAAAGTGAAGAAGAGTTAACAAGATTTACAATTTCACAAGCAACTATCTGTGGCCAATATGTAATCTCAACTCTTCAAAATAACTTTATATATAAAACCAACATAAAAACAGATAACAGCGAAAGATACACTTATTTGGAGAATCTTCGCGATATAAACAATATATATTTCACACGCACAACCTGTTTGCCTGATTTGGACAAAAAGGGGCAAAACGATTTATTGATAATGAGCACAGAGAATGAAAAAGGACAACTAAGAGCAATAAGCATAGAAAGTAATCAAATATTGTGGAAAAAAACAGTAGATTTTCAGACAAATTCATTATTGAATTTGTTCACATATTCTTATGGTGATTACATTATATTGCCAACAAGATCAAACTTATATGTTTACAGTACAAATGTTTCTTTTATAGACCAGATAAAAGGAAATTTTTCGAAAGTGACAAAAGTGGGAGATTTTTTAGTCTTTGGAGCAAATGAAGATTCCAGCCCTACTGTTGTGTTCACTAAAAATAGCTATTTCAAAGTACCAATTAAGCTAGAAGAACCTGTTGAAGATTATTTTGGATTATATGATTGTGATAAAGATAATGCTTTGGACTTTGTTACTATAAACTTTAGAGAAGAAGTACCAACACTATATTGCTATAACAAAAATCTAGAAGAAAATTACAAACTAACTGCACAGGAAAAACAAAAAGGACACTACTACGGAGGAGGAAATACAACAAACAAAATAAAAATAACTGGAGATTATTTAACTATTCTAAATTATGGAACTCTGCCCATTCAGATTTCACAGCCAAATTTGAATACTGTTGTGGATTTAGATCAGAAAAAGATAATTTTGATGAGTGCTTTGCCTTTAAATTATAAAGATGGGAAAGTCTTTTTGGGAACACAAGAATTTAAACCAAATACCCCAAAAATAATTTCAAATTCATATGCTACAGATGATGGTACAATTCTTGAATTTAATTCACAATATAAAGATGTAAGAAAGATTATTTTTTATAATCTAAGTGAAAATGAGTGGAGTATTTTTAATAGTATGACTTATGGTGATCAAACAAAACTTAGATTGAAAAGTGGAACTTACAATGTAACTGTAGCATTAACGCAAAACAATGTTTATGTTGTCGATAATGCAGAAATCAATGTTAATTATTCTTCAGACAAATCAATATTATCTGTAATTATTTTTATTAGTTTGATAATTATTCTTATAAGTTGGGTGATTTACAAATGGACACAGAGATAAGACCTAGTATTGAAGTAAAAAATTTGACGAAGGAATTCTCAACTTCAAGGGGGTTATTCAGAGCTGTTGACAATGTGTCTTTTAAAGTTTCAAGTGGCAAGATTTGTGGTTTTGTAGGTCCAAATGGTGCAGGAAAATCAACAACAATTAAGTTATTGTTAGGGTTATTGCAATCAACATCAGGAGATATCAAATTAAATGGCGGGAGTATTAATGATTCCGAAATTAGAAAGATAATAGGATATATGCCTGAAAAAGACACTTTCTATGAAGATATGAATGCAAAAGATTACTTGTTAATGATGGCTTCACTTTCTGGATTGCCTAGTAATTTAGCAAAAGAAAGAACAGAAACTCTGATTAATGCTTTGGGTTTAGAGGAAGCAAAAAAAAGAGCAATAGGAAGATTCAGCTCAGGCATGAAGAAAAAAATATCATTTGCACAAGCAATAATTCACAATCCAAAAATATTGATATTGGACGAACCAACAGCAAATCTAGATCCTATTGCACAGGAACAATTAATAGGCGTATTAAAAGAAATGTGCAAAAAAAATAATACTACAGTATTAATTTCCAGCCACCATATTGAGGAACTAGAAAAATTAATCGATGATATTATTGTAATAAATCATGGAAGAATAATTCTTGATGCGAGTTTAAATGAAATAAAACAAAAAACATCAAAAACAATAGAAATATTGGCTACAAATCAGAATGATGTAACTAAAATTTTGGCAATTGTAAAAAAATTAGGACTAGAAGCAACACAAACAGATTCAAAAGTAATTTTGCCAGCAAAACAGGATGCTGCAAAAATCCAAAAAACAATAATGCAGGCAATAGTAAAAGAAAACATCAATGTTTCGAATATGACAATAAAGGATGAATCTCTATGGGATGTTGTTTTAGGATTATTAAAAGACGATGGCAAAACTATAGAAATAAAAGAACCTGAAAAAAAAGAAGATAATTTGGGCGGAATGTTCAAAAGGTGAAATGGTGTTGAGTATATTGCAAATTGCAAAAAGAACAATATTTGAAAATCTCAAAATCAAAAATAATTTGATATACTTTGCAATAGTGATAATTTTTGCAATTCTATTCAACTTAGGAATAAGTAGTTATTTGGGCATAAATGAAATAGAAGCAGGTATTGCTTCAAATTATTTTGTTTGGGCTTTATTAATATCTGCAGGTGCTCCATTTTTGATATATATTTGTTATATTGCATCAGGAAGCATAAACAAAGAATTAAATAGTGGAACAGCATTGATGCTTTTTACCAGGCCTTTAAGCAGAAAAGAATTCATAATAGGAAAATTCTTAGGAATATTGGGATACATCGCAATAATAAATGCTTTTATTTTTCTTTTTGTTCCTACTTTGATGAATTTATTTTTTGGAGCATCAACAAATATTCTGCCAATCATTTGGAAATTATCTTTAGTGTTTTATGTTTTTTCTATTTTGTTTTCAACTATTTTTGTTTCAATATCAATATTATTTTCAACAATATTCAAACACAGTATAACTGTTTTTTTAATAATGATAGGAATAATACTCGCATTATATATTTTACCAATAATAAATGAAAGTGCATTGCAGATCAGTATTATTCCAAATATTGTAAAACCAGTATTTGCTTCAACAGTTTCTGTTTTAATAGATTCTGGAAATGTTTCAAACAGCATTTCTTTTATAAGTACTGCCTATGGAGATGTATTTTACAAAATAGACTCAGGTATTTCAAATGCACCACGAATAATAGTTCAAAACTACACATCAAGTCTAACTCTATTTTTGGTTATAACTGTTGTTTTGTCTATTATAATCTTAATTGTCGCAATGTCTGTATTCTCTAAAAAAGATATTGCTTAAAAAGAAATACTATAATTAATGATAATTTCTTTTGGACATAATCTTTTTCTTTGTTATTGCATTATAAATCTTCATTTTAAATCTGGATTTGACAACGCTTTTTAAAAAGAGTTTCTAAAGATTCAAACATAAAAGTAATGTATAAGTGATATCAAATCGATTCATTTATATATATAATTATATATATTATATATTAAGGAAATTCATCAATTTCTGGGAACTATTTATAGGTGTTTTTAGAAGGTGGCAACTTGGTAGGGCAATCACAGAACATAATATTAACTAATATATCAAAAGAAATGAAAACTTCGTATTTATCTTATGCTATGTCTGTTATAACAGGCAGGGCCTTACCTGATGTAAGGGATGGTCTAAAGCCTGTCCAGAGGCGTATTTTGTACTCAATGATGGAATTAAGCCTTTGGCACAATAAACCCTACAAGAAATGTGCAAGAATTGTAGGTGAGGCTATGGGTAAATACCACCCCCATGGAGATTTATCTGTTTATGATGCTTTGGTAAGGATGGCACAAGACTTTTCCTTAAGGTATACTTTAGTAGAGGGTCAAGGAAATTTTGGGTGTTTTACAAAAGATACAAAAGTAAGATTAGCTGATGGAAGATGTTTAAGTTTTGAAGATTTGGTAAAAGAGCATCAAGAAGGTAAAGAGAATTACACATTTACAATAGATAATGATAAAAAAATTAAAATAGCAAAAATTGAAAATCCTAGATTAACAATAAAAAATGCAAAATTAATAAAAGTAATATTAGATAATAATGAAGAAATAAGATGTACTCCAAACCATAGATTTTTATTAAAAACAGGCAAATATAAAGAAGCACAAGGCTTAAAAGAAAACGATTCTTTAATGCCACTATACACAAAATATTCTGATAAATCAGGAGATCCAAATTTAGTTGGCTATGAACAAATAAATCAACCATTTAATAATAGTTGGACTTATTCACACATTCTTGCAGACAACTGGAATATAGAAAATAAAATATATACTAAATCTGAAGGTCGAACAAGACATCACAAAGATTTTAATAAATTAAATAACAATCCTACAAATATAGTTCGTATGAATTGGAAAGAACACTGGAAAACACACTATGATATTGCATCTGACAGACATAAGAACGATTCAGAATATAGATTGAAAATTGCAGAAGGTAGAATTAAATTTTGGAATGATAACGAAAATAAAAAGAAATATTCTATTGCTATGAGTAATAAAAATAAATTAAACTGGACAAATAAAGAATATAGAGAACAAATGACTAAAACATTAAGTGAAGTTAATAAAAAATATATTGCAGAACATCCCGAAAAGAAAATTGAATTTAGTAAAAGATTAACAAACACATTGAAAAAAATGTGGCAAACCCCAGAATATAAATTAAAAATGCATGAAAAAATTATTAAAGGAAATAAAAACCACACTACAAATAAAACAGGAAAAATAAAATTTTTAAATATCTGCAAACAAATTTTAGAATCAAAAAAAATAATTTGTGAAAAGACCTATGAAGAAACAAGAATTGTGGCATATCCAAATAGTCGAGCAACCAAATGGGAAACAGGATTCAACAAATATTTTAACAATAATCTTAATTTAATATTTTATGAAATAAGTGGAAATCATAAAGTTGTTAATGTAAAATTTATAACTGATCGCGAAGATGTTTATGATTTAACTGTAAATGATACCCATAATTTTGCATTAGCATCAGGAATATTTGTTCACAACTCTGTTGACGGGGACTCCCCTGCTGCTTCAAGATATACAGAAGCTAAGTTAAACAAGATAGCAGAAGAAATGCTAGTTGATATTGACAAAAATACTGTTGATTTTACCCACAATTATGATAATTCATTAACAGAACCAACAGTTTTGCCTGCAAAAATACCCAATCTAATAATAAATGGCGCATCAGGGATTGCTGTAGGTATGGCAACGAATATCCCTACACACAACCTAAATGAAGTTTGTGATGCCTTGACTTTATTAATTGACAAACCAGAATCCGAAGTTAAAGATTTGGTTCAATATATAAAAGCCCCTGATTTTCCAACTGGTGCAACAATATTAAATCAATATGACATGCAAAGCATTTACGAAACTGGTAGAGGAGCAGTATATGTAAGAGCAAATTATAAAATTGAAGATACTAAAAAAGGGCATAAAAAAATTGTTTTTACAGAAATTCCCTACAAAGTAAATAAAAGCACAGTAATTGAACACATTGCAAAATTAGTGAATGATGGGGAAATAAAAGGCATTGCTGATTTAAGAGATGAATCTGATAAAGAGGGTATGCGTTTAGTTGTTGAAATAAATTCAAACGCAGAATCAGAAATAATTATAAATAATTTATTTAAACACACAGAATTAGAAACTTCTTTTCCAGTAAATTTCTTAGTATTAGACAAGGGCCAACCAAAATTAATGGATTTAAAACAAGTATTAAAAGCATATTTAGACCATAGGATAGAAGTTACAAAACGTTGGCTTGCATTCGATATTGATAAACTGCAAAAGAAACTGCACATATTAAAAGGTTTGATGATCGCTATTGCAAATATTGATGAAGCAATTGCAATAATTAAAAGCTCAAAAGATCCAAACACAGCAAAACAGGGATTAATTAATAGATTTAAACTGGATGATATTCAAGCACAAGCAATTTTAGATATGAAATTGCAAAAATTAACAGGATTAGAAATAGATAATTTGAAAAAAGAATTTGAAGAAACAAAAAAACAAATAGAAGATCTTAAATCGATTTTGGATTCTGAACAAAAATTAAAAGAGCACATTAAAAATGAGATCTTAGATATGAAAAAGAAATATGGTGATTTGAGAAAAACACAAATTACAAATGAGAAAATAACAAAAAATGTTAACTTAAGAGAATTTGTTGAAAACAAAAAGGAGGCAATATTGTTAACTGCAAATGGGTATATAAAAAGAATGGATTTGCAAGAATATCACATACAAAACAGAGCAGGAAAGGGAATAAAATCAACTAAAATAGAGGAAGATATTATAAAAGAATTTGTTGTTGCAAACACTCATGACATCTTATATTTGTTTACTAATAAAGGAAGATTATACACACTAGATTGTTTCACAATACCAGAAGCATCTAGAGTTGCAAAAGGCAGACACATTGTAAATATATTGAAAATGGAAACTGATGAAACAATTACCAACATAATACCTGTTACAGTGGAGATTGTTAAAGAAAGCGCAAAATATCAGGTAATAATTGTTACAAAACATGGCAAGATAAAGAAAATGCAATTTGATCTAATTAAAAAAATAAGGGCTAATGGCTTAAAAGTAATAAACATTCTTGAAAAGGACCAAGTAGTAACTGTAAGACTCGTTGAAGAAAGCAAAAAAGTATTTATTGTGAGCGAAGCAGGAAAAGCAGTTTTATTTGAACCAAACAATGTAAGGCCAATGGGAAGACAAGCAGCAGGAGTAAAAGCTATGAACTTGGGCAACTCAGAAATTGTGAGTGTGAATGTTGTTTCTGATGATGACAAAATATTATTTGTATCTAGATTAGGTTATGCAAAAATCACCCCTATTGTGGAGTTTAGAGAAACAAAAAGAGGAGCAAAAGGAACAATTGCAATGAATGTGAAAAATGCAGGGAACATATTAAAAGCATTAATTGTAACTTCAGCAAACGAAGTATTAGTAATAACAGAAAAGGGAATAGTGATAAGAACTTACTTAGAGCAATTGCCTGAATTGAGCAGAAACACAAAAGGCGTTAGATTAATAAAATTAGATGAACAAGACTTTGTGAAAGATGTAGATATTATAGAAACAACAACCCAAGACTCTGGGCTGGGTGATAACAATGAGTGAATACAATGCAAGCAATATCAAAGTGCTAAAAGGATTGGAAGCAGTTAGAGTTAGACCTGGAATGTATGTTGGTTCAACAAGTGTCACAGGATTAAATCACTTGGTGTATGAAGTTGTTGATAATTCTTTTGATGAATCATTAGCAGGCTATTGCAATGAAATTATAATTACTTTTGAAGACAAAGATTTAATGCGTGTAAAGGATAATGGCAGAGGAATACCAGTAGATATTCACAAAGACACAAAAAAATCTGCTTTAGAAACTGTGCTTTGTGAGTTACACGCTGGTGGTAAGTTTGACAAAAATTCGTATAAAGTCTCTGGCGGATTGCATGGTGTAGGAGTATCTGTTGTAAATGCGTTGTCAGAATTTCTGGAAGCACGAGTATACAGAGATGGCAAAATATATTTTCAAAGGTATGAAAAAGGTGTACCTGTTAGCCCTGTTAAACAAATTGGAGAAACAAAAGAACAAGGTACAGAAATTTTGTTCAAACCAGACAAACAAATATTTGAAACAACAGAATTTGATTTCAAAATAGTAAAAGAAAGACTAAAAGAATTAGCATTTTTAAATTCAGGAGTTAGAGTAAAAATAATTAACAAAATAGAAAATACAGTTGATGAATATTTCTATCAATACGGTCTAAAGGATTTCTTAACATACATCACAGAAGGAGACAACATAATTGGAGATAAAATATTTTTTCACAACGTTTATAACTACAAAGATGAAGATTTTGTTGTAAGTGTTGCTTTAGCTTGGACTACTGGTTATGCTGAACGTGTAATAAGCTTTGTAAACAATATTCACACAGTAGATGGAGGAACACACGAAATCGGATTTAAAAAAGGAATTTCAAAAGCCTTTGATAATTATTTTGAGAAAAACAAAATAAAAGAAGAAATAAAAGGCGAAGATATAAGAGAAGGATTAGTTTCTATTTTATATTTGAAAGTTGCAAATCCTGAGTTTGAGGGTCAGACAAAAGCAAAATTAGGAAACTCAGATTTTGTTACTTTAGTATCTAATTCTATATATAAAAACCTTTCAAAATATTTAGAAGAAAACAGAGATCATGCAAAAATGATTACTGAGAAAGTATTACAAGCAGCAAAAGCAAGGGAGGCTGCAAGAAAAGCAAAAGAATTAATCAGAAGAAAAGGAGCATTAGAAGGAACAACATTACCTGGAAAGCTTGCAGATTGCTCATCAAGAGATCCAACAGAATGTGAATTATTTGTTGTTGAAGGAGATTCTGCTGGTGGAAGTTGCAAAATGGCAAGAAACAGAGAAATACAAGCAGTTTTACCTTTACGTGGCAAGATATTAAATGTTGAAAAAGCAACTTTAGATAAAATGTTAAACAGCGAAGCAATAAGAAACTTAATTACAGCAATAGGTACAAGCTTTGGCGAAACCTTCAATATAAATAAATTGAGGTATCATAAAATAATTTTTTTAACAGATGCAGATGTTGATGGGTCACACATTCAAACCCTGCTCTTAACCTTATTCTACAGATATATTAAACAATTAATTGATGAAGGCAAAATCTATATTGCCCAACCACCTTTGTATAAACTTGTAGACCCAATTTCAAAACAGTCCAAATACTTCTACAATGATAAAGAATTAGAGATCTTTATGGGTGAGTTAAAAAAACAAAATATTGAAGTTGAAAAAATTCACACTCAAAGATACAAAGGTTTGGGAGAAATGAATGCAGACCAATTATGGGAGACTACTGTAGACCCTAAGCAAAGAGTTTTAAAGAAAATACATATTGAAGATGCAATAGAAGCAGACCATTTGTTTTCAATTTTAATGGGCGAAAAAGTAGAACCCAGAAAAGAATTTATAATGGAAAATGCAAAAGAAGTTAAAGATCTGGACATCTAAGACTTTTCTTTTTTCAAAAAATAGAAAAGTCTCCAGTCGTGTCAAAAGAAAAAATACCGCATTGCACATGGTGCTTTGCTATAAGCAACATATGCTGAGATATACTAAAATTTGAATATTATTCCATTTATTTTTTATCTTCACTGAAATATTTCCAACCAGCATCATAAAACACAGTCAAAATGCAACCATTGTTTTCACCAAGCATTTCAGCACATTTCTTTGCTAAATAAATTGCTGCTTTAGATGTTCTACCGCAAGATAGATTTAATTCTTTAAGTAATTTATCCCCTTCAGTTAATTCTAAAGAATTTGTATCAAAAGAACGTATTAATTCAATATAATCCAGCAATTTGACATTTGTATTCACTGCTACTTTTCCTGGACCTGTTCCAATTAATTTGTGTTCTTTAATCCCTGCAGATATATTATACTTTTGTGAGAATGTAGTTGCAGCTTCCAATGGTTCAAAACCAACACAAAAAATAGATTTATATTTGTCTTTTAGTATTGAACAGATTCCAGAAGTACTAGCTCCTGTGCCAATTGCGCCAACAAAAACTTTTGGTTCAATTTGTTCTTTTGTTAAAAAATCAACAAATTCTATGCCTAAATCTTTGAATGCTACGACATTCAATGGATTATCTGATTGATTAATTAAATAATAATTTTTGTTTTCTTTTACTAATTGTTCTGCTTTTAATCTTGCACCTTTTAGGAATTCATATCTTGGCGTTAATATTAATTCTCCACCTTGTTGTTTTATTTGGTCTTTTCTTTCTATTGTCATATTTTCAGGCATAACTGAAATTGTTTTATATCCCTTTTCTTTCCCAATAAATGCTAAGCTAGCGCCATCATTTCCAGAAGTATAATCAACCAATGTTGTTTTCCCTGGGTTTATTTTATTTTCTTTTTCCAAGCTTTGAATTATTTTCAATATAGCCCTATCTTTATGACTTCCTGTTGGATTTAAATATTCTGCCTTTGCTAAAATTGGGCAACAATTAGGATATTTTATCAATATTATTGATGTATTACCTATCTCATTCAAATTTGTTTTTGGATTAGGATTACCATACCATTTAACAGTTGTTTTATTTTGCATTTATTATCACTTTAAATTATAATCAAAAGTCTTAATTATTTGTTTTTTAAACTTCAATCTTTTTTCTTTTTCTGACAAATCCAAATAGTTCTCTTGGGTAATAACAGATTGATTACTTCTAAGTTCTAATTCTTTTCTTGCAATTCCTACAACAGTTCCGCCTTCTTTTGCTGCGGTCTTATTTTCTATGAATCCTTAACATCTTTATTTTTTGCAATTCTGATTGTAGATGCATCGCCCAACATTGTAAAAATCAATTCTAAATCAGTCATATGATCTCTTAAATTCTCTTTTTTTAAACCTTTTAACTCTTTATATTCACTTGGAGTTATCCCAAATGCAGCCTTTGAAATTTCGGCAGTAAGTATAGCATACTCTTTATCTGTTTTCACATCTCTTTTCTTCCACTCATCAGTAAGCTCATCCCTTATTGCTATTCCTCTAACTCTCTTTTCAATCCAATTATCAGAATAACCTTTAGCTTTATATATTTCTTTCATACGTTTTTGAGCTAATTCTGGATCTTCAATCTCTTGAATCCGTTCATAACCTACTTGCGCCAACCATTGTTTTAATGATTCTACTTTTGGTGAAGGTACAGATTGAATAATTCTAAACATATTTTTAGTGTTAGCACAATCAGTTTCATAATATTTGCCATCTGCTGATTGCAATTTCAGTTGTCCGATTTTTTCGGACAACTCAAAACCTTCATCTATAAGTTTAACTTTCAAATCAGACCAATATTTTCTAGCTCTTGAACTATCTGTTAATATCTCTATAATATCAACAATCGAAAACCACCATTCTTCATTATGCCAAATTCGCCTTATTTTAGTACCTCCAAATACAATTAAAGAATTATCTAAATCCATAAGTATCACTTTCTTTTTATATATATCACCTTTTAATCAAATAAATACCTTTCGAATAACAATTATGTTTAATTAAAGAGTTAATTGCAAATTTAAACTTCTATTTAACTAGTAGTTTAAAGTAACTCTTTTATATCTTCTTATAACTATTATATTATGCCTATAAAAGCAATAACATTTGATTTGTGGAATACATTGATTAGAGATACAAACCCAACTTCACATAACAATTTAATGAAATATATTGCTGAAAAACTAGGAAAAAGCTATGCAAACAACATGTCCGTAAAAAAACAAACAAAAGATGAATTCCTGCACTATTTCAAAAGTGTAGTGGGATACAAAGAAATGAAACATGTTGATGCTTTAATCAGGAAACACACTGAAAGCTTTACAGAATTTACAGACTTTGAATGTATTGTGCCCTTAATGAAAAAATACAAATTGGGCATAATAAGCAATGCTTCATTTGTTACTGGAGAGTGTTTAAAAGATTGGGGCTATGCAAAACTATTTGATTCTATTATAATATCCTATCAATATGAAATGCAAAAACCAGATAAAGAAATATTTGAGATTTGTGCAAAAAAGATGAATGTAAAATTAAATGAAATGCTACACGTAGGCAATGATTACAAAAATGATTATTCTATTCCAAAAGAACAGAGTATCAACACCCTGTTGCTTGACAGAAAAAATGAACATAAAGAAGTAAAAGAGAAAATAACTAGTTTAAAAAGTTTAAAGAAATATTTAGAAAAACAAGAGAAAGAAAAACACTAATTAACCCTAGTTACATATAAAAATATCTTGTCTAGTGTTTACACCCTCGCACCATATAAAATTAGCAGGTCTAATGTCACAACCTCGCAGTATATAAAAATGGCTTGTCTAGTGTACTAATTCCAGCCTTTGTATTTATGTTCTGAGGAAGAGACAGGAGTTTCTTTTAGTTTGTGATTTCCTGATTTGTACTTGAGTTTCTCATCACTTGCACCAAGACCTTTCCAACTTGGCGTCGGTTCTTGAATTCTTGATTCATAATGCTTGTAATATTTGAACCCTGAACTTCTTCCTTTGAAATAAAAGATAATAGCTATACATACAAGAATAATAACTAATCCAACAACACACCAATACAAAGTTGTACCAGATATTTTAAAGTCCCAACCCTCTTCTTTGATAGTAGTATCTTCTTTTGCATAGATGTCTTCTTTCAACATTATTCCAAAAAAGGCAGGATATGTGTTCTTGTCTACTGGGCCTGCTAAAGCATACGTTAACTTCATTTCTTTATTTATGTCCAAGAAGTTAATATCAAACTTCAATTTTCTTGCGTTGTTATTTAAATCTGGAAGGATCTCATAATAGAAATAATTAGATATGTTTTTGTCCCCTGTATTTTTCAAAGTTAAAGTAATATTGCATTTCTCTTTATTTGCATCATTCACATCCTTGTAGCAGTTGAAATCTCTTGTTACTGTTACTGGCAGATAAATTGAATTTGTGTCTGGCAAAAACAAATTCAGACCATAAATAGCTATGTTCATATCCTTGATTAAAGAATTTATGTCAGAATATTCTTGCAATATCTTGTTTTCATCAATAATTTTTGTACCTTGGACTGGTTTGTTTGAATCTTGTGAACCAATTACAGCATTTGTATCTGTTATTTGTATTACCTTGTCGCTTAAAGTATCATTTGAAGCTGAATCATCTGTTCCAGAATAATCTATTGTTGGTAATAAAGAATACAATTCTGTTTCTGTTGGCATCCATTTACAATTAAATGTTTTTGATGCGCTTTTGTCCAAGTCTTCAGTGTATTTTTGTGTACATTTCTTTACTTCTGATCCTTTTTTTGTAATTGATAATGTTGCAGTATAATCACTTGTTGCTGTTTTTGTGCCTGCATTTTTGAAAACAAAATCAAAACTTACTTCTTTATTTACTGGGCTTGGAGAAACATAAGTCAAAGACATTGCTTTGAGATCTATTCCTGACTTCTTACTTGAACTTACTCCACCAATTGTTTTTGTTGTTGCATAATTATTATTTGATGAGCTCCAATCTGTATATGTAACAACACAATTTAAATCATAAACTGTTTGAACTGTTGGAGCTGGTGCCCAATCTAAAGCATAAGTTTTTGTTGAACCCGCAGTAACTGTCTGAGCAGTTGAATTTGTATCAGTTAAAACATTTTCAACATACAATTTAACAGTTGCAGGTGTTCCACTAACATCGCCATTATTTCTTACAGTACATGTTGCTGTACTAGTTGTTCCTGAAACAGAACTATTAAGAGAAATATCAGTTGCTTGCATTTCTGCAGACCTAGTTGTTGTTAAAGGCAATGAATCATAATAATTTTCATCAGATCCTAAAACAATTTGATTTGCATCACAAAGGTAATCGCCAGTA
>PEXK01000047.1 GCA_002779075.1 Candidatus Diapherotrites archaeon CG08_land_8_20_14_0_20_30_16 | reverse complement strand
AACAGGAAATGCAACAAAATAAGATAAAGCATAAATTATTGCAAATATTGTCAAAAACCCCAACAGAGTGACAGCAGTTTCTTTGCCTTGAAAGCCTTCTTCATATTCTCTTTCTGCCTGAAATATAAATCTCGTTAACCAATTATCTTTCTTTCTGAAAAATCTATACACAAGAACAGTGACTATAAATAAAAGAAGCAAGAAGCCAAAAGCCCAAAGAAAACCCAAAAAGAGCAAAAAGAGCATTAAAATGAAACTGAATATCAATTGGATTTCAAATCTCAAAAACTCTTTATTTAAGGATCCTTTATATCTCAAAGAATGTGTATAGCTCATAAAAAATCACACAGATACAAATCTTAGATAAATAAGTATAACTTGTTTATATATTTTTGTATTGTTTCAATAGTGACTATTTTCGTATCATCCATATATTCCTTAGAAAACATTAAAAATAGCTCTATTATTATATTGTTATGTCACCAGAAAAAAAGCCTTCAAGACCATTTAGTATTGGATTCAAAAAGCCTGGACAATGGATGAGACAAAGAACAAGAATACGTGTTAGCCAAAGAATACTAGAAATAAAAAGAATAACAAATCCTCTAGAAAGAAATAGAGTTGCTTTTGATTTGTGGGCAAGTCTTCCTAAAGGATCTGAAAAAAGCCTGGTTGCACTTATATTTAATTTAACAAAAAAGCAATAAAAAGCAATAAGTTCTTATTCTGTAAACAAAGTTCTATCAGATATTTCCCCTTTCATATTTTCTAGCATCAATTTCTTTATTTCTTCTGGTTTGCTGGTTTTGCCCAAAACATAAAGAGCTTTAACATATGCAGTCTCAGAAAGCATATCCTCTAGACTAATAATTCCTGCTTCTTTCTCTATCCTGCCCTGCGTATATACATCCATATTTACTCTTCCAAAGATACATTGAGAAGTCATAAAAACAATTGTCTTATTTTTGTATTTTCTTACAATCTCTAACAAAGAATCAGATAAGTGTCCAAAACCAGTGCCTTCTATTATTACTATTTTAGAGGTCTTCAACACATATTCAAAAAGGCTGGTATCGAAACTAGGATAAAACTTCAATAAAGAAACACCAGACCCTAATTTAGTGCTTACTTTTAACTTTTCTTTGTTTAGGTCTTTTAAATCATAATAAAGAGGGTTAAAAACAATTTCATTCTTGCAAATATTGTGTTGCCTTAAATCCAAATGTACTAATGCAACAGGAGAAACATTAATGCTTTTGAAGGCATCTCTTCTTGATGTGTGAAGCTTTCTAACTTTAGTTCCTAAATGAATTGCAATAACCTTGTCATCAGTAGTATGATGCATTGCAACAAAAACCCCTGCTTTTTTACTTTCTTTAATAAATGTTAATGCTCCCAATAAATTATATGCAGCATCTGAACTAGGCCTATCACTTGATCTCTGTGACCCTACAATAATAACTGGAACACCTAATTTTTCTAACATAAAAGACAAAGCACTTGCAACATAATGTATAGTATCTGTTCCTTGAGTTATAATAAAACCATCATACTTCCCATTAGAAAGAAAATCTAATTTTTTTACGATAGTAATCCAATCCTCTTTATTGATGTTTTCACTAAACTTACTCATCAAAGAGGTACATTCTATATTTGCCAGATCTCTTATTTCCGGAATTGCATTAATCAAATCTTCAGCAGTAAACTGGCTAGATACACCCCCTGTTTTATAATCTACTCTTGAAGCTATTGTACCACCTAAAGTTATTATTCCTACTTTAGGCAAACCAGCATTAGATTTATACTCTAAATTGGATTTTGATTTCTGCTGTGTTTTTTCAGCAGTGCCAATTACTTTTATAGAATCAATATTCTCCTGCTTAATTGCAACATTGTAACCTGATTTTAATTTCAAAACAACTAAGCCCTTATTTTCATTGGGCAAAACACATCCATCAACCTTACCAGAAAAAACATCATTCTTTCCTTTGATTTCAACTACCTTTCCAATATAATCTTTTGTCAAATGATCACCATTTATTAGTAAAAATATCTACATTCTTTATATATTACTATAGTAAACTATTTATAATATTAGCTATTTATATAATATATGATAAAGAACACTAATTTAAAAGAGTTAATTAATCGTTGTAATAAGTATGAACTATTAACACAAAAAGCATTAAAAAAAGCTAAGATTTGCATACCAAAAGAGAGTAGTCTTTATCCTATTGCAAAAGATTTCATAGATATGTCAACTCGTTATTTAGAAGATGGGCGATACTATAAACAAAAGGGAAAGTGGGATATTGCTTTGGCAAGTTTTTCGTACGCACACGCATGGTTAGATTGCAGTGCAAGATTGGGATTAATAGATGTAAAAAAGGATTACAAATTATTTACCTTGTATAAGTGATTGTTATGTATCTGTCTTATAAAATAGGTTTTTTTGTATTTTGTATTTTACTTTTGCCTTGCGTTTTTTCAAATATAATAAATGAAGACAATATGAAACTGTTTGCAGTTACTCCTGAAGGAATAGGAACAGACGCAAACCTCGCTATATCTATTAAACCAGGCACAGGGCAAGTTTGGTCTTCTATAAAATCTTTAGTTGGAACAAGCACCCAGAACACTGAGAAAACAGCTGTAGAATTATTGCAGAAATATGCAAAGAACACAACAGAATATGATTATTTCTTTTCAATTAATAGTACAGCAAAAGTTGTTGATGGTCCAAGTGCTGGATTGCCAACACTTTTACTTTTAATATATATGATTGAAGGCAAAGATTTGCCAGATTATGTTTCGGGAACAGGAACAATTTCATCCTCTGGGCAAATAGGCAAAGTTGGAGGAGTAATTGAAAAAACAAAATATGCAGCACAAACTGGCATAAAAATATTTTTTATTCCTGCATCAGAATTGGAAGCGGTAATAAAAGAAGATAATGAAGTAAAAAAAGTAAATTTAGCAAGTTATGCTTATGAAAAATATGGCATCAAAGTAATAGGTATTGAAAACATTGATGATGTTTTGAAATATAATTTAAACGACATCAATACTGTGAAAATTCCTAATCAAAAGAAAGAAGAAAAACCAATATATGACCCACCAGCAACAACATTCAGGGACAATTTGAAAGATTTTTATAATTACATCTCAAAATATAATGAAGAAGTAAATACAAACATCTTGCTTGTAGAAACCGTTCTTAAAGATACTGATTTAGAGGATTCAGATCTTTTAACAGAATTATATTCTTTGTTACAAGATGCAAAAGAAGCGTACAATGATGGAAAATCAGCATATTCCAAAAATTATCTATATTCATCAGCAAATCAGTTCTTTAAAGCAAATGTCTCTGTCAATCTTATTAAGGACTTAATAGAAAATTCAGAAATTCTAACTGCAAATACAAAGATAAATGAACTTGTAAAAAACCTGCAAAAAGATTATAATCTGCCCTTTAACAATATTTCCTGTAACAATTATGAATGGCAAATATCTGCACAAGAAAGATACTTATGGGCAACAAAAAGAATCAATAATATCCTTTCAACCCCAGGTAATGACAAAACAACAAACATCTTAAAATTAAGGGATTATGAAGAAGCAAAAGAATGGTTGAAAATTGCCAAATTGTTTTCAGGATATGCTATACAAGACTATTGCTATTTGAACCAGAAACCCTACAAAGAAAGTGCAGATCAAGTATTAGATGAAATTAAAAAAGCAGATGCAATAATTGCAAAATATGATTTAACAGATCAAGATAAATGGATTCAAGGTGCAAAAGATGCAAAAGATATGAATTGGTATTTTGCAACTGTGTTTGAAGGTGCAACAGCATTGGCATCAATCAATAGTTACTTAGAATTAAAGGATTTAAATTTGCCTCAAATAAAACAAATGGTTGAAGAGCAATTAAAAGAATTAGAGCCCTATACAAAAAAGGATTATGTCTGGACAAATCTATATTTACAACATGCAAACTATTATTATAACGAAGGTTTGTTTTACGAAGAAAAATCTCAAGAACAGAATGCTTTGGAATCTTACAAAAGCGCTTATCAATTAGGTTTATTTGCAAAGAACTTATCACAGGTAACAGAAGACATTAAAAAAAACAAGCAAAGTATTTCCTATATTGATACTAAGTCAAAAGAAAAAAACATAAAGAATATTGGTGATTGGAACCTTTATCAGGGCCTTGCCTTTGTATTTGTTTTGGTAATTTTAATTTTGATTTTCGTTTTGATAATATTTTACAACAAAGTGAAAGCAAACAAAGGTGATCAATATTTAATGTACATAAACTTCAGGATTTCTAAAATAAAACAGTTTTTAATTCAAGCAGAAAAAGATTACAAAAACAAAAAACTGTCGGACCAAAATTATGTTGAACTTACAGAAAACTTGCTAAAAGAACTTCAATTTTTGAATGAAGAAGGTGTAAAAATATCTAAAAAAACAGAGGAAATAAAAGAGTTTGAAAACCAAATCGATATAAGACATAAAAAGGTGAAAGAGCTTAAAGAGAATTATTCTAAGAACCTAATTTCACAGGACGAATACTTCACAAAACTAAGGGAATATGATATTGAAGTTTCAGATATTCAAAAGAAAATTGATGAAGATGTAAAAGAAGTAACAAAAACTGCGTTGGAGCAAAAATCAACAGTTTCAAAGAAAAAGGGAAATGAAAAATCAAAGCAAAAGAAAAGAGGATTAAAATGAGAGAAAACATTTACATAAGTAAAAGAGGAGAAAACAAATACGAAATAATAACAAAAGAAACCCATTTCGAACCAGGGGTATATTCTTTGTATGCTTTAGAAAAAAACCTGTTTGTAATAAAAAGACAATTCTTTGGTGAAAATCAACGAAATTCTTCTTTACAAAAGAAGAAACAAGAAATAGAGAATGTAAAAGAACCAGAGAAAGTAAAACCAGAAGTAATACAGGAAAATGAAACAATAAAACCAGAAATTAAAAAAGAATATAAACCTAAAAAAGAGCTTGGGGAACAAGAAGGACCAAGAGAAGAGAGTACAAAAGAATGGTATAAAAAAGGACTACAAATAAAAAGTGATTTAATGAAAAACGGATTTTTAGCATTAAATGATTTAGAAGAAGCTAGAAAGATATCTTATGTAACAAGACAAGAAATAAATGCAGGTGAAGTTTTAGGGATAAGAGGATTTGACAAAGTGTTTTATATCTTTAAAAAGGAATGCTTTGAAAAACTAAAATCCCTAATCTTAGAAAACATGACTAAAAAAATAATCAGCTATGAAGAATTGCAAGAAAAAGTTAATCTTCCGAAAGAAGAATTTAATGGCATCCTAGAACTATTGAAAGAGCAAAGCGATATAATTGAAGTGCACAAAGGTATTTTCAAAAAGGTGTAAAATTGAATCTAGTTATTAATGTGCCAAAAGACAAGTTTAATTCGCTCGAACAAGATTACAAACTCTTATTGACCAAAACAAACCAGAACACAATCTTTGTTGCAAAAAAGAATGATATTACTATATCACTTTACAAAACCGGCAAAACTGTTCTGCAAGGCCTGAATGAAGATGACCTTCACAAAGAAAAACAGCACATATTAGATTTGGTGTTTGATCCTAAAGAAGAATTGATATTGGGGTTTGATGAAACTGGCCGCTCAGAAATAGAAGGACCATTTGTTATTACTGGCTTGCTTGGCGAGAATAAAGACCTAGCAATAGTAAGGGACAGCAAGAAAACAGATCATTTAGATAAAGCAAAGCAAAGAGTTGATTCTGGTGCTTTAGGATATATTACATTTGTCTTGAACCCTAAACTAATTGACAAATTAAGATCTGAAGAAATAACATTAAATGATATGGAAGAAAGATTTATCGTAAACGCAAAAAAGACTTTTGAAGACCTACACTTAAGATTTAAAACAATTGTTGATGGGAGCCCATTAAACTCTAACAAGATAAATGTTGACTACATCCCAAAAGCAGATGATTTGGTGCCCTGTGTAAGCGCAGCAAGCATAATATCTAAAACAATAAGAGATGATAGTAAGAATAAAGATAAAAGAGAAACATGGAATATCAAAAAGAAAAACTAAAACTAATTTTAAAAAAATACTATCCAAAATAAATACAATCCTAAAAGAATCAAAAGGATAGATGCAACCAAGTGTAGTGTCTTAATACTTCTGTCTCTCCATCTTTGAAGATCCTCGATTTTGCTTATACCAAAATAAACAGCAAAAAGGATTAGCCACATAGGCAAGGAGAAAATAATATTGTAATAAATCAACCATAGCAAAACAGTTAACCACGAATAATTATAAAGAAGCCCAGAAACCAAAACATAAGGTCCAGCTGTGCAAGGCAACAAAAAGACAGCCAGAATTACAGCAACAATTACGCTAGACCAAACACTTGTAACACTTTGTAAAATCTTTTTCATGCTTGGACGCCATGCTCTAGGCACTTCCATAACAAAATTGCCTGCACCATATGAAATAGCATCTTTGAGGTTCAAAGCACCTAGAATCAAAGCAATACTACCCAAAACTGTGTAGATTATATTTATATTTACATATCCTCCAAATACTTTAAAGCCAAAGATAAGGGCTAGACCCATCAAAAGGTAAATTATGTAAATAGTTACAATAAAAGCAAGACCATACTCCAACATCTTTCTTTTGCTTTGAAACTTCATCAAAATAGAGCTTAATAAAATCAACAAAACAACTAACTCACAAGGATTTATTGAATCTGCTAAAGCCAATCCAGTAACTGTTATTAAATTTACTGCCTTAGGCTTTTTTTTGATGAGATAAAAATCATATGACTTTTCTTTATAAGCATCCAGTTCTGTTTTTAAATTGGAAATTATTTCTTTATCGCCATGATAGATTTTATTGTTGATAACCAAAACAGGAACACCAAAATCATTGTCTTCAAAACTTTCCAATATTGTTGTAAATATTGTCAGGTTTTCTTGAGATTCTTTAATGTTTATTGCTTTAATATTCATATTGTAGTCTTTGCTTATTGTTTGCAGGTAGTCTTCAACGTTTTTACAATGACTACAACCAGGAGAATAAAAAAAGTAAAACGGTATACCTTCGTTTGCATTTAAATTCAAATCAAAAGAATAGTTATTCAAATCAGTATTTGTATTTAAATCACAATCGTTAGTATCAACAGTGCAAATAGAGAGGTTTAAATCAGAACCACAAACAGGAATAATTGCCAATAATAATACTATTAGTAAAAAAAACATTTTGTTCATAAATTAACCCAAAATAAGTTTAATATAAATCATGATATTTCTTTCTGAATCTATTAACAGTATCTAAAGTAACTGGAGTAGCTATTCCCATTTTTCTTCCCAATTCAATTATGTAACCATTAAGGTAAGATAATTCAGTACGCTTATTTCGCATTACATCTTGGCAGGTACTAGCGTAATGATCCAAATCTTTTACATTCTGCAAAAAAAAGGTCCACAATGATCGTTTAGAATGCATAGGAATAATTTCGGATAAAACATCATAAGATTCATCAAACAAGCCTTGTGCAATTTTCATATTTTCTTTATTTTTATTTGCTTCCTTTATTGTTTTTTGTTCTAAAGCACAAATAATGTTTGAAGCACAATTTATAACTGTTTTTTCTGCTCGTTTAACATCTAAATCATCAACTAATCTTGCCTGCAAACCAGCATCTTTTAGCAAATTACAAACTTCTTTACCAAAGGCATCCTCTTCAAAAAACCAACCCGCATAACTCTTACAAGTTAATTTATTTTTATTTATGTTAAACCCTTCGTAAACAGAAGCTACAACAAAAGGTATATTTTTTATAACCTGAATATACCAGCTATTGTCTAAATAAGTATTTTGAATTAAGATTATAAGCCCCGGCCTTACACCAGAATTCACAATTGTTTCCAGATTTGACCTTAAATTGTAATACTTAGAGGTAACAAAAATATAATCATATTTTTTTGAGGAGTCTAAGTCATCATAGACTTTAGGAAAATCAAATTTTTCCTCATTTATATATAAATATTTCCCAATATCTTTTGCTTTTTGTCTTCCTACAACATCAACATCATGCCCAGCAGCATAAAGCTTTGCAACCAAGTATGAGCCAATAGA
>PEXK01000033.1 GCA_002779075.1 Candidatus Diapherotrites archaeon CG08_land_8_20_14_0_20_30_16 | reverse complement strand
ATATTATTATTATCTGTATTCTTGTCAACAAGAACATTATTCCAGACCTTTCCAGTAACAATACCATTTACATCAAACAAAGTATCAAATCTTACATTTGAATCATATAAATATAAATTATAAAGATTTGCATCATTTATTGATGTAAATAAATTTGTTGAATCTCCTAAAGCCAGATTATATATATTCAAATTATTTATATCTGAACCATCAAACCAAAAAACATCATTTGCAAAATTCAAATCAGAATTGCTCATATTTATATTTAATTCACCATCATCAACACCTACAAACACAAATAAATTAGCAGTTGTATTTGCTATTGTAATTCCAGAAGTTAGATTAGATACAAAATAATTTACATCTCCGGATATTGAATAAACAGCATGCGTTCCAAAATCAACAATATTCAAATCATTAACTGTAACAGAAGTTATTGCACTATCTACTTGTATTGCTGTTCCTTGATCACCTTGAATATTAAAATCACTATCATTGAAATTCATTGTTATTTCTGAATCATCACTTTTCAATTTCACTAATGTTGAATCTTGCAAAATTGTTGTGCCCAAAAAGCTTAAATCTAAAACATTTACATCGTTATTGCCTTCAATCCATACAATATTAGAATCATCAATATCAATTAAATTTACATCAGACATAGTTAATGTGCTTATGTTTGAATCTAAAATATTTATTAATTGACCATCATTTTGCAAATTGAAATCCGAACCATAAAAATTTAAATCCAGAGTAGAGTTACTAAAAGCATCTAATTTAATGAAAAAACTCCCTGTTGTAGATACTAAAATATTACTATCTAAAACAAATAATTGATTTAAATCAGATAAAATATGAAAATAAACTATAGGTGTTGATACAACCAAATTACAATTGCGAAGATATATTTTATCTATACTTTGATCAATTTCAAAAAAATTTGCACCACCTAATAGAAGATAATTTCCATTACAATTTAAATCAAAATAGTTATTATCAAAATCAGCATTTAAATCAAAGCAGGGATCTGGGCCCAACATAGGAATATTTGAATCTAATACCAATTGAGTACCAATATAATCTGAATTCACGTCCCCCAAACAACCAGAAATAGTTATAGCAAAACCAAAGCTTAGCAAAAATAAGAACATTGATGTAAAAACAAACAGTTTACTAAAATGATAATTAAACATATAATCCCTTCCTACTTCATACAAAAGCTAGTTCTAAGGCTAGCAAATTGCTATTAGAAATATCTTAAATATATATATAAACCTTTCTTAGTTTTTGATTGAAATTGCAAAAGGATTAAAAAGTGTTAGTTACATATATTACTATGGATTATAATACTTTAATTTCCACTTTAAAAAAGAATGATAATGTAATTGCAACAGTATTATTCGGATCTAGAACAAAGGGAACAGAAAAACCTAATTCCGATTATGATATTTGTGTTTTTTTAAAAAATCACGATAAAAATAAGGTTTGGGAAATAGAAAAACTAAAAACAGAACAATTTGATGTTATACCAGACAACAAACTACCCTTTCATGTAAAAGTTGAAGCATTTAAACATGGAAAACAAATATTTATAAATGACGAAAACAAATATGCTTTTGAGTTTTATAAAAATTTAAGAGAGTATCAAGATAATTTACATCATTATTCTACTTTAAGAAGATATCGGGAGTATTTATGGACATAGAATTTGAATCAAAGGTAACAAAACTTCAAGAACATTATAATAATTTCAATAGGTTAAATGCAAAAAAGGATCAAACAACAGATGATCAAAAATATGCAATACCTATGCAGTTATTCCAAATTGTAAATTATGCTATAGATATTGCAGATTACATTATTACAAAGCGAAAATTAGGTTACCCTAGCACTTATGCAGAAACCTTTAACATTCTTTACGATTATAAATTAATTAATAAAGAGTTAAATGATGATTTACAAAAACTCAGTCAGTACAGAAATATAATTGCACATGAATATCATATGATCAATAAAGAAGACTTGGAAGAAATACAAAAATTATTGCCAGCAGTTACTGATTTTATTTCAATTGTTGAACAAAATCTGAAAAACTAAACCTTTTTTATTTAAAATAAAAAGAAAAAAAGAAACAGCACATAAAATATACTGTCCTATTTACACCCTCACAACACATAAAATTATATTGTTTAGTGTGTAGGTGTCTAGTGTGCAGATTATTTATGTGTAAACTTAGGAACTGTTTTCTTATCGCCTCTAAAGAAATAAACCAAGATTACTAAAACAATAACAACAAGTGCAACCAAAACAATTATTGACAAATAACTTGTTTCTTCAGTTTCTGTTGTTCCCTTTGTTCCTTCTGTTGTTTTTGTTCCTTCTTCAGCTCCAGTTACTTCTTCTCCTTCCCCAGTAGTCTTTTCATCCTCAGTTACTTTCTTTTCCTCTTCTTTTGCTGTTACACCCGCTCCTGCATATTTAACAATTGCAAAATATGAGAAACCCGGAACTGCCACAGTAAAAGAATAGTATGTGCCTTTGTCTTCAACAATAGGAGTATAATATGTCCAAACACTATTATTATATCTTGCTAATCTGATTGCAGTTTTATCTGTTACTTTTGTTTTCGGCAATGAGAATTTTACATTAACATCTTTTATTTTTGATGCATCACCGCTGTATGTAAATGTTAAATAATTCAAAACATTTTGATCAGAAATTACTTTAAAGGTTGATACTGTCAAACTTGGACTGGTATTCATCTTTAATGTTATAGTGCCAGTCATATCTTCTATAAAGTTTATTGCAACACTGTCAACACCATCATTATCAGAATTGGAAAATGTTGCTTTACCTAGTTTCTTGTTTTGTTCATCAATTGCAATTGTTTTAGTAACTTCTGTTGTTGTGCCCGGTCCTCCGCCACCAGGACGACCATCAGGGCCCTTTGGTTTTTCTTCAGTTACAGCAATTGTGTAAGAACCACAATCTATTGTTTCTGACAAGTTTGCACCACTCAAATCAATAGTTAACTCTCCTGTTTGTTCACTTGTTGTTGCTATAGCTGTAAAGCTCCATGTAACAGTTTTCGTTTGACTTGAACTTAAATCCAAATATCCTGAAGTCAAAGCAGGAGCACTTTCAGTAAAATCACCTGCACCATAGCTTGCACTATTTAATATGCTGGCGCTTGTTCCTCCTGTATTCTTCAAAGCATAAGTTACACTAAATACTTCATCATCACTCAAATTAGAATCAGAATCGCAAGTAGAAGATTCTAAAGTAACATTTGCTGGTGTGTTCACTGTTAAAACAATAGTTCCTGAAGTATTTGCACCATCACCACTTACTGCAACTTGAAGATTATATGTGTCTGCAGTATTGCCAGTAATTATCCAACTTTTAGATGTTGATGTTGTAACAGTACCTACAGTTTGGGTTGAAACTCCTCCAGAAGAAGCAGGACTTGTAATTAAGGTAGTACCAATACCATCACCACTCAAAGAAGCAGTAACACCAGTATCATTTCCAGAAATGCTTGCAGTTAATGTTGTTGAACTTCCTTCTGCAATACTTGAACTACTCAGAGACAGAGATACTGACAAATTAGCACAGAACCCAAAAGAAACTGTCAATATTGCTAAGAAAATCAAACCAAATACCTTTATGTTATTCATCAATGACCACCCCTTACTCCTTACTCAAATCCCTTACAAAGAATTGATCCCACATCGTATCTCTATAAGTTAGTCCATCTATTAATGCAGAAATATCTATCCTTAGATTATATTTCGTACATCGTCCTGTTGTCTGCAAACTCATATCTCCAAAGTTTAATCCAAACAAATTGTCACCAAAGTTCTTGTCAGCATTATAACTCCCTATATATTGTTTCATACCCATCATTTCTTCTGTGCAATCAGTTTCTCTGATCAACTTTGCACTTACATTCATATCGCTTGCATTCAATTCAGTCAAATCTCTGTTTTTTATTTTTGTTTCAAGCATTACATTTACATCAACAGTGTTTGCATCCACCCATATACGCCTATCGTTACTATGTTGACCTTCAACACCCATATTTGCAGGCAAAAACCTATGCGACCATTTATTATAGACTGTTAAGGTTGAAGCAGTGAAGTTGCCATCCAATGAAACATCATCCAGCATTACATTGTGATCTAAAACAGGACCTGCCCTAAATAATATGTTTGTTTCTGGGTCAATAGTACCCCAACTACTACCCATATTCATATCAAATGTATAATCACAGTTCCAGTCAGTATTAGAATCTACAACATAAACTTTGGAATAATTGGAATCATCAAATGCTGCATCTTGTTCTTCGTTGTTCCAATCTTTTTGTTCCCATAGGTTCGAAGTAAAATTGTATATGAAATCTGCATTTGCAACATCCCACACAAAGAAAGAAACATTAACATCAACAGGTTCATCTGCATTGCCATCCATTTTTGCACAGAAACTGAAATGATAATTATCATCATCATCTATCAATCCATAAACAGGCTCATTTGTAGATATACTTGCAGAAGTATTGTTTATATCAAACTTTGCACCATAACCACTGCCACCATTACCATCACTTAAAGCAATGTACTGAGACTCAAGAGATATACTCCATTTTAAAGGCTTATTGTTATCATTTGAATTTACATCTTGGAAATCACCATTTCTAGCAACCATTAAATCCAATTCTTTATCATAAGTAACTGTGTCTGGATCCATTATTATACTACCAGTGCTACAATCATTTTCTCTTTGGCTCTCATTATAATCTCCTAAACAAGTTGGCCAATCAGATTTTAAACCTGACAATCTCATTCCATCTTCGCCAGAGCCACCATAAAAGTTGGTATCATCATCTATCTTATATGTAGAGCCACCTTCAAATACTATATAATATATTTTTGTTTTATTGCCATCTCTATCTACATCTATATTCAAATCGGCTTCATTAATTACTCCTACAAAAGGGTTCCCACTCCAGTTAATAATATTTCCATCAGCATTTTCATTTACATCAACATTAATTTCAGCACCATTCCATCTGTCTAAACCTATTATTCCATATTCTATATCAAATTTCTTCATTGAGAAACCAGGTCCTTCCCAAGGCATTAATTCCTCTGTTTTACCATCTTCAGACAAAGAAAGTGTAATTTGGTATTCTCCAATTGTATTTGTTATAAATTTTATTAATACAATTCCATTTACATCAGTATTTGAATCAATATACACATTGTAATCTGTGCC
Organism: Candidatus Diapherotrites archaeon CG08_land_8_20_14_0_20_30_16; assembly: GCA_002779075.1. Lineage (GTDB taxonomy): Archaea > Iainarchaeota > Iainarchaeia > Iainarchaeales > 0-14-0-20-30-16 > 0-14-0-20-30-16. The sequence continues at coordinate 2,907 of PEXK01000033.1, read as the reverse complement.
CTCAGTCAAAATATCCATACTCTTGTTCATAAAATCTATCTTGTAAACCTCTCCAACAGCAACCTGAACACCTTCTATTGGTTCTTCATCTAAATTCAATACTCCTAAAGGCAAATAAGTATTTCTGTCAACATCAAAGTCACCCAACCAATTATTATGCATCATCTCTTCATATGCCATATCCTTAGGGACTACTATATACCTTATTCCTGTTACTCCTACATTTGTAATAACTGGATTATTTTCATCCACTGTAATATCTGACAAAACTCTTTTATCAAGAGGAGTTACATTTCCATCTTGTAAATCATTTACAAAATTACAGTCTCTGTTCAAATCTATATAAATCCTTGGCTCATCTAAATCTACTAACATCAGCCTGTTGAAATCACTCCTGCTTATGTATCGATCATAAGTTATTAATCCAATATCTAAAGTTCCATCACAGTATTGGCTTAGTTCAAAGGAATCCATATCCTCTATATTTGTATCAAATCCCCCATTTCTCCAATCATCAGTGTACCTTGCTTCTCTGTTTCCCATTCCTGCAGGTATTACTAATAAAAATCTCTTTGCAACAGCAAATCTATCAAACACGCTATTCTCTGCGCCACCATTGTTTACATCAAAAATCAATCTGTATTCCCCTAAATCCAAATCACTGGGGATTTCCAAATTAATATCTTTATTGCCACCAGTTGCAGGTATTGGCGCCTTCAAATTACCATCATAATACCAATTCAGATCTTCAAAGATTAAATCTCCGCTCTTGTCAGCCATAATATCAACAGTCATAGTTACTTCTTGGCCAGAATTATTTTTCATTGTAAATGGATAGTTGGTGTCTGGCGATATAACAAATCCTTGGCCCATATCATCAATTAATTCTCCACAACTCTGTCCCCCTAATTTACATATACTTACATTAAAATCTTTGACAACAAACATACCTTGTGCTGAGTCTATAACTCCACCTTTGTTTACATCAAATAACATATGATACCAACCAGCAGGAAATTCATTAGTTCTAGACAAAGTAACCTTTCTTCCATATACTGTAAATTCACCTCTTGACCAAGAACAATTACTATCAGAGCTCAAAGTAGCATCAATTAATTGTGGTTTACCATCTTTTGTTTCCAAAAACAATTTCAAGTGTCCATTATTTGCAGTAGGAATTGTGTACTGGTTTATATCTATAAATTCACCATTTCCTCCTGCTTGTTTATTTCCCTCACCAAATACAAACACACAAAGTCTTGGCGTTGTGTTTTTTAAGATATATAATTCTTCTAAATTATGATCTCCAATTGAAAGAGCAACCGCCATAAAAGATTTAACCATAAACATTGCAGTAGCACTATCGCTTGATTGACCATCATTCACATTTACTGTTACTTCATAAATTCCATTATCCAAAGTAAGTAAATTCAAATAACCTGTACCGCTATCATCCGTAAGACCATCATCTACATTCAATTCATCAACATTTAAATCAGTTAAATCATCAAACCTTTTTAATGCTGAAAGAGAAAGTGTAGCATAAGCTAAAGAACTATTAGAACTTGTTTTTGCAGTAATTTCTAAAACAACATTTTCGTCAGAAGATACAAAAGGTGGACCTTCCATCATGCTCTCTTTATTCAAATCAACAGTAATCTTAAATGTTTTTTTCTTAAACTGTGTTCTTGAAACTATTGTTGATTGATCTACAGAATTAGTATCAAAAATTGCTTCTAATTCTAGCATTCCACCATTTGTAATTTCTGATTTATTTACAACTAATAGCCTATTCAAATAATTGTAATCATAAGAGGTTACTGTACTTGATACCCCTTGTCTAATCAAAGTTATAGCACTTATTCCCGATACATTTAAATCATCAACACCACTAGGTGTCAAATTTATAACAGATACCAAGAAACCAATGTTTTCATCATAAAATACAAACTTGCCTGCTTTTGCTAAATCATTTGCAGTTGGATAAACAGGATTCATAAATATTAAGTATTTCTGTACAGTTAATTTGATAACAGGATCTTCAACAAAAGCAGTATATTCATTATAATTGTTATTTATATCTATATTATATTTATAATCCCCACTATTGGCAGGAGTATTAAAAGCTACACTACAGGCACTTTCTATAGAATCATAATCTACAGTATAGCCAGTTACTGTTTTTTTTGCAATAAATCCTTCTGTAACATAAGTTATTCCAGAAAGTAAATTAGTACATTTTTCGTTAGTGTTAATATCTGTTAATGTTGCATTTGTGCTTGTATTTTTTATTCTATAATAGATTAAAAGAGGTGAGCTTGGAGCAAATGCACCAACAAATTTCTCTTTGCCCCCCCATTTACTGTTTTTCTTCAAATATGCTTCTGCAGAATAACTTCCTACAAAAAAATCAAAGTAAACAGTTTGAATATCGCCCAAATAATTTGCGTCTACTTTCACATTATGCTTGCCTGCAGAATAAGGTCCGATATTTACACTATTTCTTTTGGTTATCGAAGAAATAGAATTACTATTATTATCAATAGTATATGTAACTCCACTCAAGGTTATCATATTATCATTTAAAATTGCAAAAACTATTAAATTCAAATCATCAGTTGCATCATACATAAATTTCTGAGTTTCACTACTGTCAACAACATAAGCAATTAAATCAAAAGATTTTACATCAAAAGTAAAAATCTTATAACCCCCTTTGTTTTCATCGCCAATTGATAAATAATATTTTCCTGTTGCAGAAATATTTGAATCATCAATTGTTACTGTATTGTTGCCAGTAACTGCAAAAGAATTTATTGTAGTATTGTTGGAATCAAACAATGTTACATCAAAATTACCATCAAACGCAACCTCTGTTCCATTTTCATCATAATAAACAAAATTAAA
>PEXK01000004.1 GCA_002779075.1 Candidatus Diapherotrites archaeon CG08_land_8_20_14_0_20_30_16 | reverse complement strand
AGTCTATAGGGAATTCAAATTTTTGTGATGTAAATAATGTACCTTCATACAAAAAATTTAATTTTCCTTTACCTTCAATTCCTATGTATTACTTTGATGCAGATGAAAAATTTATAAAACAAAATTATTCTCCCATATGCTATGGTGGAAATTTATATTATGAGAAACAATCTGCTTTTGGTTGCACTAAAGATTGTCTAATTCCTGATGTAAAAGATTATGTTTCTGAGACTAAAGTTAAAGTTCTTTCTGGATTGTTTGATTATGCACCTTTGATTTATCTCTATGTAGAATCTGCAATTAATTTAGAATTAAAGAATATCCAGTCAGAATATGATTTAAATGATATTTTTGATATTAATATTGATATTAATAACAGTTCTAATTCTAGTAAAACTTTAGATCTGAATATAGAAATTTTCAATAAGGAAGGTAAAAAATTGTATTCAGACTCTATAACTGGCATTATTATTGCAAAAAGCAATGTTATGTCAAAGAACTATATGAAAGATATTTCAGAATTTAATTTGGATTCTAAAGGACCATTTAGTTTTAAAGTAACAGAAACATATAGTAATACTAATGTTAGCCAATCTTTTAAATTAAAGCCAAAGTATGACATTAAAATAGTGAAAACACCAGATAATAATCTTTTAGTGGTATTTGGCTTGCTGACTATTGTTGTTATAGTTTACCTTCTAAAGAGAAATAGTTTGTAAAGCACAAAATATTTTAAGTGATAAATCAAACAACAATTGCCTTCAAATGGCATCGTTAGAAGAGCTTTGAATGTATTTGAACACAAGTGAGATTGCCTCGAAATCAAGGATTAAATTTGGCAACTTACAATTACAGTATAAAGCCCAGATAAATCATTTGTGTTGTTCTAAGAACAACTGTGAAATAATAAAAAAGCAAAAATAAACAACCCAAATAAATACAAAGGCAAACAAAACACTAAATAAGATGTACTTCAAGTAAAAGTCAGGAATCAGATAAAAGATTAGAAAAACAACAAATAACAAGATTAAACTAATTATTAATGTGCTTATTATCAAGCCAAAGTGTTTTGTGAAGATTTTATAGCTAAAAACTAGTTCTGTCAGGTTTTTGGAGAAAAAAGACCAAAGAAAAGAAAAGAACAAGAATCCTCCAAATAAGAAGAATAGAATAATCCCTATAACAGATTTTAAATAAATATTACTTATCATTTCTAATATCCCAATTAAGAAGAATACAAGTAATGCACAAAATAGAAATGTGAGAAGAAATCTAACAACCCACTTTGTTTTTTCTTTTGTGGTTAATTTGAATTCTTTATCTAAAAAAGAATCTATAAACAATAGAAACGCTTTATTTTTGTTCTTTAGTTCTTTGTTTATTACTTTAAGCAAACATAACTTCTTTATTTTATTCAGGATTGTGAAGGAAATCATCAGAAGGAAAAGAAGAAAAATTAAATTGACTAAACTCCAGATTATTGCTTCTTTGCTTGAATTTATCTGAAAATAAAAACCATAGGAAATTATAAAACAAAAGTAACATAGACCAAAGAGAATCAACATAAAGACAACAGACAACAAATAAGATTTTTTAATTTCATTTATTGTTAATCCTAAACCATCACAGAATATTTTTTTTGAATTTAACATATCAATTCTCTTTTGAAATTTTTTTTGTAAAATTCTTGAAAAAATGTTTTAAAATATATAAAAAAATAGAAAACTATTTAAATATCGTGTTTGTTAACTATATAATTTTTTATATAAAAATTTTAATAAAAAAAATAACAGTATGTTATTAATGTACAAAAATATACTGTTTAATGTGATAAAAAATGGATTTATTAAAAAAAGGAATTGTAATAGGTATGGGAGCTCACGATATGAGCAAGAAACAAGTTGAAGATTTCGTAAATAAGTTACATGAGTCTAAGTTTGTTACAAAAGACCATGCAAAGGAACTAATTAAGACTATTTTGCGAAGGAAAGGACAGGTAAACGACAATATAAACTCAAAAATAGAAAACTTTTTGAAGATGGCTCTTCAAAAAGAACAACTAGCAACAATGAGTCATATTGAATATTTAGAAAAGAGAATCGATTTGCTGGAAGAAGAGCTTTACAACTTGCTTTTAGAAAAATATATTACTGATGTCGATGATGACGAAATTATGAATTTATTAAGAGAATTAGAAATGGATTCTTCTTTGGAGAAAAAAGAAAAAGGAAAAAAGGGAAAGTATTCTGAGAAGCCCTTGTTTGATGAAGATTGGTTGAAATCAGATGATGTTTTGTATAATCATATTGTGAATGTAGATAATTCCAAAGAAAAATTAGAAGATTTATTATGCTTATCTAAGGAGGGTGAAGCTAACATGGTAAAGAAAAAGAAAATAAAGAAAAAGAAAAAAGCTGCTAAACCAGCAAAGAAAAAAAAGAGATAAATAAATAAAAAAGATCGGAAGGGAAGAAGAACTATATAATTTTATAGTTTACTCCTTCTCTATCTTTTTTTATTTTATCTAATATATTGATTAGACGAATTAATGATTTCATGTAATCTTTATTTATTATAAAATTCTCTGTTTTTGAACAATCTATAAGCTTACGAATTATTTTTTCTATGTGTAAGTCTTCTTTTTTCAGAATTTCATTTAAAGAGTATTTTGGAAGGATGTGTGAAAAGATAACAGTTTCTATATTATACTTGGTTTTTAATTTATCTTTAATAGAATTAATTAATTTGTTGTCTAGATAATGCGGGGCGCCTATAAGAATATATGGTGTTGATGGTTTTATTTCCTTAGTTTCTATGGCTTGCATTAATTTGTTGATATAATATTTTTGATATTCTTGATTATCATATGCTTTATTGTCTGGCCCAATTTCAAAATATAATACTTCTCTTTCCAATGTTGGGCCGTGATGAGTAGCCTCTAATAAAAATTCTAATTTTTTGGGTTTTGTATTGTCTTTAGAGATATTTTTATAGATGGATTCAAAAGCATCTAAATAAGCTATTGAAAAATTTTCTTCTTCGCCACCTAATTCATTTTTATTGAAATTGCCACAGAAATGTATTGATATTGTATCTATTTTTTGAGTTTCTGATTTGTGTGTTGAAATAATTATGAACGTGCACCTATCTTTTATTTCTTGTTCAATAGCGTCTACATCATCATTTGTCAAATAAAGAAAATCATTTACTGTTATTGCCTTTACTTTCTCTATTTTTTTGTTGTCTACATACACCTCAAAGATTTCTAATGGGTTTTGGTATTTTGGGGTAGCCCAAACAGACTTTAAACAGCACTTTTTTAAAAGGTAATTTAATATATTGTTACTAAATTGATTATTTCTTGAGAAAATCAGAATTAACATACATCTAATATAATTATTTAGATATAAATAATAGTATTTAGTAATATTCTATATATGTCTAGTGTTACATCCTCGTAGCATATAAAATAAGTATGTTTAGTGTGATAAGCTTAAAAATGTTTGGCAATGTATTTGTTATTAGTATTATATTATTAGATATTATAGTATATACATAATGCAAGGTGGTTTAATGTTGGTTATTAAAACTGTTTTAGTACCTTTTAGGTTATCCATTAATTCAAGAAAGCCAATTTCTTTGAGAACTGAGATAACAAATAATTCTGAAGAAGCAAAGAAAGTTTCATTGAAATTCATGGTTAGTAGAGATCTAAGTGTTGAAAGAACTGGTTTAGCAAACGTTTTAGAGAAAAAGATTGGTTTAATAGAGCCTAAAGAGACAAAATTGTTGTACTTGGACATTTACACTAAGACTCAATCAGTCCCTAGAGATTATCCTGGTCGCCTTTTGGTATACGAACACTACAATGATTACGATTACATAGATAAAGAATATAAAAAAGAATTATCTATAAAAGTCGAAAAATAGCCCATTAGACAGAAAATCTTTGTATACTGCGAGGGTTTATTCTTTTTTCATTTTTCATTTTTTTACTTATTCTCTGCTTACTATCTACATAATGTTCTTCTTTAAGGCTTAAATTCTGGCAGGAAAGGTTATTTACGGCATAATATGGATTATGCCGTAAGATTACGAAGGAAATTTCCGGGTTTTTTGCCTATAGTTAAATTATTGGCTCATTCTAAGACAAATCCCTAAGAACTATAGTTCTAAGGGTGGTTTATGGTTGGTTTATGTAGACCTAAGAAGTAATCAAAAGGAATTTAAACTTGTGTAGGATTTCTATAATATGCTTGAGGATTTGCAAAAAATAAAAAATGAATTGATTATAAGAGGATACACTCAGAGAACAATTGATCAATATTTGATTTACATCAGAGACTATATTCTCAATGCAAGCAGAAATTCTGTAAGCTGGAAATTAGATAATCAGCAGACTCACGACTTTTTGGTTCAATATCTAGCCCAAAAGAAGCAAACACTGAAAAACACATCTTTGTCTTTGATTTACTTCGTATTAAAATTCTTATATGAAGATTATCTGAAAAGCCACATACTTGATGATTTAAAATCGCCCAAAAAGGAGAAATATTTGCCCAATGTTTTGACTAAGGAGGAGGTCAAAACACTTTTTGATGTTACCAAAGACACAAGAGACAGATTAATATTGGAGCTTCTTTATTCATCTGGTTTGAGGGTGTCAGAATTATGTAGTCTAAAAACAGATTCTTTAAACGTCACAGAAGAGACTGCTAAAGTGGTAAGCGGCAAAGGAAACAAAGATAGAATTGTTATTCTTTCAAAGAATTGGTTAGCCCAATATGAGAAATATAAAGAAAAATATAACAAGAAACACAATAGTGAATATGTATTTGCCAAGTTAAATGGCAAGCCATTTAGTTCAGATACAATTCAAAGGATTGTAAAGGAATCTGCAAAGCTTGCAGGCATAAAAAAACATATTAGCCCTCACAGCCTTAGGCATACGATGGCAACACACCTGTTAGAACAAGGTGAAAACCTAAGAACAATTCAGACCTTATTAGGACACGCTAGTATTGCAACAACACAGATATATACTAAAATAAGCACAGAAGACCTAAAGAAAGTAAAAAACCCTTTAGACAAATTATAATTATGATTAGTTACTATTTAATACTTCTAATTTCTTTCCAAATCTTTCTATATTTTTGGATAAATCAACGAATCTGTTATCTCTCATATTTCTTTCAGTAAATTGTCTTTTTGCTCTTGCAAGATTTGCTCTCAAATCTTTGACATATTCTGTTTGTTTTTTGGGGTCCAAATGAGCTAACATAGAAAATTCTGTTCTTGCTATCATAAATGAAATATAAGCCACTCCAAAGCTATCATTTGCTTCATAATAGTTTTTAATACTTACTTTGCATCTTTCTAATAATCTCTCTGCAATATTTATATCAATTCTTGAAATAAGATTTACAACTTGTAATACAAAAGGTTCTTTGTAAATTGGGAACATTTCGAGGTTTTTATCAAAAAAGGAATAAAGCTTCATTAGACAACTTAATTTATCTTGAGGTTTTAAATGTTTTATACTTTCGTTAAAATGATTCATTAATTTATCTAATTGCAATCCAATTATTTTTTGATCAGTGTTATTTTCTCCAATTAATCGAAATAAAAAAATTACTGATGAATCAATTAATTCTAGTTTAATACATAGCTCTAAAACTTTCAGATTAAGTGTGTCAGTAATAGAGTTTCTTATTGCTTCGCTTGTTGCAGGTAATTTGAATTCTTTTACTGCTGTTATTGCTTTGTTTAATGTTTCTTTTGAATCTTGCAGTAAAGTAACTCTATGTTCTAATCTAGCGATATCGCATAGAAATAAAATATATTGATAGCTACTAATTATTCTATTTCCTTTTAAATAATCAACAGTCTCTTTCAATTTGCCTAAGCTGCTAACATATTCGCTGACTTCTTCAAATTTCTCTAGTTTTTCAATTAATGTTATAAACAATTTTATTTTGACTTCAGGATCTTCGAATCTTTTTACTAGATTTAAAATTCTGGAAATATCTTCTGCTCCTAAACATTCTGAATGAGCCAGTAGACGATTTCCTTGAATTTCAACCCATTTTTTTAGTTTATCTCTAAAAGGTATTTTACGTGGTTCATTAGGCATAAGATATGAATAAATAGAAAATAATAAAAGCCTAACACTAGACATTTGAATTTTATATGTTGTTGGGTTAAGAGAAAAAAAGAAAAAGAATGGAGATATAGTGTAGCAAACAAGAATTTGCAACACAGGAGGATTGAAGTAAATATTTGGGAGCCAGGGACCTGTTGCAACAGTTTAGCTCCTCTTTCTGTACTCTTAAGTCGGAAGGGAAAAACTCTTTAATTATAAGAGTTTCCTTATAGTATTACAAACCTACATTATTTAAAAAAATGTTATTTAATTTTCTTAACTCAATCCAATATTAAAATAAGAAAACTTAAGGAACCAGTAATTACAATTAACATTTTTAATCATTTAAAGCAAACTTTCTGTTGCAAATCCCATTGACTAACTCAGAGAATTAACTATACCTTTGCACTATACAAAACTGTGCGTTTAGTGTTACATCCTCGCAGTATATAAAATTTTGCTGTCTAGTGTGCTAATTTCTTGTTAAAGAAATCAGCCAGTTCTTTGATGTTCAAACGGATTTGTTTTGTTGTCCATGAATCCCTTATTGTTACTGTGTTGTCTTCTTTAGTTTGATAATCCACAGTAATAGCGTATCTTACTCCTATTTCATCAATTCTTGCATACCTTTTACCTATGCTTCCTTTATCATCATATATCACCTTATACTTTCTATGCAGGTCTTCAAAAAGTTTTAGGCTTAATTTATCAATATCGTCTTTGTTGACTAAAGGAAAAATACCCATATGATAAGGCATAATAGATTCATTTAGTTTTAACAGATTTTTTTCATTGAGGGTTTCTAATGAATCTGAGAGTAATGTATACAGGAGCCTATCAGTCCCAATTGACACTTCGAACACATGGGGCAAAAACTTTTCACCATCTTCAACAATTTCCAATGATGTTTGTGAATGTTTCTGGTGCACTGACAAATCGTGATCTGTTCTTGAATGTATGCCTGTTATCTCTATCCATTCTAAATCATCAACGTATGTCTCACAATCCCAGCAAGCTTGTGCATAGAATGGTCTTTCATCTTCTGGAGTATATTTGAACCTCAAACTAGTTTCTTTGTACCCTAGCTTTAATAAGAAGTTATAATACTTTTCTAAATAGCAGGCTTCAACTTTTGATTTTACAATTTTTTTATTAATTAGTTCTTTTAAAGGGGTTAGATGTTCTTTTTTATCATTAATCAAAAGAACAGGAATTTTTGCATCCGGATTATAATCAAATTTTTCTTGTTTTTTTGGATTAAAGAAAACTTGAATATCCATTTGTGTAAATTCTCGTGTTCTTATTAAAGCATTTTTTGGTGCAATTTCATTTCTAAATGCTTTACCTATCTGCCCAATAACTAAAGGGAGAGATTGTCTTGAATTTTTATAAATACGCAGGAAATCCAGATAAATTGTTTGGCATGCTTCTCCCCTTAAAAATGCTGGCTGTTTATTATCGATTCCAACATTGACACCAAACATTATATTGAATTTAAAAGAAGGCTCAAAGTTTTTGGATTTGCATTTTGGGCAGGCAATATTTTTATCTTTTATTAATTTATCAATTTCTTCTGGATTTATTTGTTCTTTAGTATCAATTCCTGAATCACTCAGAAGTTTGTCACCTTTAAAAAACACTCCACATTTCTTGCATTTCACAACAGAATCTGCGAAATTAGCAACATGTCCTGATGCTTCAAATACTGCCTTTGGCAATATCTGGCAGCCATCAATTTCCAATCCATTATTTGCTTCAACAAATTCTTTTCTCCAAAACTCCACTATATTGTTTTTTATCTTCAATCCTATAGGGCCATAATCAAAAAATCCTGCAGGACTATTAGAATATATTTTAGCAGTAGGATAAAATATATTTCTTCTCAAAGCCAAATTAATCAATTCAGACATACAATCACCATTTTAAGTTAAACACATATTATGAAATAATATATATTAAATATATTGATATATTTTTAGAGGTATCTATACTAAACATATTTATAAAATTCCTTTTTAGGATTAAAAAGTGATATTATGCCTATTGAAAAGCCAAGACCATTA
>PEXK01000019.1 GCA_002779075.1 Candidatus Diapherotrites archaeon CG08_land_8_20_14_0_20_30_16 | reverse complement strand
TTTGGGGCCCTTTGATGTTTCAATTCGTCTAGATGCTCTTAATACAAGTAATGGATTGGTTCTGATAAAATTTTTAACCCCTTCTGCTAAATTTCTTGTAGAGGGTATTCTTCTTAATCTAGACAATTTAGCAGTAGGATCATAATTAGGTTTCAAAAATTTTTTTCTTTGTAATGGTTCTCTTGCCATAATATAATATATTTGTTAAACTTTATAAATCTCGTGTAAAGAAAACCAATCATTTCAATGGTTGGATGAATTTGCTTAAATAATATACTATATATATGTTTTTAAACTTAATCTGGTAAATAATATATGTGATTAATAAACAAGTTACAACCATAATAATAAAATTAGGAAAAAATGACAATCTTAATTCTACTGTATCTACTTACAACAAAATATGTCAAGAGATTATTAATTATGGTTTTGAAAATCACACATTTAATAAGAATAAATTACATTATGGAACTTACAAACTAATTAGAGAAAAATATCCTCGTTTTTCTAGTGCTATGGTTCAAACAGCAAGAGACCATGCAAGCGATATGTTGAAATCATTAAAATTTAAAGTTAAACCAATAAAAAAAGAATACTCTTCAATTAGATATGATAAACGATGTCTTTCTGTAATGTTTGATAAGAAAAAAATATCAATAAATACTATGTTTGGTAGATTAAAACTGCCTTTAAACGTTGCAGATTATTATTTAAAATATAAAGATTGGAAATATACAAATGCTCAATTAATAAGAAGAAAATATAAAAATTATTTTCTTAATTTACAAATGGAGCAATCACCAGTAGAAAAGCAAAAAGAAATTAAAGTATTAGGTATAGATGTTGGAATTAAAAATATTGCAACATTATCAAACAATATTTTCTTTAATTCAAAGAAGTTAAGAAATATTAAAGGAAAATACCAAAAACAAAAAAGTGATTTACAATCTAAAGGCACTAAGTCCTCTAAAAGAAAACTTAAATTAATTAGTGGAAAAGAGAACCGTTTTGTTAAAAATGTAAATCATATAATAAGTAAACAAATAGTTAACTTGCCATATACTCTTTTTGCTATGGAAAATATAAAACATATAAAAACTAAAAGATTAAATAAAACTATGAGAAAAAATATAGGTAATTGGTCTTTTAGAAAATTAATGAGTTTCTTGGAATATAAAGCAGAAAGATTAGGTAAATCTGTAATATATATTAATCCCAGATATACGAGTCAAGAGTGTTCACACTGTGGATTTACAGATAAAAATAATCGTAATAATAATCTATTCCATTGCAATGAGTGTGGTTATGAATTACACGCAGATTTAAATGCAAGTAGAAACATCGCCAGAATTGGTATATCTGATTTTGTGCAGGGTGCAGTCAATCACCCAAATGTAGCCTAATAGAGTTACAAGCCGATTAATTCATTAATTGATAGTTGACATGTTTATCCAAAAAAGAAAAGTATTTATATATTCTGTATATATTACTGATAATTAACAAAAAGTTGTTAGTGTTTATTGTGAGGGATGAAAAATGGCTAAGAAAAAGAAGGCTGTAAAAAAGAAAAAAAAGTAAATCTAAGTTTTAAATAAGATGGGTGATTAAAAATCACCCTTTTCTATTTTTATATTTTATTCTACTAAAAAATACACAAAAACATTGTGTCATTAAGGTTTTATTTACACAAAACTTATGACACTTTGTAAAAGATTTCACATCATGTGTTAGAATGGCTTTGTATTCCAAAGAGCTTCTAACAATAAGTAAAAAACTTTGAACCTTGTGTTCTAAGTTTTATACTCTAAGACAGAAATCTTATACACTCTGTTTAATGTGTTGTTTTTTCGATATATTTCATTGCCATTTCGTTAAGTTTTATAAACTTAACTAAAAGTCCTTAAAAGCTCTCACTTAGTGAGCCATTTTAATGCTATTTCTTTTGGTTTTGTTGGGTTTTCTAAACCACGAAAGGTTATTTCAGGCATATTTGCAGCTCCTTGGCCTGCTGTTTGAAACCCTAATTTAGATATTCCTAAAAGCTGGTCAATAAAAGTTTGCAAAACATCAACATTTGTTACTTTGAAAAAAGGAACAAACTTTTCTCTTTTTGTTAATATACCGCCAGAGAAATAAATCCCTTTGTCTGTTATTTTGTATTTATATGTTTTAACCAAAAACAGTAAATAAACAAGAATTATTGCACAAATAAGAATATAACAAATTAAAATTGTCCATGCTGTGTTTGTTAGGCCTGTAGAAAATGCAATAATAAGAGGATTCAAAACAAAAATCAAAAATACTAAAATAAAAATCAAAATCCAGCTTATTGAAAATGACCAAAACAACTTATAACTTGGTTTTCCTTCATACAATACTTTTTCATCTACCATTTTTATCCCCTACAAAAAATATTTTACTAAATCATTAGTAGAATATATCAAAACAACAGTCTGTTTTAAACTCAATTCTTTGTCATTACCCCATATACCACAATTTAATTTTATTGCTAAAGCAAAATAATCAACATCTTTTGGGTCTGGGCTTATTGATTTTGCTTTTTCCAGATATGGTTTTGTTTCTTCATTACTTATCAGAGTAATCTTTTTCTTTAAAATATATACAAATTCATAGAATTCGTATTCTGATCTATTTGTTTTTTTTTAATAACAATGTTTTGTACTTCTCAAATTCTTCAAAATTTCCACTAACAATTAATGCAGAAAACAAAATATTTGCATCTACAATTAAATCCATCTTATTTCCTTCTGACCACTAATTTTCTATTTAGCTCCCGACCCAATCTTAACGCATCCTCTTCAGTCAATGTACTTTTTGATTTAAATTTTTTTATAGTATATAAATCCCTTATCTTTTCATCTATTGCTTCGCGAGCAACAGCACTCCAGTTAATTTCAGAGAATAAATCCATTCTATCTTTCAAATCTTGCGGAACTGACAAAGTCACGTTTACCATAACATCACCACATAATACACATATATTATGTGTTCATATTTATAAATCTATCGTATATAATTTGTATCGTCTGTGTTTTTATCTTCTTTCTCTGTTTTTGTTTTGTATTCGTTTGTTTTAATTATTGCTTCTTTAAAATCATCAAGAGTTATAGCTGTTGGTTTCATATCTCCTTTCTCCAAAGCAATAAATGCAGCTTCACGCAAAACAGCATTCAAATCTGCACCAGAATATTCATTTGTATCTTTAGCAACAATTTCTAAATCTGTTGGGGTTTTCAATTGCATATTCTTTGACAATTTTTTCAAAATATCCAATCTTCCTTTTTCATCAGGATTGTCAACAAACAAAAGCATATCAACTCTTCCGGGTCGCATCAAAGCAGTGTCAACATTATAAAGTTTGTTTGTTGCTGCTAAAAAAACAACGCCTTTTGATGAACTCATTCCATCAATTTCTGCTAAAAGCTGATTTACAACTCTGTAAGTCGTTTGATTCGTATCATTTGGACGTCTTGGGCAAATTGCATCAATCTCATCAAAGAAAACAATGCATGGGCTTGTCTGTTTTGCTTTTTGGAATATATCTCTAATTTTTTTCTCACTTTCTCCCAGCCATTTATTAAATATTTCAGGACCTCTAATAGAAATAAAATTTGCCTCGCATTCATTTGCTATTGCTTTGGCAAGCATTGTTTTTCCTGTTCCTGGCGGACCATAAAGCAAAATCCCTTTTGTTGGTGGTATCCCTGCCTTATCAAAACTTTCACTATATTTAAGTGGCCATTCAACCATCTTCTTCAAATCATTTTTTATTGTATCTAAACCGCCAACATCTTCCCAGCGCACATTAGGAACTTCAACAAATACTTCTCTTAATGCAGATGGGTTTACTTCTTGCAATGCTTTTTCAAAATCTTCTTTTTCAAGTGTAATTTTCTCTAATTCCTCTAAAGGAAGTTCTTCAGAACTCAAATTCAAGTCTGGCAAAACTCTTCTAATTGTTTGCATAGCTGCTTCTTTTACTAAAGCACTTATATCAGCACCTACAAAACCATGTGTTTGCGAAACTATTTTATCCAAATCAATATCTCTGTCCATAGGCATACTTCTTGTCATAATCTCAAGTATTTCCTTTCTGCCTTCTCTATCTGGTGGTCCTATTTCCACTTCTCTATCAAACCTTCCAGGCCTGCGCAAAGCCATATCAACAGAATTGGGCCTATTCGTTGCTGCTATAACTATAACATCTCCCCGTGCTTCCATACCGTCCATTAAGCTCAAAAGCTGTGCAACAACCCTCTTTTCAACATCCCCTGCAACCTCTTCTCTTATCGGCGCTATTGCATCAATTTCATCAATAAAAATTATGCTTGGTGCATTATCCTGTGCTTCTTTGAACAATTCTCTTATTTTTTGTTCAGCACCGCCAACATACCTGCTCATAATTTCTGGCCCTTTTATTGTTATTATATGTGCACCAGATTCTGTTGCAACTGCTTTTGCAACCATTGTTTTACCTGTTCCTGGCGGTCCATAAAGCAAAACACCTTTTGGTGGCTCAACTCCTAAACGTCTAAAGAGTTCTGGATGCCTCAAGGGAATCTCAATCATTTCTCTTATTTTAGTCAATTGTTTTTTTATTCCCCCTATGTCCTCATAGCTCACTCGTGAAACATTTGCTGTATTGGGGTCAACAGGATCATTCAAAACTTCTACTTCGGTTTCATCAGAAATTAAAACAGGACCTTTGGGTTTAGTTGATTGAACAATTAAACAAATGGGGTTGCCAAAAACAGCAAACATTACTTCTTCGCCATTAATCATAGGTTTGCTAAGAAAGGTTTTTTTCACCATTCTTGTATATTGTCCTAATTTTGTGTGTATTTCTTGAATTGGGGCAAAGGTTACTTTTTTTGCAGTTTGCAGACTTGCTTTTTTCACAATAACAGTATCGCCAATTGCAACACCAGCATTCTTTCGCGTAAAGCTATCGATTCTTATAAGGCTTTCTCCTTCATCTGATGGTCTGCCAGGCCAAATTTTTGCTAACGCATCTTTTTTTCCTTTAATTAAAATATAATCTTCGTGGCTCAAACCCAAATGTTGCCTTGTTTCATTATCCAGGGCAGCAACTTTTTTTCCTACTAAATTAGGGTCTGCTTCCATTACTTTCAAAATTGCTGTTTTTTCTGCCACCATTTCACCAAATTTTTATTTTATTTGTTTTTGTAATTAACAAGGAAAAATGCTAACCAACCGCCAAAAAAGCTTATTGCGATGTGTATATATGGCGAGTTAATCAAATACGAAAACACGCCTTGAACCTGGGAATAATAAATCCAATATGCCAAATAAAATGCAAAATATAATAGAATCAGTAAAATAATTCCTATGTAAAATTCAGCAAAATTGAATTCCAATTCTTTTTGCAAATAATCAAACAGGAACAGCCCAAAAAAGAAAAAACAAATTACAAACAAATGATTTGACCATGGAGAATTTATGTTGTTGAATATTCCATTTGTACCCAAAAAATAAAGAAGAATATAGGTTACAACAAAAGTAACTCCAACTAAAAAAATTGTTTTTTTATCAGATTCAATCTTTGACATTAACATCACCCTTAGCAATATAAGAATCTATTTCTTCATAAGTAGTAGCGCAACCGCCATACTTTAAAGAATATAATAATGGCTTTTTAAAATTCAAAGTGTCATATTTTTTAAAGTAGCCTTGTTTTATTGCAAAACCTATAAAATCAACGCTTCTAATAACTGACACTTCTTTTAACATTGCATTTGCTTGATCTAATTTTGATTTATCATACATTACTTTTTCTTTATATCTGGATTCCATCAATTTATGAAGTTTTAATGGCGCTTCTATTAGCCATCTTGTTACTATTTCATCAATAACCAAAACACAATTGTTTTTTTGTGCAAAAACAACACTTTCTAGTTCTCCTCTTTGCAATAACTCTAATTTTCCATATCTTGTGTAAAACAAAGTGTTGCATAAATCTTCTAATGTTCCGTTCTTTGGCATTTTATCTTTTGCAATTAAAGTAAAAATACCTTTTTTAATCAAATATTCATATTGTATGCCAATCCAACCAAACCTTATTACTTTTTCTTGAATATCTATTGTTTCGTTATGCACTGCTTCTGTCATATATAAATTTACATCAGGATTTCTTTGTTTGAATTCTTCAAAAACATTTATCAAACCAACATTTCCAATAGAAATCAATGCACCAGAATCAAAAATTACATCTTTGCTTTCTTTTAGCAGCATTTCAATTTTTGGGACTAATAAATTTTCTGGCACTTTCTGATTATGCATTTGTGTGTCTGACAAATAACTTTGCAAATCAAAATTGCTAACTTCTAAAAGATCACTAACTCTTTTTATTGAAAACCCCATAGAATACAATCTTGCCCCTACTTTTACTCTCCCTTTTCTTGAAATGTTTTTCACATAATAAAAGAAATCTTTGTCATCTTTTTCAAATAAAAATACAAAATTGTTTAATTGTTTTTTGAAATCAGTATCTTCAGATCTTTTAAGATTTTCAAAGAAAAGCAGTAATTTTCCTTTGTTGCGTTTCCAAATCTTTGAATTTACAATGTGGTTTTGTGTCAAAGATTTGTAAACTATGTAAACTATCACAGGAATATAGATTTTAGCTGTATCATTTTTAGTTACACAATAATCCACAATCTCATTGCTAATTCGTTTCGTAGAAATTGGGTTTTCTCTTTCCAACTCTTGAATTATTGCATCTATTGTTTTTTCATAACCTTTTTGATTAGACAAATCTAAAACCATGCCACCACCCAAGCCATAACAAAAACACTCCAAAGTATTTATATTCTTTTAGTGCTCTTTAAAGCTAATTCCATGCAAAACCCTTACATGCTAAAGACTTATAAACATTACTCCTCAAGATATATATATTTAAGTGATACTGTTTTTAAGTAGGTTTTTAAGTAGGATTTATCCTACATTATTTATTATGAGGGTTTCTTTGCGAAACCCCGTGTTAAAATGGCTCTGCAAAGAGAGCTTTTGACAGGATGTAAAAGATTTTATTTGGAAAATCTTCTACACTCGGCTTTCTTTTTTGAAAAGAAAGCGGTGGCTTCGGTGGTCTAATGGTTATGATCGAACCCTGTCACGGTTCAGATCCGGGTTCAATTCCCGGCCGAGGCGTTTAAATCAATTTCTTGTTATTGTGATGTGATGACAAAAGCAAAAATAAAAGAAATAATATCTTATTTACTAATAATAATAGTATTATTAATAATTATTGCCCTAGTTTACAATAGTTTAACAAAGGAGACATACAAATACAAATTGGAATTATCAGATTTGGTTTTCTTTTCTGATGAAAACATTTTAGAAAAAATAAATCAGATCAAAGATGCAAACAGTATTGCAATAGTGCTTGATCAAACAGAAACCTCTGATTATAGTGCAGGAAATGCAATTCTTTATACTCAGATTTTTGCATCACAAAAGAAAAGAATATTCCTTGTTCAAATATCAAAAGACGAAGAATGTTCTACTGCTGACACCAAAACTTTGGAAACAACAAACTCAACAAAAGCAGTTTGTTTAGAAAAACTGCAAAATATAAATTATCCAAAGATTATGTTGGGAAAAACGAAAAATAACGAAAAAACAAATGTTGAAATAAAAGATAACTATTTTTATGTAATATCAAAATCTGCAAATACTGCGTATCAAGAAAATCACAGAATTTTGGAAATAATTTATCCTAACATAAACGAAATAGAAACAGCAATCCAAAATTATGTGGGAAAAGTGTCTGACATTATAGATAAAAAAAATACTTCTTAAATAGAATCTAAGGGCTAAAAGGTTGCGGCGAGCAACCCAAGTTAGTTAATAAATCAGCTTCTGATATTTTTCCTTTTTCCTCATTACCTTCATTGTACAATGATACCCAACTTGCTAAAAAGATTTGTCCGCCTTCTTTTGTGATATCTGATTTCAAAACATTTCTGTAAAAAATAAACTGGCCTTCAACAATTTGCAAATCTAAAGAATGGCTAGCCAAAAACGCTTCTATCTGGCTATTTTCTGTTGGATTGCAAATAAAATCTTTGTTTATTCCATCTTCGTCTACACCGCGAACCAAAACTATTAAAGGGGTAAGAACTGTTCCTCCAGATGTTGGATTTGCTTCATGTGTTATAAGCAAAAGATAGCTTCTTTGTGGCAAAGGCAGAAATAATTCCTCTAAAATACCAAACATCGCCATTTGAGTTTGCACAGAGACCTTTTCGTTTGCACCATAATCTTCCTTTATCATTGTTGCAACAGAATCAGTAATTGGTTCTGATGCAGTCATAGGGTCATTGCCATCTCTACCATAGCTTGCACTCATAAACGCTTTCAAAGCAGCATAATGATAATTTGTGTTGTACAATTTTTTCGTACTGTCCATTATGCTCAAACCATAATTCATTGAATATCCTAATATTAAAACAAAAACAATTGCAACAATTGACAAAAATATTAAAGCATCTGTTGCTGCTGCTTGCCCTTTCTGATTCAATATATTTCTTTTTTTCTTTTTATTTTTCTGTGAATGCATTTACCACACCAAAACTAACAAATAAACTATATTATAACCTATTGGAGTTAACAAAGTAACAGGATACAAATAATAAAAA
>PEXK01000015.1 GCA_002779075.1 Candidatus Diapherotrites archaeon CG08_land_8_20_14_0_20_30_16 | reverse complement strand
TGTTTTGAAAAAAGCATTTGCTGCTGAAAGACCAGAACTAGTTAAAGCAATTATGGATGAGTTTGAGAAAAAATATCCTGATTTGAAAGATTTGGGTTCGAGATTGCAGGCAATAGAATATTTTTTGAAAACACAAACAATAAATAAAGCAGATTTAACACAGATAAGACAGGATCTCGCAGATATACTGTTAGAAGTTCGAAGTACAGGAAAAGGAATCGGACACACATTAGGAAAAACAATTGCAAAAATTGATGCCTTAGAAAAATATTTTAAAGGCCCAGAATACAAAAAATTAATTGAAGATATTGTAAAACCTGTAATTGGGCAGGCATTAAAAGATAATAATCTAGAAATAATAAAAGCAATGGAAACTAGCAAGATATTAAAAACAATAATTAAAAAACAGAATATTTTGGAAAGAATAATGAAAGGTTTGAAAAAAGAGAATAGAGCAGATCATGACGCAATAAAAGCAGAATTAGAAGATATATTAGATTCTGTACAGGATAACAAAACAAAAATAGAAGATGTTGCACAAAGATTAGAAGATTTAAAAGATTACTTTGAAACTGATGCATATAAAACATTAATTACAGATATCATTAAAGGCACAGTTCCAGAATTAGCAACCCTTTTGATTGCAGAACTAGATAAAAGAGGGTTATTAACAAAAGATGAAGCAAAAAAAATGACTGATGAACAGACAGAAGAATTAAAGAAATACTTTGATGAGAAAGTTAAAAAACCAGAAGAAGAAAAAAAGAATGCCGGCTGGTTGAACAAATGGGGTTGGCAAACATTTGGTACTGGTTTGATGCTTGTTTTGATTTTAATTTTAGCATATTTCCTTTTGCGGGGATTGGTTGGCGCTGGCAAAGCAGCAGATGTAGGTTCAAAAGTAGTTTCAATAACACCAGTAATTGGAGAAACTGCAAAAGCAGCGGGAGCTTCAGAATCTTTATTAAGTTCTTTAGGTGGAATAAACCCTTTGATTATAATTATAATATTAGTAGCTCTATTCCTATTGTTTCCCAAGAAATAACCTACCTTTTTTCTTAATCAATAACACATTCTTTGCCGTAGTTTGTTGTTTGTAGATTGCAAATAATATCTATTTTTGTGCCAACAGTTATATCTGTTATTTTATAGAATGCAATTACTTGAATAGAATCCGTTGAATCACTTAATTTGAATTTTGTGTAATTATCAAATACTTTTAAATCGGAAACAAAACCAGAGGTATTAAATTTGCCATTTTGATAATTTTTTAATTCCTGTATTTCTTTAGTAGGTGTGGCGGTTAAAAAGAAAAGCAAAGCCAAGGCAATAATAATAATTCCAATCAGTACATAAATCTCATATTGTCTAAAGAGTTTGTTTTTGATCTTTTCCACAGTTACCACAAATAATTATTTTCTTTAATATTTTTTTCTTGTTTTTTTTAATGTGTTTAATCCGGGTCTTTGTTTTATTTGAATAAACAGTTCTGCAATACTTGCAATATAAATCTTTTTCTTCTTTTGTTCTTCGCAAATTAAACCTCTCAGACAAAAGAGCAATTTGTTTAACACAATTATTTTTTAAGGTCTCATCTTTTGTTTTTTTAAGAATGCTTAATAATTCTATTTTTCTTTCTTGTGCAATTTCTTTATCTTTTTTTGCCATAAATATCAATTTGCAGGGTATCACAACAGAGATTCGAGGGTACCGGATTCTTTTATAATTTTTGCATTTTTGTTTTGTGTTTTGTTATAATAAAAAACGCTAAATATTAGTTCATTTATGCAGTCTCTATTTATTTTGATTATTTTTTTCTTCTCAACAGGTTTTATTGTAAATCCACTTTCGCTTAGTTTTAAGCTACCAAACAAAAACAAGAAAGCATCTTTGATGTTCCTTAGATCAATATCTACACAGTCAAAAAGGAAGTATCTTTTTGATTCTCTTATACTTTTTGGCAGAGCTTTTATTTTCTTTTTCATAAATTCATCTCATCAAATATTTGTTTTAAAAAGCTTTGTGCTTGTGTTTCATTATATCCTAAAATATAATATAAAGCAATACAAACTCTTGGGTCTTCACAAAGAATAATCAATGGAAGTTTATATTTTTGACAAAGTTTGTTAAATGAAAATAAATGTTTAAACAGTTGTAATTGCTGCTCAGAATTTTGCAAAATTATTTTTTCTAAAATGATTATAGGATATATTTTGTTTTGAATTAAAATAGAAAAAGTATTTTTATCAAATCCCTTACCCCTAAAGTCAAATGGATTTATTATATAATCAATTTTTTTGTTTATCCAAAAAGCAATAGTTTCTGGGTTTGAAGACAGTACTCCTGTGGCGTCACAAGTACTTTGTATCTTTTGCAGATTTTTTGCATCTTCTTTATTTCTGAATACACAAACCTTTTTCTGTAATTTTTCTGTTGTGGGTAGCTGTTCTGGAAATACAAAAATTAGATTTTGATACCTATAGAAATAATCTTTGTCCATATTTACACACTGAACATATCAATTTTGTATGTTGCTAGGATTTACCACATCAAAACATATTCTTATGTGTTGGGGTTTAAAACCCATCACAACTATTTTGTTTTTCTTAATCCTCTACTCTTTTTTCCTTGCGATGTCAAGCCTCTATTAGCTCTGCCTTTGTGCATTATGATTTTTTTCAATTCTTTGTCTTTTTGCATTTCTGGCTGGTTTCTTGACGCCAAGATTATTTCGTAGTATTTGTATTTACCATCTTCGCCTACAAAATAAGAATTCACAACTTCGCAATTAGGATATCTTGCAGATGCTCTCAATTCACAAATTCTTTGAATGCTTATATTTCTAGTCAGCTTAGTAAAACCCATTCTTTTAGGTCTTCTAGCATTGTGTTCAGGTCTAAATAATCCGTGACCTCTTCTAGCCCTAACAACTACTGTAAAAATCCCTTTTTTTGCTTTATACCCCAATTCTTTTGCTCTTACCAAGTTGGTGGGCACATCTAATTTAGTAACCGTCCCTTCGAATTTCCTGAAGTCCATAAGCCTTTTCTTGTAAGTTTCCCTATAATTATAGTTTTTGTCTTCCCTTTTTGATAAAACTTTGACCAAAGTTTCTTTATATCTTTTTGTAAATGACATAATAACACCTTAAATACTGTTTCTTCCCTATTTTATACTATTTATGAAATTAAACAATATACAAATAAGTACGTCTAATGTAACAATTAGTTATATATCTTTTATATATAAGTATTTATAAAACTTGCGTGATTATATGTCCGAAGAGCTTACTCCTGCATTGAAACAATTTTTGAACATAAAAAAACAGTATCCAAATTCAGTTTTGCTGTTTAGAATGGGCGATTTTTATGAATGCTTTTTCGAGGACGCAAAAACAGTATCAGAGACTCTTAACATAACCTTAACAAAACGAGGCACAAAAGCAAAGGTGCCTTTGGCAGGCATTCCTCATCATTCATTAAACCATTATCTAAAAAAGCTAATTATTGCAGGAAAAACAGTAACAATTATTGAACAGATGGAAGATCCCAAATTAGCCAAAGGCAGAGTTGTAAAGCGCGAAGTAGTGAGAACAGTTACTCCAGGAACAATAATAGAAGATGATTTTTTAGATTCAAAAACAAATAATTATTTACTCTCTTTATTTAAAGATGAAAAAATAGGAATAGCATTTTTAGATATTTCTACAGGAGAATTTCAAGTATTTAACGCAACTAACGAATCAGTAATAACAGATTTGTTAATGATAAATCCTGCAGAAATTTTGATTCCTGATTCTTTTGATACTAATTTAAGAGATATTATCTCACGCACGTTACAAGCAACAATTAATGAGCAACCATTTATTTATTATGCCAAAGATTTTGGGGAAGAAAAGATAAAGGACACTTTCAATATAATTTCTTTGAAATCATTTGGTTTGGACAACCAAATAGAAATTGTTGGTGCAGTGGGAGCGTTATTACAATATATCGAACATACTCAAAAATCCAAATTAAAAAACGTTAAAAAAATAAGATTTTTTGATAAAGAGAAATATGTTGCATTAGATTCCCATACCATAAAGAATTTAGAGCTTTTACAAAATTCAGATGGTAATCAAAAAAACACTTTGTTATCAGTTTTAGATTTTACAAAAACACCTATGGGCTCTAGACTTTTGAAAAAAAACATTATTTTGCCTTTGAAAACCCTTGAAGAAATAAATTCAAGATTAAATATTGTTGAGCGCATAACAAAATCAAATCTTTCCTTTAATATTTCGGGATTTTTATCAAATATTTGGGATTTAGAAAGATTGGGTTCAAAAATAATGTATGGAAATGCATCTCCAAGAGATTTAATTTCTTTGGAACAATCAATAAACTCAACTTTGCCTCTTTCTGATTTCTTACATTCGTGTAATTTAGAAGAATTGTTTTTTGATGTGCCAAAGGATCTATTGTCTTTTACGAAATTAATATCTGAGGCAATAATAGATGACCCTCCAGTAAATTATCGAGACGGAAATTTCCTAAGAAAAGGCTTCAATAAAGAGTTAGATGAATTATTGGAGATAAAAACAAATTTGAAAGATGTTTTGTTGAAGATAGAAATAAAAGAAAAGGAAAACACAGGCATTAAAACTTTGCGAATAGGGTATAACAAAATATTTGGCTTCTTTTTTGAATTGCCCAAATCTCAAGCAAAAGAATTGCCACCTTATTTTGTTAGAAGGCAGACCTTGGTTAATACAGAACGGTTAATTACAGAAGAACTAAAAAATTTAGAGAACAGTGTTTTGGGATCTGAAGAAAAAAGTCGTAATTTGGAAATAGAATTATTTTCTCACATCTTAGAAGAGGCAAAAGAACACATAGAAGAAATATATGAACTCGCAAACAAAATTGCACAAATAGATTTTTACGCATCTTTAAGTGTTGTTGCAGCAAAAAACAGATATGTGAAGCCAATTTTAAACAAAAAAGGCGAGATATTTATAAAAAATGGAAGACATCCAGTTATTGAAAAAATAGATTTCGAAAAATTCATTCCTAATGATTTGTATATGGATAATAATGAAACAACATTAATAATAACAGGCCCAAATATGAGCGGGAAATGTTTGGTCGGAGAATCAATAATATTTAGTGAGATGGGATTAATCCCAATAGAACAGTTTAAACCTGTAAAGATAAAGCCGGGACAATTTTGTCCATTTAAATTAATTGTTAACGGAATAAATGAAAATAAAGAAACAACCCATTTTTACTATGATGGAAAAAAGCCAACAATCAAATTAGTAACTAAATTTGGATACACAATTGAAGGAACACATAATCATCCAATATTGGTAAGGGATAAAGAGGGCGCAGAGATTTGGAGAAAATTAGGAGAAATAAAAAATACAGATTATATAATAATAAAAAGAAAAATTAATCTTTGGGGCAAAACTACAAAAATATCTGCCCAAATAATTAAAGACGCATCAAAGTATACATATGGAGGACGGGTAATTAATTACAAATTGCCTACCAGTCTTAATAAAGATCTCGCATATATAATCGGCTTACTTATTGGTGATGGGACTTTAACTTACAAAAACTATATCTATTTGTCGAATATAGATAAACAAATCATTACTAGTTTTAATAAAATTATTGTCAAATATTTTGGTTGTATTGTAAAGACTAAGAAAAATGGCGTGGACCATTATATTGGCAGTATTAAAATAAGGTCTTTCTTTAAAGAATTGGGTTTAGATTATGTAAATGCTTTAAGAAAGGAAATACCCTACAGCATATTACGTGCACCCAAAAACATTGTTAGAGAATTTCTCAAAGGGTTGTTTGATACTGATGGCGAAGCAGATAATAAATATGGTAATGCGAGCGTATCTACTTCTTCATTAAAATTAGCCAAACAAGTTCAAACAATCTTACTTAATTTTGGTATAATTTCATCGCTTAAAGAGAAAAAAACAAATCGAAATAAAAATTATAGGGTAACTATTTTTGGCGAAAATGCGATAATGTTTCATAAAAAAATAGGGTTTAAATTAAAACGGAAAAAAGTTAGACAAAACTTAGCATCTAAATTAAGAATGCCTAATTATGGTATACCTTACATGAAAAACATTCTTAAAGAACTTCAAAATAGAATTGTTACAAAAACAAATAAATTAATAGCCATTAAAAAAGTTAAAAACATTAATTCAATATTTTATACTTATTTGCCAACAAAACGCAACATCTCTCATAAAAAATTAAAAGAGCTAATTACTTATTGTGAGTTAAATAATGTTAATTGCGAGGAATTAAAAGTAATATTTAATAACAATTATTTTTATGATTCTATAGACATAATTAAAAAATCAGCAAAATTAAAAGAGGTTTATGATTTTTCAATTTCGAGTACACATTCATTTGTTGCTAATGGATTAATAAATCACAATTCAACCTTTTTACGACAAAATGCATTGATTATTTTATTAGCACACATAGGTTCTTTTGTTCCTTGCGATTCTGCAGACATTTGTGTTATTGATAAATTATTTACAAGAATTGGTGCCAGCGATAATTTAGCATTAGGTTTGAGTACTTTTATGGTTGAGATGGTAGAAACATCAAACATATTAAACAACGCAACAGAAAATAGTTTTTTGATTTTAGATGAAATAGGAAGAGGAACATCAACTTACGATGGTATGAGCTTGGCATGGGCTGTGTTGGAACACATTCATACAAAAATACATTCAAAAACATTGTTTGCAACACATTATCATCAATTAAACCAACTCGAAAATCAGCTGGGTGGGATAAAAAATTATCACATTTCTGCAAAGGAAATTGATGGGAATTTAGTATTTTTAAGGAAAATAGAACCTGGAGGTATAGACAAAAGTTACGGTATTTGTGTTGCAAAGCTTGCGGGTTTGCCAGACTCTATAATTGTAAGAGCAAAAGAAATAGAATCTAGTTTGGATTTAAACAACAATACTGCTAATCTGTACAATTCTTCTTTGCCAAAAGAAGAATCAAGAAACGAGAAGAGAACTCAACAGAAAGAAAACAAATTGCCACAAAAGACATTGTTCGGGTAAAATTATGGTAATTAAATTTTTCAAAAGGTTTGCCAGAAAGAAAGAACCAAATGCAACATCTAAAAAAGCATTGGTAGAAGATCTAAGATCTGAATTTGATGGGCTTTATAATCAACACATTAGATCTGATTTCAGAACTGTTGAAATAATAAACAATCTAGAACGATTAAAAAGAGCATTAGCAATACATGAAGATTTGCACGTAGACCAAAATACAATCTCAAAGCTAGGTTTGCTTTTCGAATGCACGATAGATAATCTGTTAAAAAGGAAAATTTGTGATGTTCTTTTGATTTTAGCAGAAAGAGGAAATGCCGGAGCAATATTTTTGGCAAAGAGACTTTTAAAAGCCCAAGATAAATTGAACCCGAAAATAAAGGCTGTATTGATTTCAGCAGCTAGTCAAAAAGTTGTAAATCTTGAAATAAGAGAACCAGTAAAGTTAAAAATAATAGATGAGGATAAAGGGTGATATCATGAGCATAATGAATGGATTGAAAAGTTTTTTTTCAAAAAATGAAAAAAATAATCAAGAACTTAAACTTAAAGAACTAAAACCAGTAAGAACAGAAAGAGGGCAAATAGGTATGAGAACAGAACAAACAATAAATGCTGAGCATAGACAAGATGTTGAAGAAGCTTTAGTTCGAACACATAGAGATTATTTAGCAAGAAAAATTAATTTGTCTACTTTATTAGACACATTAAATAATTTAAAAGAAAAAATGCAAGAAGATGAAGTATTGGCAAAAAGTAAAAGACTACCAAGTACACTTTATGGAATTTTCACAGCAAGTGGCGAACCAAAAGTTCAGAGGATAGTTGCAGAAATTGTTTATAGTCAGGCGATACAAGGAAATTCTGATGCTATAAGAATTGCTAAAATGTTAAATCAATTGGCAAATGATCATGTAACAAAAGATCTTTTGAATACAGCGTCAAACAGAGTTGTTGAATTTTAAAAAACATCAAATACGCATATCAAATGTTTTTCTTCTGCGTTTTTTCTCTCTGTTTCGACTTTTCACCAATATGCTCCTGTTTTCATTGTTCCAATCAGCTAAATTTGGCGCTGCATCCGATATATCATATATTGATTTAATATGGTGTCTAGTCATCAATCTACGCGGAGGTTTTGGCATAATACATAAACAACAGTGAAATTTAAATACTTTTTGGCAAAGCCTATTAAAGGTTATTAGTTATTTTATATATGCCCAAGATTATACTGCTTGATGAATCAACAATTACTAAAATAGCTGCTGGCGAAGTTATTGAAAGACCAGCATCAGTTGTAAAAGAACTTGTTGAAAATTCCCTAGATGCTGGGGCAACAGAAATTACAGTAAAAATAAAAGATGGTGGCAAAAAACAGATTACAGTAATAGACAATGGACAAGGAATGGATAAAGAAGATATTTTACTTTGTACAAAAAGGCACGCAACCTCTAAAATACAAAGTATCAATGATATTTATTCTATTTTTAGTTATGGTTTCAGAGGAGAAGCTCTTGCAACAGTTGCTGAAGTTTCTAAAATGGAAATAATTTCAGGAACAAAAACTGATTCCTATTCTTATAAATTAGTTTTAGAAGAAGGAAAACAAAAAGAGTTTGTGCCAACAACAAAATATCAAGGTACAACAATAAATATTTACAATTTATTTTACACAATTCCTGCACGTCAGAAATTTTTAAAAAGTGACAGTTACGAATTCAAGAAGATTTGTGACTGGTTAAAATCTATTACCATTCCGAATATAAAGATAGAATTCAAACTTTATAACGATACTAAATTAGTCTTTGAGTATAAAAAGTGTGACACAATCAAACAAAGAATTCAGGAAGTGTTTGGGTTGGATGTGTTTGAGGGCCAATCTAAAGACCCTATTGTTGATGCGCAAGTATATTATACAAACCCAACAGACTTAAAAGAACTTTTTGGAGATACAAAACAAATTTTTTATGTAAATAATAGACCAATAACAAATAGAACAATAGCCTTTGCAATAATAAAAGCTTTTGAAACAAGAGTTCCAAAAGGAAGAAAACCAAATGTTTTTGTTTTTTTGAACATCTCGCCCAAAGTGATCGATGTTAATGTTCATCCCCAAAAGTTAGAAGTGCGAGTAAAAGATGATAACACATTTTTTTATCCTGTTTATGGCGCTTTGAAAAACTCTTTGGAAAAAGGAATAGATTCCAATACTGATGAAAAAAGAACAAAAATAATTTCTTTATTAGGTCAAGAAAATAATTTGACCCATATATTAAAAGACAAAAACGAAATTAATATTCCTCAAAAAGAAAAACAAACACAAACAACATTTTCTTTTGCATCAAATAATATAGAAACAAAATCAAAATACAAAATTTTGGGCCAGTACAACAATACATATATTTTAGTAGAAGATGAAAACGAAAGCCTACTTATTATTGATCAGCATGTTGCAGACGAAAGGATACACTTTGAAAATCTTTCTATAATTTTTGAAAGAGACGGTACAATAAAATCACAACAATTAATTTTGCCATTAAGTTTAGATTTTGAATTAGAATATTTGGAAATTTTTACAGAATATGCAAAAGTCTTTTTAACTTTTGGTTTTGATTTTGATGTTTTAAAAGATTCAATATTATTGCGAAGCATACCTGTTGTTTTGGGTAGAATTCCAGACAAGCAAGAATTAAAAGAAATGCTTTTAGAAATTGCAAACAATGTTGAAAACCAAGGAAAACTAAAAATAGATAATTTGATAAATAACCTAAGAGTTAGTATCTTAACAACTCTTGCATGTAAAAGCGCAATAAAAGCAGACACCTCTTTGGGGTTGTTTGAAATGAAAAGAATTATTGATGGTTTGTTTGTTACAAAAAATCCATATACTTGCCCACACGGAAGGCCAATAATTATTGAATTAACAAAAAATGAAATTTATCACAAAATAGGAAGAAAATAGGAGTATGAGATTTTGGTTAATAGCATAATTAAGGGCAAGGGTTTTGAAAGGCAAGTAGCAAAGATTTGTTCTAAGCTAACAAATGTTGAATGGAAAAGAGTTCCCATGTCTGGTGCTTTCTCAACAATTAACAGAAGTGAAGACAAAAGATTCTTTGGAGATGTTTTCACAGAGGCCCAGCAATATAAAGACATTGTTGTTGAATGTAAAAAAACAAAACAACCAATCACGCTTACAGATTTAGTCAATAAAAAAAGCAGAATTTCTGAATGGTTTGAACAAACAGAAAAAGAAGCAAAAGGGGTAGACTGGATTTTGGTTTTTAGTTGGAACAATAGTAAAATATTTTATATGACTCCAAAAGAAAATGTAGTGAAGTTGATGAACATAAAAAACACTTTGAATATTGGGGCGTATTGGTTTGGAATATTTGAATAATTTCATAAAGAAGAGAGGATCTTTATGCAGTATAAAAAGAAATTAGGTTTGGCATTAGGGGCTGGCGGATCTTTTGGTTTAGCACATTTAGGCGTTCTAAGCGTTTTGGAGAAATACAAAATACCAATTGATTATATTTCTGGATCTAGTATTGGCGCAGTTATTGGTTGTCATTATTCATTATACAGAGATTTGAAAAAATTAGAAGAAGATGCAAAATCATTTATTAAGGAAAATAATTTTAGTTTGTTTAATATTGAAACTGTATTAGAAAGAAAAAAAAGAATTAGGAAATTTAAATTATACTTCGAAGATATTTTTGGAGATAGTACATTTAAGGATTGTAAAACACCCCTGTGCATTACTGCAGCAGATTTAGAAACTGGAAAAATAGTTTATTTAAATAAAGGCAGTTTGAGATCTGCATTATTAGCTAGCATATCAATACCTTTAGTATTTGAACCTGTTTTTTATTGGGGTAGATGGCTTGTAGATGGTGGTTTTTTAGACCCTATACCACTAGATATTTTACAAAAAAAGAACCCCTCAGTATTAGTGGGTGTTGATTTGTATCCTAAAATAAAAAAAATATTTGCAAAACAACCAACCCATTTAGAAACTGCACAAAGATGTTTCAGAATATTTGAACATACTATGACCGAATCCACACTCAAAAAGATACCTAACAAAATAATTATAAAACCAAAATATACACTTGTAAAAGATTTATTTAGTTTAGAAACAGCTAAAAGTTACAAAATAGCCGGAGAAAGAGGTGCATTACAACAAATCTCCAAAATAAAAGAAGCACTCGATATGCAGTGATATTTTTGTGCAATATTAAAATTTTTTTGGTTAAAATTAAAGAAAAAAAACACCTTCACATTCTTTCTTTTTTAATTCTTTTTTTTGTATTGTTATTTATTTTTTGGTTAGTAACTAAAAGCATTGATTTATCAAAACCTTATTCTGTATTGTCCTCACAAATCTTAAATTCGCAGGGTATAAGTAACGAAGTATTTTATAATGGGGCCAATTATGGATTAACAATAGGAGAAATGCAAATAAATATTTTAGATGTGTGCACAGGTTTGTTTGAGTTGTGTGTTTTTTTAGCATTGATTTTTGCAACTCTTATAGTTTCTTTCAAACATAAACTTATTGGCGCAGTCATATTGATAGTTTTATTTTTTTATTTTAATTTAGCAAGAATTTTAGCAATGGTTTGGTTATTACAGAATGTAAACATTTATGTTGTTGATATTTTACATACTATTCTTTTTAAAATAGGGTTCTTCCTATTTTTTGTATTGTTTTATTATATTTGGTTAACTTTATACAAGAGGGATATAGATGCAAAACTACAATGCTGATTTTCATATTCATGGGCCATATGCTGGCGGTACAAGTAAAAATTTATGTGTTGAAAAGATTGCAGAAATGGGCTTCTACAAAGGTCTGCAAATATCCCCAGTTGGTGATTTAACACACAAACCTTGGTTTGATGATGTTTTTAGTAAATTACAATGCGAAGACGAAATATATTTTTATGATATCAAAACGATTTTTGGTGAAAAAAGAACAAATTTTATTTTGTCAACAGAAGTCCAAGCAAAAGATAGGACACACCACATAGTTTTGTTTCCAGACAAAAAATCTATATTGGGGTTTAGAGAACGAATAAAATCATCTTGCAGAAATTTAGATGGTCCAATGAATGGTCGTCCGTGGCTGAGTTTAAATGCTGAGGAAATTGCGAAAATTTGTGTTGATTCAGATTTGACTTTTGGCCCTGCACATGCTTTTACTCCTTATTTTGGTGTTTATGCACATTACGATTCTTTAAAAATTGCATATGGAAAATATTTTGAGGATATTGATTTTTTAGAATTAGGACTAAGTGCAGACAGCTATCTGGCAAATGATATTCTCGAATTAAAAAATACCCCTTTTTTATCAAATAGTGATGCGCATAGTTTTTGGCCACACAGATTAGGTAGAGAGTTCAACACCTTTCAATTAAATAAACCAAATTATTATGAGATTGAAAAAGCATTAGGCAAAAAAGAAGGAAGAGATTTGATTTTAAATGTGGGTTTGAACCCAAAAGAGGGAATGTATCATAAAACAAGATGTAAAGACTGTTTAACTTTTTATTCTTTAGAAGATGCAGTAAAATTAAATTGGCGTTGTCCTTGTAAAGGAATAATAAAAAAAGGAGTTTATGACAGAATAAAAGAAATCGCCCCAAAAAGAGAAAAATATGATAGACCAGAATATAAACACATTCTAGCATTGGCAGAAATTATTGCTATTGCACAAAATAGTGACAACCCATTGGCTGAAAAAGTGCAAAAGATTTGGTGGGACTTTATAAAAATAGCAGAAACAGAAATAAATGTGTTGTTGTATTTATCAGAACCTCAATTAAATGAAATAAA
Source organism: Candidatus Diapherotrites archaeon CG08_land_8_20_14_0_20_30_16 (assembly GCA_002779075.1). Classification (GTDB taxonomy): domain Archaea; phylum Iainarchaeota; class Iainarchaeia; order Iainarchaeales; family 0-14-0-20-30-16; genus 0-14-0-20-30-16. The sequence goes on along the minus strand of PEXK01000015.1, from coordinate 11,650 downwards.
CCCAGAAATTGCAAAATATATAATTGCTTTTAGAAATGACTATGTTAATTACTTTCCTGGCGGGGCTGGTCAATATGGTAAGCCAATAATTGCTTTCTCTGAACTGGAAAAACAAAAAAATGAGCTAAAAATAGAAGACCAAATGAAAGAAAAGAAATATTTGCAAAAATCTACAGGGTCTTCACAAAGGACGCTATTTGCCTAAAGATTGACTAGCATTTATATAGTTTTTGTTTATTATATATGTATAATATCTCTTTTTGGTGGTTGGATGTTTTTTAAAGATGAAAAAGCACAAGGCGCTTTAGAATACCTTTTAATAATAGGCGGAGCTATTGTTTTGGCTGCAATTGTAATTGCAGTAATTATAAATATAACATCCAAAACAAAAGACACTGCAAATACACAATATTCGGACTTTAATAATTTAATTTCTGATGTGAATTAATTTTGGTGACGCAATGAGTTTTTATTCTAACTTTTATTCTGGCAATTACAAGAAATATCTTATTGTACCAGCAATAGTTTTGATTGTTTGCCTTGTTCTGATATTTACTGTGGGGGTAAAAAAAGGAATAGATCTAAGTGGGGGAACACAAATAACTTTTCACACAAATCAAACAATAGATTCAGAAGAAATGAAAAACTATTTGCAGACAGAATTTAAACTAGAAGAGATAAGCGTTACATTATCCAAAGGAATAGAAACAAACAGGATAGATATACAATATTTGCAAGAACCTGACCAACTGGCATTAAAACAAAAAATATTAGCAATAAAAAATTTAGGTAGTCAAGCAACAGCAATAGAGAATACAAAAACTTTGTTAACCCAATATAATTATAATTTAAATACAATAAATGCAAAAGAATACAAAGAATGGATGTCTTCTTTGGATTTGTTATATAATAACGAGAAAAATAAAAAAGTCGCAGCAGTAATTGACAATTTAGCAGCAAAATTTAATCTAGATAGTAAAGGCGTGGAAATAAAAGAAATCAGCCCTACTTTAAGTGAATCATTTTACAATAAAGCACTGTGGGTTGCAATAATTGCAATTATAGGAATAATTATAGTTGTCTTTTTGGCTTTTAGAGAATTTGTCCCCAGTGTTGCTATTATTGCTTGTGGTATATTAGATGTTTTAGGTGGTTTGACAGGCATGGTTGTTCTAGGTATTCCTTTATCTCTGACAACTATTCCTGCTTTGCTAATGTTATTAGGGTATTCTATTGACACTGATGTGTTACTTACAACAAAACTTTTAAAGCGGTCAGAGGGAAGCCCAAAAGATAGAGTAGGAGATTCAATGCGTACAGGAATTTATATGACTACAACAACTTTAGGAGCTTTGATAGTCATGTTAATTTTTTCATACTTTTACAATGTTTCAGTAATATTTAATATTTCCCTTGTTTTATTTTTCGGATTGATTGTTGATTTAATTGCAACTTGGATGATGAATGGGCCAATACTTTTATGGTATGTTGAGAGTAAAAAGAAAGTGTGATATTTATGAGTGTTTTGAAAAATGTCAAAGTAATAATTCTTATTGCATTTTTGATTTTTGGTGTAATAGTATTGGCATCCAAAGGCTTGAAATATGGTTTAGACTTCTCTGGCGGAACACAATTTATTTTGACTTTAGAGGAATCAGTAAAAGATACAAGCACTATGGACAAAGTAAAAACAACCATTGCACAAAGATTAGATTGGACTGGTTTGAAAGATGTTAAAGTGAATAGTTGGGATGAACGGTTTGTTGGTGTGCAAGTTGCAGCAAGTGATCCCAAAGAGCTTGCACAAATAGAAGAACTTTTACAGAAACAAGGACGGTTTGAATGCCTTTTTGAAAATACTGTTTTATTTACTGGAGATGACGTAGTTTCAGTCAGCAAAGATGCTGAAAAAGGTTTTGGAATACATAAAGCTGAAGAAGGATATCAATGGAGTGTGCCATTTACTTTAAATGCTAAAGCCGCACGAAATTTCTCTGAAGGGATTTTTCATAAATGTGTAAGCCTGCCAGATGGCACAGCAAGCTGTCCAAGTACATTTTTCTTTATTGATAGGCCATTAGATGCATTAGTTTTGATTCCCAAAGACCTATATGATGAAGAAAGTGCATCTGCAACAAGCAATGTAAAACTTGATGATCTTTTAAAAAATTCACAAGCACCATATATTATAGTTGACACCTTGGATGCAAACACAATTAAATTAATTTCAGACAAAATAACGCAGACAAATAAAATCAAATTGATTTATCCATCAACATTTGATATTAAACCTGTAAAAGATGCAAACCTTCAAATATCCTTAGTTGCTGTTTCAAAGCGCGAGAATTTTCCGTGGACTTGGTCAGCAATAGGACTGAAAACAATTATTGGATTAAGAGAAGATATTACAAACAAAAATTCACCAACAACAGAATCTGCAAATTTCAAAATATTTATGAATTTAGCTATTGAAGGTGGAAGCCAACAGATAGAAGAAGCACAACAAGAGGTTAATGAATTATCTGCAATTTTAAGTTCAGGATCTTTGCCAGTAGGTATAGAAAACATTTCTAAAGAAACTGTTTCACCAATTTTTGGGCAAAATATATTAAGCAAGATTTTGATTGTAGGATTAATCGCTTTAGCAGTTATTGCTATGATAATTTTCTTTAGATATAAAGATTATAGAGTTGCTTTACCAATATTTTTTACAGGGTTTGCAGAAATATTTTTGATATTGTGTTTTGCTGCATTAATAGGTTGGCAATTAGATTTGGCAGCAATAGCAGGTATTTTGGCAGCTGTTGGAACCGGGGTTGATGACCAAATAATAATTACAGATGAATTAGCACGCAAAAAAGAAGAAGCTGCACAAGAAGAAAGAAGTTTATTATCAAGAGTAAAAAGAGCTTTCTTCATAATTTGGATATCTGCTGCAACTTTGGCAGTAACAATGCTGCCAATAGTTTTCATATTTGGCGGTGTACCAAAGTTGGTGGGGTTTGCAATTACAACTTTGGCAGGAGTTGCAATAGGAGTTTTGATTACAAGACCAGCATACGCAGTAATACTAAAGTCATTTTTAACAAACAAATAAAAACATAAACTTATTACTGATTTTTTCTCTTTTCAGGCATTCCATTATATTTGAATTTGCCTTTATAGTCAAATAACAAATTATTACAAACACAATCAAAACCCCTGATTGAAACAAAAAAGAGATAATTTGAAAAGCATTTTAAACTTATATTTGTATATGTATTATGCAAAAAAATATTATGCAAAAAGGTCAATCCAGTATAGAGTTCCTCATAGTGCTCGTCGTAATCATAATTATAGTTGTTTTGATTTTCTTTGAACTCCCACAAAATACCCGGGAGATTACTGCTTTAGGCATAACAAAGAATCATTTGGATAGCTTTACTCTCAAATCAAATTATTTAGGAGATTATACTCTTTTAAGCAAAGTAGAAGGCAAAGACATAAATATTATAGTAACCTTTTCTCTACCTGATTATAACAAGCAGATGCTAGAGAATTACACATCAGTAATAGAGAAGCAGATAAAGAATTCAAGTGATTTTAATAACATTTTAATATCTGTACACTAGACGGGATCAATTGTGTCTCAATACCTACTAAACAGGATATATTTATAATTGTAAGTACCTATATTATATCAAGGGTGATATTTATGCACGAAAAAAATGATGATTTAGCATTAGGAATAGTTAAACTTTATGTTGAAGAAGTTGCGCGTTTAGGTTTGAAAAGAAAATTAGATTTAGACAGTGTAATTAACGCATATCTTTACACATTAGCAAGATTAAATAAGAAATCAGAAGAAATGAAATCATTTGACAAACTTGCAGAAGAAGAAATTCAAGAAAAAAAAACAGAAACAAAAGAACAAGTATTAAAAGACTTTATATAAGCATTTCAAAACAAAAATAGCATTGCTTAACAATGCTTAATTGGTGGTATATTGTGTATGTTTTGGATGCTTATGAACCAAAGAGTTTACAAGAGTGTATTAACAAGAGTACTATTTTATCATTAGATGCATGGTATAAAAATCACAAGAAACCCTGTTTGCTTGTTGGTCCAGTAGGCATAGGAAAATCAATATTAGTAAGATTATTTGCAAAAGAACACAATCTGACCCTCTATGAATTAACACCTTCTGATGATCGAGACAAAGAAACGTTAGAACCCATTTTGCACGCAGTTTCACAAAGTAAAAGTATTTTTTCAAACAAGAATTTATTATTTTTTGATGATATTGATGTTTTTGTTGCAGAAGACAAAGGTGGTTTTGAAACTATTTTAAAATGCGTCAAAGAATCAAGAAATCCAGTTATTTTTTGTGCAACAAATATGTATGCTGACAGAAAATTGGCACAGTTAAGAGAAATGTGCGAAATAATTGAAATGAGACACACAAGCACCACTATACTTACTAACTATATATCCCAAATGTGCCTGCAAAAGAAAATAAAATTTGAGAAAGATGCAATAGAAGATTTAATAAAAATGAATTCTGGTGATTTAAGAGCTATTTTTTTAGATATGAATTATTTAAGTCCCTTTGGAATAACAAAAAAGAATTTAGAATTGCTTTCAGGAAGAGAAAGAAAAGCAGATGTTTTCAAAACCATAATTGGTTTGTTTAAAGCAAAAACTTTTAATGAAGCGCAAAAGATTGCAAATGCCACAGAATTAGATTTCGATATGTTATTTGCTTGGATTACTGAAAATCTGCACTTGTTTTACGAGAAAGATAATTTAAAAGAGGCTTATCGCTTTGCTGCATTGGCTGATTTGAATAAAAGCAGAATATATTCAAGACAGAATTGGGTTTTCTTCAAGTATTTTTTGGCATTAGGCATTATAAGCCCTTGTTTAATTCCCAAGAAAGATCAATTTACTTTCAAGATTTCTTATCCTCAAAGTATTAAATTGAAAACAAGAGAATTAAGCGAATATTCGCGCAACAAAAAAGCAGCACAGATATTATCCAAAGTATTTCGTGGTTCAGTTTCAAAAATATCTGGGGAGATTTTTTTGTACAGATTCTTTTTCAATAAAGGGGGTTTCACACAATACTTGTTAGAACATTTGCCAGATGAAGATCTCCTCTTTTTACAAGATTTTTTTAAGTTCAAATTCTTTAACACCCCACATAGTTCTTCTTTGAAAGAAGAACCAAGAACAAAAGATATAGAGCAAGAAAAAGAGAATAAAGAAAAAGAAGAAAGAAAGGTGGTGCCAAAGAAAGAAGAAATAGAAATAAAACACAAAAAATTAGAATTAAAAGAAAGAAAAGAACCTACATCAGAAAAGAAATACCAAAAAGAAAAAGAAAAGAAGTGTAGAATATTGTCTTCTAAAGAAGAAAATCTTTTACAAAGTGTTTCAAACCCAAAGTTAGAAACACAAGGTGGCATCAAAGAAAAGAAAGAAGAAAGAAAGGCCCAACACCCAAAGAAAGAAGAAAAACAAAGACAAAGGAAATTATTTTGATTTGGTTTCTACTTACTTTTAATCCTTAAAATTAATACTGTTATTAGGTCTTGGAATTTTTCTAAAATTTACTCCTGCATTTTGTAGAAACTCTATTGAACCCTTTGCTCCAGCATAGTCACTATAAGTTATTACTTCTTTAATTCCTGCATTTACAATTTCCTTTGCACACATTCTGCAAGGAATTGTTGTGCAATATAATGTGGCCCCTTCTATATTTATTCCATGAAGAGCTCCCTGGATAATTGCATTTTGTTCTGCATGAACTGCCCTGCATTCTTCAGAACCAAAACCTGATTCAAGGCCCAATTCATCTTTTTTGCATCCTAATTTAAGGCAATCCTCATTGCCTCTTACAGCACCATTATAACCTGTGGTTAACAATCTTTTATTTTTGACAATAATTGCTCCAACATTGTGCCTTAAACACGTGCTCCTTTCTGCAACAACTGATGTAATTTTCATGAAATATTCAGCCCATGATGGCCTTTCTTTTTTTTCATATTTTAAAGCAAAATCTAATCTCTTTTTCAGATCTTCTAATGTGCTATCATTAAATACATACTTGTCAGCCATTTTGTAAACAACATTCAATTGTTGTGCATTTGGATTTGATGAATTTTCTTTTTCATCCATTTGTTTAAAATCATCAAAATTGTTTACATTTTCAACTCGCCCACGTGCTTTTGCTCTTTCATATCTTAATTCTATTGGTGCGTTTATCCCTAACAAACTAAATTCGTTATCTGTTTTTAATTCTTCAACTTCATTTGGGTTTCTTATACTATCAACGATAAAATCTTTTTGCCCTTTTTTTCTATCCTCTTTTATTTTTTCCAAAAGTTTTTTTGCTAAAACATTTGGCCCTAATTTTTCTCTCAATTCGTTACCTATCGCAATTAAATTTTCTCTTGTTTTTTCTAATTTTCTTTTTTCTGCTTCTTCTCTAATTACATCGCTGCAAGAATAATATTTGTATCTTTTTTCTTTCAATATATTTGCTATTTCTCCCTTTCCACTACAATTAGGCCCAGTCAATCCAATCATCATTTTTTCATCTCCTCACCACTTCAAAAACATCACACATAAATTAAAAAGAAATACAACCCTATAAATGCTAGCAACGAAATCAGCCACAATAATTTATTCCACAAGAAAACCTTAAAACCATCAAGCGGAGGAATTGGTAATAAGTTGAAGGCCCCTAAAAATATATTTATCATTGCAACATAGTAAAACAGTGTTAGTAAATATTGGTTGCTGACAAATTGTGACAAAACAATTCCTAAAAATATAAAGATTATACTAAGACAAAAATTAGCAAAAGGACCAGAAAAAGAAATTATTCCGTTTTCTTTTCTCGTAATGTTTTTACCCCAAATATATACTGCTCCTGGCGCAGCGAAAACAAACCCTCCAGATGTAATTAAAGATAAAATAATTGCAAACCCTAATCCTGCAGGCCACAAAACAAATCGTGCATAACAGCCATAATGTATTGCAACAAATTTGTGTGCAAGTTCATGTAAAATAAAAGCAGTTAATGTACCCACCAAAATAATGGGCAACAGATCCCACATCGCCCCAATATTGGACACACCTTTCCATGAAAATGCAACAGTAATTCCAACCCATGCAATAACAAGGTGTATTATTTCTGGCTTCTTTAATGTAAAGTTCTTTTTCTGTTGTTGTTCTGGATTATAGTACACTTCTGGGTCCATAATAAAACTGTATAGGAAAACTTTATAAAGAGTTAAGGGTTATTTAGTAGTATGAAAAAAATAAGATACCTCTTTGGCTTGTTAGTTGTTTTTTATTGTTGTTAAATTTCAATTTTTTATCTGCTCAAACAGAGTCCGATATAAAAGAGATTGTGAAATGTACTTTTTTGAATTCAACAACACAACAATCTTGTTATACTAGTAATGGAAAATTTAAATGTGATGGAACAGACAATTGTGTTGTAGATGTAATTGGTATAAGTGGATTCAAGTTTGATTGGAAGAGTTCATGTGACGGATATGCATATACGGTAATGGATGGTGCAAATGAAAATGTTGAATTTATCTGTGCTCCTGGTTCAGAAGTAACTCCTGAATAAATTCAAGGCAAAGGATTCTTAAATGCTTATTGGCAATGTTATGATGGTTTAGAGCACGCTCCACAGAAATTAGAATATGAGGGGTGTAGCCCTTCAGAATCTTGGCAAAAGAAGGCAGAAATTTTTTGCAAAGGTCATTGTAAAACATACGACGATGTTACTAAATGTGGAGTAAATTCTTTTAATGTATTAAAAGATTGTTATTTAAATTATGAAAAAGAGGGGCAGGTGTTCCTTCCTTCTGAGAAAATAAAAGAAGATAAACAAAAAAAAGCGGATGAAAATAAAGTCTCTGAGGATATTAACAAAGAATCAATAGAAGAAAAAACAGAGCCGTCTCTGATTTGTAAAGATTCTTGTCCATTAGACGGGAAATGTTATCCCTTTGGCTATAGGAAACAAGGAAAATTTTGTTTTGATGATGGCACATTCAAACAACAATTAACTGGTGATACAGCTTGCGAAAATAACTTTGAGTGTACATCCAATATATGCATTAATAATCAATGTGTGGCCCAAAGTTTCATTCAAAAAATAATTGATTGGTTAAAAAAATTCTTTGGTATGGTTTAACAGGTTTTTAATATTCTTCTTTAACATTGGCTTTATTTAATCTTATGTTTAAACAACACTATTTAAATCTTTTAGAACTCTTTTTATCTTATCAGTACACCTATTTGTACTGTTTAATGAGACGGTGATTTTCTTGTTGACTTTTGAGGATGTAAAAGAACTCATTTCCAAACAAAATGTATGGCGAGATTCTTGTGTCAATTTAATTGCATCTGAAAACACAATGCTAACAGAAGTAGAGCCTTTTTATTCAAATGATTTTATGCACAGATATGCTGAAGGTCTGCCCTTTAATAGGTATTATAATGGTACAAAATATATTGATTGTATTGAACAAGAATGTCAGGATTATTTTAAGAAAAAATTCAATGTAAATGTTTGTGATACTCGACCGATTTCTGGAGCTATTGCAAATTTAGCAGTATTTTCTAGTTTAAGAAAAACAGGCAAAGTAATAACAAATTCTTTGCCTTCTGGTGGGCATATAACTCACAATAAAATTGGCACTTTGGGCAGAATTTTAAATTATGATATTAAAAATTTTTCCCAGTCTCAAGAAAATCCTTTTGTTTCTGACATTGACGAAAGTATAAAAATAATTAAAGAATTTGATCCTGATTTTATTGTTTTGGGCAAGTCTATGTTTTTATTTCCTGAACCCATAAAAGAAATAAGGCAGGAGTTTCCAGAATTAAAAATAGTGTATGATTCAGCACATGTTTTTGGGTTACTTTATCAAGGATTATTTCAAAAACCTTTTGAAGAAGGTGCAGATATAGTCACAGCATCAACACACAAAACATTTCCTGGTCCGCAAGGCGGAATAATTTTATCAAAAGACTTTAATGAATTTAATAAATTTGTGTTTCCCGGGATTGTTTCGAATCATCATCTGCATCGTTTACCTGTTTTGTTGATGACTGCAATATTATTAGATGAGAAATATAAAGATTATTCAAAAAGGATTACTGAAAATGCAAAACATTTTGCACAAGAATTATCTGCCCAAGGTTTTAATGTTTGTTGCGAAAAGCAGGGCTTCACAGAGAGTCATCAAGTAATATTAGATGTTACTAAACAAGGTGGCGGGCAGCAAGTTGCAAACGAATTAGAAAAGAATAATATTATAGTTAACAAAAATTCTTTGCCTTGGGATAAAAGTGTTATTAATCCTAGTGGAATTAGAATGGGTGTGCAAGAAATGACTTTGCGTGGAAATACAAAATCTGATTTTTCTAATCTTGCAGATAAGTTTAAGAAAATACTTTTGAATGGGGGAGATTCTAATGTTTAATGATGAAGAACAAAAAATATTATCCTATTTTTTTACAAATACTACAGAAGATGTTTTTGCATTGATTAACTTGCCAGAAGTAGTAAAAGGAACTTTATTTGCAAGATACAGCAGATCTGGCAAGGATTTGCGCAGTTTATTTTTATCTGATTTTTTCAACAGTCAGGATAACGAATTCAAGAATATTGTTGGTGATGTAAAAAATATTGATAATCAATTATTAGCAATAAAAAAAGCAGAAGAGTTTTATGATCGCATTTTAGGCCAGTTTGGAGATGATTCTGTTGCTGAGTTAGGCGGTTGCCATATTGCTTTAGAAAATATTTCTAATTTGGCAACAAAGTTTGTAGAAGACTCGAGAATTGGCATAAATCCTTTAGAAAAATCAAGCAGATATGTTTATTTTAATGAAAAAGTAAATGGAAAATACAATTATTACAGAGATGCAGAAATAATGGCTTCAAAACATAGCGAGGATTATGTTAATGCAATGGATTTTTTATTTGATACATATTCTGAATTGATGGGCCCTATGCGAGATTATTTTCTTAAGAAATTGCCAAACACAGAGAACTTATCAGAAAGAGCTTTTGATGCAGTGCTGAGAGCAAAAACTTGTGATACTATTAGAGGGTTGCTTCCTGCATCAACATTGACAAATGTTGGTTTGTTTGGTAATGGTAGAGCATTTGAATATTTATTAACAAAAATGCAAGCCTCTAATTTAGATGAAATAAAAAACTTAGGAAACCAGACATATACTGAATTAAATAAAGTATTTCCATCATTTGTGAAAAGAAGTAAAGGCGAATTTGGACAAGCTATTATTGATTATTTAAAAACAATAAAATATCCTTCGGTTGATGGCATAACAAAAAACAAGAAAAGAATTACATTGTTGCATTATGATAAAGATGCAGAAATAAAAGTATTATCAAAGATATATTATTTAAAATCTGGTTTGTCTTTAAAGGATGCAATAAAAATCATTAAACAAATGCCTGTTGACGAGAAAAAAAAATTGTTGGGAGAATATTGTGGTGTTAGAACAAACAGAAGACACAAACCGTTTAGAGCTTTTGAAAATACAGATTACACTTTTGAGTTAGTTGGAAATTTTGGGGCCTATAGAGACTTACATAGGCACAGAATTTTGACGCAAGAAAGACAATTATTAACAACACATTTTGGTTATGATGTACCCAAAGATTTAATACTTGCAGGTTATGATAAAAAATATAAAAAAGCATTAGATAATGCAAATAAAGTATATTTGGACCTGACAAAAATATCAAAAGAAAAAGCACAATATTGTGTGCCTTTTGCGTACAATTTGCGATGGTATGTAAAATTTAATTTAAGAGAAGCTTATCATTTATTGGAGTTAAGAACAATAAGGCAAGGGCATCCTGATTATAGAAAAATGTGTCAAGAAATGTATAGACAAATTTTAAAAGTACATCCAAATCTTTTAGAACCCATGAAATTTATTGATTTAAAAGATTATGATTTTGAAAGATTGGAATCAGAAAAACAAATAGATAAACAATTGCAGGCAATTAAATAAGTCGAGATTTCTTTTTTCTTTGCAAATAAAAAAGAGTCGCTAGGGCACACATAATTAGAACAGCATCTAATATTTCATATATGTTTAAAAGTGTATAGGGTTCTAGCAAATGTAATCTAAATTGTGTTTCTACAAAAGGATATAACAACATCAAAGAATATTGTCCACCGCCAAGAACGAAATCTAAAATCAAATGTACAAAACAACCCGCAGAAAGTATAAATCCATATTTCCCATATTCTCTATTTTTATAATAAATAATTGTTGAAATCATTCCTAATAATAAAACAAAACCAAGGCTATGTATTATTCCTCCGTGAGTTAGAAAAAAATTGTTGAAACCAAAAAAGTTTTGAATTAATTCTAAAATAAAATCAAAATCCAAAACTAATCCAGAAAAAGCAGCAAAAACAAACCAATACTTGCCCAATTTTTTCCTGAAAGGAAAAAATATTGCCAAATTAATTAAAACATGAGTTGTTGGTAATGGCATTTAATCACCACTGTGCTTCAAAAATGGATTTTAATATATTTAATAATTCTTTCTTTACTTTTGGACTTGCTTTTGTATATTGATTAACAATAATCT
>PEXK01000050.1:35783-104188 GCA_002779075.1 Candidatus Diapherotrites archaeon CG08_land_8_20_14_0_20_30_16 | reverse complement strand
TAATTTTTGTCTTGTGGTATTTTTTAACAATTAATAACAAATCTTAACAAAAATAGTTTGTTTTGTAACTGGAAATCCACACCATATAGGGATATTTTTGGAAATACAATTCTTTTTATCTGTGATATGTTCTTTAGGTAAACCATTTGATTTTATATAATAATCAACATCTCCAAAATAAAATTTAATATACTTTTCAATTTCTCCAGCATCTGTAATGTTTTTTGCAACTATTGCTGTAAAAAGGTCTTGTGCTTTAGTGTACATTATTATTTTTGTATAATCAAAAGAAAGATTTATTGTTTGATAACCAATTATGAAAGTAAGTAACAGTAGACCAACAAACAATATTTCAAATAGAAAAATTAATCCTTTTTTGTCTTTAACTACAGAATGTAAAATTGATTTTTCTAATTTCATTTTCATATATTATCAACCTAGGTATAACTATTTTTGAATCGCAATTTGCATTTCCTTCCGACCAACTCGATCCGTTCAAATCAATAACCTCTATTCTTTTTATTGGCTCTATAAGTTTTATTTCTTTTATTGTATTTTTAAAGACTGTTTTTTCGTCTATATCGTTTTTATCTGTAAAGCCAATACCAAAAGGGTTATATTTGGATACTGCATTTTCTGTTACCGCCAGAAATTTAATTGTTTTTTCAAATTGATCCTTTTTGTATTCTGTCAGAGAGTAGAACACCAAAAAGGAGAGGATTATTACAAAGAGTACTAAGAATATGTCAATTATTGTTTGCCCTTTTTTATCCATAATGGCTACCAAAATCCTTGTCTGAATTTAAAATACGTGGTTCCTTTTTTTCTCCAATTATTGTTGTCCAATTCAAACTGTTTATTGCACTTTGTAAATCCAACATTTTTTTATCATCAAAAGTTTTTTTTAATTTTTGTGTTACCTTATCTATTTTTTGAATATTATCTACAAATATCAAAAAGATCGCAATCAAAGATAAAATTAATACTAAAAAGAATATTGATATTTGTGCCTTTTTATTCATACCCCAATCACTATGCCTTGTATTCTATAGTTAGCGGGTATTTTTACGGTTATTTTTTTATTTTTGTATTGTATTTCTTTTTCTATTGGTGTTAAAATACTATAGTTATAAAGTGTACACATTGCTGGTTTGCAAGACTGTGAGTGTATTTTTAACATGCTTACAAATGTGTTTGGCATATTTTTATTCTCAAGAATTGATTTTAACAAAATATCTACAAATGGTTTTACGATTGTTTCGTTCGATGTTATTTTTATCGCCCCATTCAATTGCAGTTTTAATGCGTTTTTTACATTATATTCAAAGTTAGTTCTCTCGTAAACTAGATTCAAAGTAGAAATATAATCCTCAACAATTTTATAAGTATAATTCTTTTGTTCTATTTTGACTGCTAATAAAGACAGAGCAATAAAAATTAATAATGCTACTATTACAGTTGCAAAAAATCCTTTATTTTTCATAAATATACTTGCTAAATGAATATTTTATTTCTCTTATTGTTTTTCCTTCTGGTTTGTATTTTTCTCTTACTTTTTCAAAAGAATCTAAATAATCATTATATTTCTGAGAATTGTAAAAATCAAAAATCAAAGTTTTATTTTTGTAAGTAGTTTCGACAAAATGTATTATTGAAAAATCGCTTAAAACAGCCAGGGTTACTTTTGCATTGTAGTCTCCTAGTTTGTGCATTATTGCACATACTAAAATAGAAATGTCTACTTTATTTCCACATTTTAATTTTAGAGTGTCTTCTGCACTAAGTAAATAGTCTGGTGTATTCTCAGTTATTATTTTAAATTCGTTTTCCAATAGACTGTATAGGTTTCCTATAGCTTGCAAATAATTTTTCTCATAACTGTAATTCTTAGGCTTTATTATTTCAATAATCATGTCAAAATCTATTGAATCATAATTACAAAGTTGTTTTAATTCCTCTGCGCTGGTTTTCTGTAAATAAGCCAAGTCTTTTTCAACAATGTATTGGAAATATTTCTTTAGTGTTTTTACTTCTTGATTCTTTACTTCTTCTTCTGCAAGTTCTTTTGTTAATTTTTGCAATCTATACTTTAATTTTAGGGGGTCGTTTTCATGCAGGTCTTGCAATTGTTCTTTTAAGTTATTTAGGTCTTTTGCCAAAGATTTCCATTTCTCAGAATTAGTTTCTTTTTCTAGCTTTTGTTGTAATTTTGAAATCTTTTCTAGCAATTCCTTTTCTTTCTCGTGAAGGGTTTCCTCTCCTAAAACCCCCTTTATTTTTGAAATGATTTTACTCATAAGTATATATAATACCCCAAAGAAGTATTTATTTCTTTCCTAAAGCTTTAAAAAGTCCTTTTTTATCCTCTTTAATTCTTCTTCTGTTAATTTTAGTTTATTATAATCTACAATTTCAATTTTTGGTTTTTCAATTAAGTATCTTATTGTTCTTTTTGTTTCTGAAACCAATTTTTTTCTTGTAAATTTAATGTCACAATACAATCTATTGTCTTTTACATATGTGTTTTTGTGTTTTTTTCTAAATGCTTTTGAATTTTTGGTATCTTTTAATTCCGGGCCTCTCAAAATATCTTTTAATTTGCTTTCAAATACAATTAGGCCTTCATCTTTATGTATTATGCCTGAATAATCGTCTATGTTGTAATGTTTTGTGTTAAGTTCGTTTGCCAGTCTTTTTGCAATTCCTTTTATTATTCCCCACTTTACATCTGGAGTCTTACCTTCAATTTCTATTTCTAGGGCTAACAGATTCTTTGGGAGTTCCTGGTTGTAATTATTACCAAAGAAAAAGATTTCTTTTGGTGTTTTTAAGTATTCTTTTGCAAGTATATTAAAGATTTGCCAATTTTTTTTAGAAACTGCACTAGCAACATTTCTATTTTCATCTGTAGGATCTACAAAAATAAAATAATCATCAAACTTTTTCATAACCTTTGGTTTTTTGATGTAAAGATATTTGTTTTTTTCTAAATTGCTAACTGCCTTTAATACCTTTTCAAACGATTGAAACTTCAATATGAAGAGTTCGGTTAAATATCCTGAAAAGCCATTGTTTTTTTGATCTGCGCCATATAATAAATTGTTTTTCAAAAATTGTTTTAGCAATATAGCCTGTTTTTTTATTTTTTCATTTTGATATTTCTGTAAAAACCTCAAGTGTAGGGGTGTTCTATCAACTGCGGATTTTTTTTGTTCTATTTTAGTAATATAAAAGCCGGGAACAAAATCTATGTTGTTATTGAACATTCTGCATTTTAAATAGGGGTGTTCGCCATACTCTTCCCAAAATTCAACTTTTGGAAACGCTGTCTTTAGTATTTTTTCATTATATATTTTTATATCCTCGACACTGCACTTTAAATCGAAAAGCAGGAAAAAGTCCAAATCTTTTTTATTTGTTATAAATGTTCCTCTTGCACTTGAACCTGCTAGAATTATTTTCTTTATAGGCATTTTAAGCTTTTTAGAAGCAACTCTTAATTTTATAATTATTTCTTTAGAGATCCTTTTTGTCTCTTGCAATTCTTCTTTTGTTGGCTTTATTTTTTCATATACTTCATCTAGAATGTTTTTTTCTTTCATTTCGTAAGCAATTCCTTTTACTTTAATTCCTAAATCAGAAGCATATTTTCGTATCATAAAATCATCTGTATGCAATTCTAATTTTAATTCTTCTGCCAGAGCAACAATTTCAATATCTGTTTTGGAAAGACCTTTGAGTGCTTTTTTTTGTATTTCTTTTAATACTCTTTCTGATGGTTCTTTTATGTGTATTTTTCCTCTTTGTATTAAATTGTCTATTTGCTGCTTTTGTTCTCTGTTCTTTATCTCTCCCAAAACCGAATTAGTAGTTATTACAGCCTCTATATCGTTGAAAAAGAATCTATTTAGAAATGCGCTCGTATCGAAAACTTTAAACATATTTGCCCACTAGACAGTACCGCTTTGTATATTGATATATAATATAAGAATATTTAAATATCTCAGTATAATATTATATAAGATTATTATGGTATTTGATGCAACACTTTTAGGGATAAGCAGTTCTACACCTTTGAAGAACAGAAATCACACTAGTTTGGCAGTAAAATATGACGGAGAAGTAATTTTATTTGATGCTGGTGAATCAGTACAGCAGCAATTGATGAAAGTAAAAATAAGTTATATGGCTATTACAAAGATTTTCATAACTCATTTTCATGCTGATCATTTTCTTGGTTTGCCAGGTTTATTGGCTACAATGTCTCTGCACAAAAGAGAAGAACCATTAACAATTTATGGTCCAAATGGTGTTGAAAAGAGAGTTAGAACAATATTGGAGTTTTTTGAAATACAAACAGTATATGATCTAAAATTTGTAGAATTGCATAATGGAATAATTTGCGATACAAAAGAATATCAAATTATTGCTCGTGGGGTAAAACATTTATTGCCTAATTTTGCATTTGTTTTCAAAGAGAAGGATTCTGTAGGTAAGTTCTTAAAAGAAAAAGCATTGGCTTTAGGAATTCCTGAAGGGCCCTTATATTCCCAGTTGAAGGATGGAAAAGCCATACTGTGGAAGGGTAGAAAAATAAGTCCTGATGAAGTAATGGATTATAAAACTATTAAAAGAGGCAAGTCTCTCGCATACGTTGTTGATTGTTTTGATGCTAATTATGAAGATTTTTTAGAAAATGTTGATGTTTTATTTCATGAATCAGCATTTATGAAGAAAGATTTATTGCAGGCAAAGAAAACTCGTCATAGTGTAACAATAAATGTTGCTGAAATAGCAAAGAATGCAAAAGTCAAAAAATTAGTTTTGATTAACTTCAGTCCAAGATATGATGATCTCAACACTTTACTCCATGAGGTTCAATCTATTTATCCAGATGCTGAACTTGGCCAAGAATTAAAAACATATAATCTTCACATTAAACAGTAAAATTTTGTAAGATATCTATAAAAAGAATTATTATGGAAGAGATACTGAAAATATTTTGGACAATTGTTTTATATGTGGTAGGATTAATTTTGATTTTATTTTTTATATTCGGTTTGAGGATTGTGTTGGAAAAAAATATTTGACAATTGCAAAAATAAGAAAAGTGCGACAGGTTGATGATCCCGAATTACAAGAAGGAATGGAAAAAGGAATTGAAATTTGGAAGGTAATAACGAATAGTACAAAAAAAATCTAATGCTTGCTTTTGAATATCTTTAATTGTCTTTTTGTTCAAAAATTAGACGAAATGATAGTCTTTTTGTTCAAAAATTGAACGGGATGTATATAAATCCTTCGTAGCTCATTATATTGTGGTTTCAACACAAGATTCAATAAATAAAATATTTGAGCTGAATGAAATTGCAAAAAAACAAGCCGAAGAGTATACTAAAAAGAGAGAAATATATTCTGAAATTAAAGAATCTGGAAAAACATTTATAGGCATAGCTGGATTAAGAGGTGTTGGAAAAACAACAATATTAAAACAGCTATTATTAGAATGCAAAAATAGCATTTATATCTCATTAGATACTTTATCAAATATAGATTTATTTGATCTTGCTAAAAGCCTGTTTGAAAATTATAACATCAAAATTCTTTTATTTGATGAAATTAATTATTATAATAATTGGCAGTTAGCTTTGAAAAACATTTACGATTTTACAGATATAAAAATTTATTTTACAAGCTCAGTAGCAATAGATATAATAAATTCAAAAACGGATTTAAGTAGAAGAGCAATTATAAAAAAGATGTATCCGTTTTCATTTAGAGAGTATATTTATTTTAATAAAAACAAAAAATTAGATAAGTTAAATATAAAAGACATTAATAATATGGAAAAATTAAAAGAGATTAACAAATATGATTATTTATTTGAAGATTATGTTTCTGGAGGAAATATTCCTACACGCATAAAAGAAAAAAATCCAGAGATATTCAAAAATATTTTAGAAAAAATATTAGAAAAAGATTTGGTTTACTCATTAAAATTTACAGGCAAAGATATAATTAATGTTAGAAGTATGCTAGAATTTATATCAAATTCCAACATAGATAATATGAGTTATTCAAATATTGCAAAAAATATAAACATAAATAAATATAAAGCAATAAAATATATTTGGGCTTTAGAAAAAGCATTTGTATTGAATGTAGTTAAACCTTCTGGAACCAATGTTATAAAGGAGCCCAAGATTATGTTGTGTCCCCCATTTAGATTTTGTTATTTAAAAAATAAAGATATCAAAGATATCTTGGGGCAATTAAGAGAAGAATTCTTTGTTGAATCTGCAAAGATGAATAATATTGATGTATTTTATTTAAAAGGCAATAGAGGCGAAAAAACCCTTGATTATATTGCCAGTATAAATAAAACCAAATATATATTTGAAATTGGTGGCAAGAACAAAACTAGAGCCCAGATATTAAATATTAAAAATGAAGAACGGTATATACTAACACAACCGGCAAATATAGTAAATCCTTATAGGCCATTGATATTCTTTGGATTTTTATAATGTATTTTTGTTGTTAAGGGAATATTAACACAAACCTTTAAATATTGGCAAATATTATATATAACATTAGGTTTGATAGGTGATATTTTATGGCTTGGCATGTAATACCTTATATTTCTAATAGAAGGCATAATTTTAATGTTATTAAATTGATTGGAACTTTTTTGTTCTTTTTTGGTTTGGTAGGGTTTATTGTTTCATTTGCAAATCTGTTTCATCAATGGGATGTTTTAAGCAATATAAAAACCTGCTTTGAAAAAGCATCAGATAATATAGATGCAACACTTTGCAGAGATTATTTTTATCAAACAACAGGCATTGCATTGTCTCCTGACAGATATATTGCAGATGCAAATGTCAATGTAAGCGTTTCATTTTGGCCTTTAGTAAGTGTACTTTGGTGGATAATAGTAATGTTGTTCAGTATTTTTATTTATAATGTAGGATCTAATTGGCATGGTTTATTAGCACATAAACCCGCAACTATAACACCACCACAGAAAAAAACTGAGTTGCCAAAATATTTGGAAGAACCCAAACCAGTAAAGATGAAAAAATAGTTTTAACTAAAGGGTTTTCAATGTACTTAGTGCTTTTATTATATCGGTTCTAAGTCTGATATTATGACTTTCTCTAAGCAATGTGATTAATTGAGATTTATATTTTTCTCTTTCCTCTGGTGTTAATTTTGGTTTTGTGAATATATAACCCAAAAGTGCTCTCGGATAGTTTAGATCTGTTGGTTGCAGATTCATCAAAAGTATTTCAAATCTTCTTTTGGCCTCATCAATTCTGCCACTTTCTTTTAATGCAAATGCATAAATTATTTCTAATCCAGTCAATGCCATTCTGTGTGATGAAGATTCGTAAATCTTTAACAAAACAGGTTCTACTTCTATAGTTTTAGTATCTTCTGGAAGGTCAGAATATACTGTTTCAACAAGATCATAGTATCTTCTATTGTATAACACATCTAGGATGCTCTTTGTAGTTAAGGGCATTAATTTTTTGGCCCCTTTTAATTTTTTGAAAAATTCAATTAAATCAGATATATTTGGTGTATTGCCGAGTACATGTTTAATATACACACTCTGGCATCTTACCCTGTCCTCTTCTAATTTTAATTTAGACATTGCTTTTTCATACATTTCTTTTGCTTCTTTTATTTGTGAAACTGTGCCAAAGAATTGTATCATTGTAACATAGATTCCAGGATCTAAATCAGGATCTTGCGAGATTCTGTTCCACAGAGTTAAGAGTAGATCATAATTGGAAGTATTGAAATAAACAGATAACATTTTTTTTGCAAGTTCCTTTTCTTTTAAACCTTTGCCTTTTCCTTTTTCAAAAAGTTTTTCAGCTGTTTCTAGATCTTTTAGTTTTGCACAGCATTCTAGTGCCAAAATATATGCGATAATATTTGGGCTTGTTAAGATCGGCTGTAAAAGACGAAGTGCATGATTATAATTTCCCTGGCGCATACTGTTTGTAATCTGGCGCAGTGCTCCACTATTACTAGTATCTATAATCCTTTGGGTGCGATTATCAAATTCACGTCGCTCCTTTTTGTTATATCTTGGCAATTTTCTTTTCCCTGGTTTTCCTTTTGCCATAATAACTATAAACAATGAAAAAGTATAAAAAAGGTACCAAGAACACAAAGTTCAATGTGTTATCTATTTTACTAAATACCAAATTAAAGAAAGAGGTTTGTATTTGTGTCTCCTATTGTGTCTGATTTTGAAGTAAGTGACTTCTAACATGTCAAAGAATAGGTGATATATCCAACCGAAAACCACAGCCAAAACAAATGTCCATTTGGTAAACCAATATATTAAAAGTAAGACAACCAAGAATTCAATAGTGTGAAATATAAATAGGGCATCTATGTGCAAGTGCAATTTTCCGTTCCTTGATTTGAAATAATTGTATGCTTTTCTCGGATCCCAAACCCTGAATTTAGTAGCATATAATATCAAAAGATAATGATCAAAATCAATAAGCACAGAACTCAATAAAAAAGTCATGCCAAAAACAGGAGTATATGCTTGCCACAAATGAATCATAGGAAATAATCCCAAAAGAAAATGTTCCCACGGTAGCATATCAATTCCTCAAGCATAACAAATATGGAAGATTATAATTGCCAACCCATTTAGTTTCTTTGCTTATCTCCACCTTTTTCCATAAGTCTTGTATTTTCTCATTCAGTTTGATATTTTTTAATGCATTAATCCTTTTGCCATTTTCGAACTCTGCGCCTGATGCTGACAGGTTTAATGATCCTTCTTTAGAGTTTGTGGTATGTATTCCTATTAAGTTATTAATAAACAATATTTTTCCTGTGTAAAGCAATTCTTCTTTTGATTTTTGACCAGATTCAAAAAACAAATTTGTTACACCCCCCGGGAGGTTATTTCCACTTGGCTCTTTTTTGTATTTGAAAGCGTCTTGTTCATTTGTAATGTATTCTAAGACTTTTCCATTTTTTATTATGTGTTTTTTCTTTGTAGCTATGAAATCCAAATCCATTATCTCAGAATATGGGGAATAATCAACAAAAGGATCTTCACAAATATTTATTTTGGTGTCAAATTCAGTGTGCATTAAATAGGAATCCTTCTTTTCAAACGATTCTAAACTAGATTGTTGTACAACAAAATAATTTACTATTTGTCGCAAAGCGTAAGGCGAGAAGAATAAATTATATTCTTTTGCATTGCCTTTAAATTCAATTGGATCTTTACAAATATCCATTTCTTCTTTTATTTCTTCTAATATTGCCCCTATATTGATATCCTCTTTTTTAAAAAAGATTTTAGAAATAAAAACACTACTTGGAGTTTTGTCTTTAATACTTAAGTCAATTCCAAAACCAATATTTGTGTTTTTTTCGGAATAATCAAAATTTTCTGCTATATATTTGGTTTTGCTATTGTTAATTTCCCAAAATGATTGTATACTTTTCACTGTTTTGTCTAGCAATATTTCTTTATTTATTGCAATTCCCATGTCAATAATTTCCTTTATTGTGATTAGCTCCAATTTTTTATCTTTTATAGTTTCTATGATATTTATTTCTACTTTTGGGAATTCTAAAAAGAATTCTTGTTTTTTTATATTTGATAACTGTTTCATTTCTTCTATGATTTGTTGAAGCCGTCCAATATTTATAGAATCCATCTTTTTTATTACTCTTTTGTTGTTAAAAATAGAATCAATTCTTATTGTTGATTCATCATTTTCTAAAATTCTTTTTAGTTTTTTATTACTTATTTCTAATTGTGTTGCTTTGCAGGAATCTTCAATAAATCTTATTGTTTTTGTAGGACTTAACATTTTAATCAATCCTCACATTTTTTATTAATAAATAAGGATCAAAACTGTCACAAAAAACAGTTTGCCCTTCCTTGCCACAAAAACCAGGGCTTTCCATTTTTATATCTTTAGAAATGTCCACAATATTCTTTAATGACTTCAATATTTGTCCAGAAAAAGATATATTTACTCTTGTTTCATTTATTTGTCCATTTTTTACTATCAGCCCTTCTTTTACTCCAAATTGATATGTTCCTGTTGTTGGGTCTGTTTCTCCGCCAGCAAAACCATTTAATATAATACCATTTTTTAATTCATCAATAAGTTCTAAAAAGTTTTTTTGTCCTGGTAAAAAACTAGTATTAGACATTCTTGGAATTGGCAAGCTGCGATAACTTTCTGTTCTTGATCCTCCATTATTTTCAATTTTTAATAATTGTGAAAATCTAGTATTGGCAATATATTCATTTAATTTTCCTTCTTTAATTAAATGTCTTATTTTTGCAGGAAATCCTTCAGCATCATAATAATAAGAACCAAACAAATCATCTTTTGGTGTGGGGTCATCAATCAGATTTACAAATTCTTTAGCAAATGTTTTTCCAATTTTGTTTCTTAAAATAGATTGTTTGTTATACACTAGATCAGATTCACAGGCGTGACCAATTGCTTCATGTGCTAATAAACTAGAAATACTAGGATCTAATATAATATTAAACTTGCCTTTTATTCCTTCATTGAATTTTAATTTTTCAATTGTTTTATTTTCAAATCCATCATTTTTGAATATGAATTCATCAAAATATTTGTTTAATGCTGTACTTTTTGCAATTCTGTTTACATCTTTTCTGAGTATATTGCCTTCTTTGGCAACAATGGAATTAAAGCCTATTCCAAAATATTGTTTTTGGATGATGTCTGTGTTTTCACAAATTATTTGTCGTTCTTGCTCTATATTATTATATTTGATTTCATGAGTTACTATTTGATTTCTCAGTTTGCTTGTTTTAGATAGTTCTTTTGCAATAGTTTCTAAATCAAGATTTGATTTTTCGCCAATTATTTTCTTGTCCTTTATTCCTGATTCTTTGGGAATATAATCCAAATTTGAGTATTTCTTTAAGGCGAGGTCAATTTTGAAATTATCCAAATCATTTGGATTATTTGTTGAATAAAAATAACCAAACCGCCCCAAAGTGTAGAATATTCCTAAACCAAAACTCTCATTAGTTGATATTGCATCAACTTTTCCTTCTTTTGCAACAACGCTTTCAGAATTAGTTTCTTCTAACATAATTCTGTAAAAGTCACAATCTTTTAATTTTGATTTTAACTTATCTATACCGTAAGCAAATAGCATATTATTTCACTTTTTATTTAAAATGTGTATTTATCATCCAATTTAGTATAACTATGTAATTCTTTTGGCTCAAACCAAAGTTTAAGTTCATATTCTGCATCTTTTTCACTTGCAGAAGCATGTATTAAATTACATACTGCTTTGTCTTTTTCTCTTGCATGTGTTTTTGATATGTGTGCAAAATCCCCTCTTATTGTTCCTGGTGCTGCTTCAAAAGGATATGTTGTACCAGCCAGTTTTCGAACTGTTGCAATTGCTTCAATACCTTCAATAACCATTGCTATTAAAGGGCCTTCGGATAAAGATTCTGTTAAAATATCTAAAACTTTTTCTCCGTGCCTTTCTTTGACATCAAAATAATGTTTTTCGCCAAACTCTTTTGTTATCCATACCATTTTCATTCCAACTATGTTTAGTCCTGCTCTTTCTAATCTGTGTAATATCTCGCCACACACCCCTCTTTGTATTGCGTCCGGCTTTAATAATACCAAAGTTTTTTGCATTGTATCCACCATTAATATCACTTTAATTAGTATTTATATATAATATGGCCAAATGTTTTATAAGTCTTCTTGCTTATATATTTATGGTTTTGGAAAGTATCTTTAAGACAAAAGCGCTTTTAAATAGTCATTTACTTTTCTTATTGTATACTGTAATAGTTGCAGTAATCTCTATTGCTGTTTCAGTAATTTTCTTTAAAGAGAGTGCAAGTATCCTTTCTATTGCATTTATTACTTTTGCTTTCATGTACTTTTTGAACAATGTATATTTTCATACAGAAAAAGAAGTTTTGTCTCATGAAACTAGTTTTTTTCGCAGATATTTATTTGTTATTGAAATTTATGTAAAAATATTTGTTGTTTTAGTTATCGTCTTTACAACATTATATATCTTTTTGCCTCAAGATTATAGAGATGTTGTTTTCAAAGAACAAGTAAAAACACTAGAAGGTGTAGATAATTTGAGGTCTTCTTTATTTATAACAGGAAACATGTATGTCGAGTCTCCAAGTGATTTGTTTTTGTATATCTTTTTAAACAATTTGGGGGTGATGTTTGCAATTCTTTTGTTTTCTTTTTTGTATGGTGTTGGTGCACTCTTTATTATTGTTTATCAGGCATCTGTTTTTGGAACAGTTGTTGGAACAAAAATCTTGTCTGAAGTTCCAAATTATATTGGACAAGGTGCTTATGGACATGTTTTGGCGATAGTTCAAGGATATATTGCAGGTTTAGGCTTGTTACCACACGGCGTTTTTGAGTTATTATCCTATTTTTTAGCTGCAGTTGTAGGGGGTATTGTTTCTGCTATTTTGCATGGTCACTATGTTGAAGTTAGAAGAAATTTTATGAGGCTCATTTTGGATTTGTCTATTATTTTGGGTGTAGCAATTGTTTGTTTGGTAATTGGTGCATTGATTGAAGCAAATATCATTTTGAGTTGAGAGGATGTTTTTTAGACACGAAAAAATGCGTCCAAATCAGGACACTTTAATTGAAGATATGAATTTCGTTTTGAAAAACAAATTAACTGGTTTGTTTGAAGCACCTACCGGATTAGGAAAAACAGATGCTGCATTAGCAAGCGTTTTGGATTTTTGTATAGAAAACAAAAAGAAACTATTTTTCGTCACAACAAAGAATACTCAACACAAAATAGTTATTGAAGCAATAATAGATATCAATAAAAAATACAATATCGATATGAGGGTAGTTGATTTAGTTGCAAAAAGTAATTTCTGTATTGATCCTTTTTTATCTGGTTTAGGTTCTGAATTTTATGATTTGTGTGAAAAAAAAATAAAAAAGCAAGCCTGCTTTCCGCATTTAAATGCAACTGGCAAATCCACACAGAAAAATAAATCAATAGATTTGTTTTTGAAAGAGTATAAATCAGCAATGCACAGTTCAGAATTAAGAGAAATGTGTCTAGATTTTGATTTGTGCCCATATGTTGTTAGTCTGCTTTTAGCAAAAAGTGCACAAGTAATTGTTTGTGATGCAAACCATATTTTTGTTAATAAAATTCGTAGTGCTTTGTTTGGTATTATAGGAATATCTTTGGATGATTGCGTATTTGTTTTTGATGAAGCACATAATCTTCCACACAGGTTACGGTCTATTTTATCTGACAGTTTAAGTTTGAAGCAAATCAATTTTGCACGCAAAGAATATGAAAAATGTCCCAAAGAGGAATTTGATTTAACGGATTTTCTTGAAACTCTTGAATATCTTTTTGTCAAGCAGAAGGACGGTTTTTTGAGCGATGATTATTTTGACAAATTATTCTATGATGAACAAGTGTTAACTGCTTTATTGAGTGCCGACGGTTTTATATTGGAGAATGAAAAGAAAAACTCAAACTTGCACAGAATAGCAAATTTTATTTTGTCTTGGCAAACAGATAAACAAGTGAAAACAAAATTCAAAACAAAAGATACAATATATATTAAAGGCTTAGATCCTAGTTTTTTGTCACGGCTTATTTTTCAGCAAAGTTCTGGAAACATATTAATGTCTGCAACATTCAGTCCTATGCAGATGTATAGCGATATTTTAGGAATACCAAACCCGTATATTAGGCAATATGGGAGTCCATTTCCTAAAGAAAACAAATTAACAATGTATTTTGACAATGTAACAACAAAATATGAGGAAAGAGCAGAGAGTTTGCCTCTGATTGCGGATTTGATTAAAGAAAAAATAAATAAAGTATCTGGCAATATTGCGGTTTTTTTTCCAAGTTATGATGTTTTAGAAAGTATTTATTTGAGAATGTCCGAAAATACAATAAAGAAAATCTTTGTTCAAGGAAAAAATATGACTGCTAATGAAACCAAACGTTTGATTGACAATTTTAAGAAAAATAAAGTTGGATTTGGTTCTGTTTTATTTGCTGTTGTTGGTGGATCTTTTTCTGAGGGCGTAGATTATCCAGGGGATGATTTAATTGGAATTATTATGGTTGGGTTTCCATTTCCTGAACCTGATTATGAAATTGAAGCGTTAATTAAATTTTATGATTCCCAAGATAAAGTTGGTTGGAATTATGCTTATTTATACCCTACTGTTGCGAAAGTTGTTCAAGCTTGTGGTAGAGGTATAAGATCAGAGACTGACAAGGCCTTTGTTTTGCTTTTAGACAAGCGTTTTGGCTGGACAAAATATAAATCCTTGTTTCCTACGGATTATAATCTTTTGAAATATGATAATAAGAAATTCTCTGAATTTGTAAGCAAGATGTGATATTGAAGAACATCATTTAATTGATTAGAATTAAATATAAATCTTCTTATCATATATCTGTTATGCATTTGCCGTATTTGTCAAGAGATAAAGTAAAGTTATATGCAAATTTCTGGAAACTCTATTTGTTTAGATTTTTTATTAATCTCTATTTGATTGGCCCAGTTTTTTTGGCTTTTTATCAAGACTTTGCAGGTTTGTCTTTCAAATATATGATGTTTGCACAAGCCTGGTATATGTTGTGGATTTTTTTATTAGAGATTCCATCAGGAATTGTTGCAGATTCTTTTGGCAGAAAAAAGACTTTGATTTTAGCAACAATTTTGAATTGTGTTGCTATTTTTGTTTATTCTTTGTATCCTAATTTTTATATTTTTTTGGTTGCTGAGTTCTTGTGGGCTGTTTCATTTGTTTTATTTTCTGGTACTGATGATGCTTTGGCTTACGATTCTTTGAAACAGATTGGAGATACTCATCGCTCTGTAAAAGTGTTTTCAAAAATGGAAAGTTTTGCATATTTTGGCATTTTAATTGCTACTCCTTTGGGTGGAATACTTGCTGACTCTTTAGGACCAAGAATGATTATGATGGTAATGACAATACCATATGTTTTTGCGTTTTTAATTGCAATAAGTTTGAAAGAAGCAAAAGTTGAAGAGCCAATAGGTTGGCGTTATTATTTCCACAATTTCAAATACGAATTTAGATTGTTTAAAGCAAATAAGATTCTGTTGGCCTTGGCTTTTGATTTGATTTTCCTTTACATTTTGGTTTATCCTATGATTTGGTTGTATTTGGATATTTTGTCAAAGTATAATTTAAGTATTTCATATCTAGGTTTTGTTTATGCTGGATGGGTTGTATTATCTATTATATTAATGAATTCATTTGACATTTTTGAATCTATTTTCAAATCAAAAAGAGCGTTTTTAACAATTTCAGGAATTATAGTTGCAGTTATGTTTTTCTTGTTGGCATTTTTCAAATCTTTGCCAATATTAATTATTGCTTTGATAATTGGCTGTGCTTTTGGTTTTAGCCGTAGGCCTTTGTTGATTAATTACATGAACAAACATATACCATCGCACAAGCGTGCAACTTTGCTTTCAAGTATTTCGATGATTGAAAATTTCTTTTTGAGTTTTATTACTTCTTTAATTGGAATATTCTCTGAAAATTGGGTGTATCCTATGTTAATTATATTAGGCTTTTTGGCAATTATATTTACACTTTTTTCCAGCGTTAAAGAAGATCATTTGATTGATTAGTACACTAGATAGGGAAATTTTATATGTTGCTAGGGTGTAACATTAAGCAATTATTTTGGTTTTATCCATCTTGCTCTATGTATTGATTCTGGTTTCCCTCTTGAGTATTTTATACCTGTATTTTCAACATTAAAACCCAGGCTTTTGTAGAACTTTCTTAAATGGCCTCTATGGTGTACTCTTATTTCAACGCCTTCTCTTTGCAGCCCTTTTATTGCTTCTACCATAACTTTTGCAATTCCTCTTCTTTGATATTCTGGATTTGTTGCTAATAATGGAATATACCTTACGTCTCTATAATCTGCAGTAATAATTGCGCCTGCAATTTTTGAGTTTGCAACATCTTCAATAATCAGAACTTCACAATTGGTAATAGGATAAGGAAAATCTTTTGTGCCTGTTTTTGATCCTTTAATCCAAAGCATTATTTCTTCTCTTGTTCTACTACCTTCAAATGCAGTATGCAACAAATTTAGCACAGCTTCCAATTTTCTACCTGTTAATCTTTTTTTGGGATCGTTTTCAAAGTATATTATTCCTTGATAGCTTGGTTCTAGCATATTGATTTGATATTTGGATAAGTTTATTAACCCTTTTGTTTTATTTCTATAGTTTTTGTAATATTTCTGATATATAAAATGATACTGTCTAGTGTGTAGATATGACTGAAGGAATAGTTAAAGTAAGAAATCTTGGAAAAAAATATATTTTAGTTGAAGGCGAGGATGGCTCTCAATATTCAGTAAATACAAGGCAAGTTGCTGGTGTTCATGTTGGCGACAAAGTATCTTTTGACCCTGATCCCGATGAATCTCGTGGCAAAAAAGCAAGAAACTTGAAGAAAGCAGATTATGCTTAATCGTCATCAACATCTTCTATTTCTGTTAAAGAATTTTTAAGAACTCTGCCTTTTGGTATTTGATTTTTAATTTTATTTTCTATTATTACACCTACGCCAAACACATCATTATTGTATTTTAATATTAAATAGTTTTTGTATTTTTGCCCATCAGTTATATCGATGTCATAACCATGAGTATAATTCTCTAACTCTTTTTCAGTTATGTTGTAATAATTTTTTGTTATTTTGTTATTTAAAAGAATTGCAAAATTCGTTGTTATTTTTGGGACATCAAAAGCATTTCTTATTGCCCGCATGCCAATTGAATTTATTTTCAAAGAGCGTGAAAAGCCAAGAATGTTTTTTGTAGCTTTTGTAGTTATCCAAATATCTTTGCCTCTTTTTAAAAAAACAAACTCGCACATAAAGGTTTGATCTATGCCGTAAACTTCTGATAAGTATTTTATGAAAATCTTTTTTTGTTTTCCGTTGAGTTCTTCATATTCTTTTATTTCTTGATAATCTTGGCTATGAAAAACCCTTCTATCTTTGCTTTGTGAGGCCATACTTTAATCACTTTTTTAATTTCTTTATTATATTCTTTTCCATTATATTCTATGTTTCCTGAACTTGTTTGTAATCCGTCAAAAGTTATTTTTCCTAATTTTATATTGTTGTATTTATTTAATGCATAATCTATTATTTCTTCATCTTCTTCAGGGGATAAAGTACAGGTAGAATAAATTATTGTGCCGCCAGGTTTACAGGCAATTATTGCACTTTCAATTAATTGTTTTTGCAATCTTGAATCTTGTATTACTTTATTTTGCGACCAAATATATCTTGCTTTAATATCTTTTTGAAAAGTGCCTTCTCCAGAACATGGAGCATCTAAAAGTACCTTATCAAACATATCTTTGAATTGTGAAAATTTTCTTCCATCGTTTCTAGTTATAATATAATTTATACATCCAGACCTATCTATATTTTCTTGTAATGCGCTTATTCTTTGGATTTGTGGTTCGTTTGCAACTATTAATCCCGTATTATTCATATGCATTGCTAATTGCGTTGTTTTTGAACCTGGTGCTGCTGCTAAATCTAAAATAAAATCATCCTCTTTTGGATCTAAAGCAATTACAGGCAACATCGAACTTGCTTCTTGTACGTAGATTTTTCCTAAATAGTGTTCAAAAGTGTTTCCAATTCTCAGTTTTTTGTCATTAGATATAAAAAAACCATATTTGTACCAAGGCATATTCTCTAAAGTGAAACCTTGATTAATTAGAGATTCCTTTACTTCTTTTATTTCTCCTCTTAAAGTATTTACTCTAATGCTTTTTCTCAAATGGGTGTCAATAGCTGTTTTTAAATCTTCAATTTCGTCTTTTGGAAGTAGTTTTTCCATTTTCGATAAGAATGTAGGTGGCAAAAACATATCATCACACTAGGTTTATAAAGGTTTTCTCTTACTAAATATATAAATAGTATATAATAAGTGTTTACTTATTTTTTAAAACCTTTTTGTGTGGCCTCTTAGCTCAGCCTGGTAGAGCATCGGGCTTTTAACCCGAGTGTCGTGGGTTCGAATCCCACAGAGGTCATCACCAAAAAAGAAAGAAAAATCTAAATTTCTATTTTTTTAATTACTATTTCGTCATATGGCTTTTTTTGTTTTAATTGAATTTTGTTTTCTGCATTCAATAAAAGCAAACCCATTAACAAAGAATTATTTGTTTGTATTTTAGTTTTCAAATCAGAAAAAGTAACCTCTGAATTTTCCGCAAAAAAGCTCAACAATTTATTTTTTAATTGAAAATAGCTCTCTATTCTAACAGCATATTGAAACTCTTTTATTGTTTTCTCAGTAACTGTTTTTTCTTTTCTATAAAATAATCGCATTAATTTTTGTTCTAATTCCAAAAGATCGTTGTATCTTTCCAATATATTAGGATCTTGCATTATTGTTTCCAGCTCATCAGTTTCTTTTGATTCTTCTAATTCTTTTAAATCTTCTTTTATATTTTGTCCAAGTTCATGCAATCCAATTCTTCTTGATTTTGATTTTAATAAAATACTGCAGATTAAAACAATAAGTGATGCATGTTTTAGATTTTCTTTTTTATACGCATCTTCAAGAAGTTTTTCTAAAAGCAGAGAAACATCAATATCCCAAACTTGCACGCCGTATCTTTGTAACATATTATGTAAAACAATTTGCCATGTCGGTTTTTCAATTAGCTCAAAAAAGTCCTTTAATGTTTTTTGTTTATCTGTTTCCATTTATTTCCCTTTTCAAAATAATATAATAAAATTATTGTGCTATTTATAGCACTACGCTTTCTTTGCGAAACCCCTGGTGATAGGGCTACTGGAACTCGAATCCAGATGAGCGGGTCCGAAGCCCGCCAGGTTATCCAATTACCTCATAGCCCCAATAACAATTAGTCCTAGAAAGGTATAAAAACCTTAGTAACCCTTAATATATAATAAAATTACTAATATTATTGCTAGTTTTTAATAAAGGTGAATTTATGGTTCAATTGATAATTTCTTTCAAACAAATCAAGAAATTACAACAGGAACCACAAATAATATGAGGAGATATTTATGGTTATTTGTGTTAGTTGTAAAAAAGATAGTGATAAGTATGTGAAATTTAAGTGCCCTAAATGTGGTGCTGAAATTGTTAGATGTGCTAAATGTAGGCAACAGGAAATCAATTATCAATGTCCTAAGTGTGATTTTAAAGGAATATGAGGAATTTTGATGGGCGATATATTATTAGTTTATGATGTTACTGTTGAAGATCAAGATTTTTTAGGTAAAGTAGAAAAGGAAGTAAGGAACATATCTGTTGGCAGATTGCAAGAGGTTAAAAGAGTGCCTTTTGTTTTTGGCACTGAAGCAATTAGAGTTGCAATAATTGTTCCAGATAAAACAGATGGAGTATCAGATAATGTTGAAGATTATTTAAATGGCATTGAGGGGGTATCGTCAATAAATAATTTAGCAACAACTTTAATATAGGTTAATTGATATAGGTGGGTTTATGGTGTTTATAGGAGACATAATTGCAAAAGAAGAAGAATATTTGGCAGGAAAAGGCACTGTTGTTGATGAAGAAGGAAATATTATAGCCAGCGTAATTGGCAAAGTGAAAAAAGACCCACAAAAAAAAGAGATATCTGTTTTGGGGAAATTGGTTTTACCACAAGTTGGTGATTCTGTAATAGGTTTAGTTACAGATGTAAAAGAAAAAGTAGTTTTGGTTGACATACAAGAAGTAAAAGGTCAGGATGATAAGAAAAGAACTTTACCAAAAACATCTGGTGTAATTTTTATTGCAAATTTAAGTCAATCATATTTAGAAAACCCAAGACAAGCAGTAAAGATTGGAGATTTAATTAAAGCCCAGATTATAGATGAAGATCCAGGAGCATATCTTTTGACTATGAAGGATGGTGCTTTAGGAGTTTTATTGGGCCTGTGTAGTAAATGTAGAGAAAAATTGTTGGAGAAAGGCAAAGATGTGAAATTAAAGGAT
Source organism: Candidatus Diapherotrites archaeon CG08_land_8_20_14_0_20_30_16 (assembly GCA_002779075.1). Classification (GTDB taxonomy): domain Archaea; phylum Iainarchaeota; class Iainarchaeia; order Iainarchaeales; family 0-14-0-20-30-16; genus 0-14-0-20-30-16. Next base: position 84,079 of record PEXK01000050.1, on the reverse strand, counting down.
TGTTCTGTTATGATCTGTTCTAAATGTAAAGGAATAGAAACAAGAAAATTGGCAAAAGATTATATTTACAAAGGTGAGCATAAATGAAGATTGAAATAATTGAAGAAACAAAAGATAAAATAAAATTCAAAATGTATAATTCAAGATACACTATTCCTGGAATGTTGAAAAAGCAGTTGCTGACTCATAAAGAAGTTACAATGGCATCAGGCATGCTAAAGCACCCTGAAGACAAAGATGCAGAATTTATTTTGGTTGTAAAAAATGCAAATCCTCGTGAAGTTTTGCTAAAGAGTGTTGATGAATTACAAAAAGAAATTACCTCTTTTAAAGAAGGGATGTTAAAAGAGATTCCTAAGGATACCAATCTACACAGTTCTTCTTTTGTAAAGAGGAATCAAGAAAAAGAAGAAATAAAATCAGAGCCTAAAAAAGAAACAGAAGAACAACCAAAGAAAAAGAAACACCAAAAAAAAGATCTTTGATTTTGGAAGGTTTGCATGTCTAAAACTAAATTTAAATGGAATTGGAAATATTTAGATCCATTTTATCCTTATGACTTGTTTGTTAAATATTTAGAAAAAAATAACATCACTAATAAGTATTTTAACTTCTTAATTTTTTTAATTTACGCATTTGTTTTAGCATATATTATCTTGAAGATTCTTGCATTGATTTTGGGTGGACATCAAGCAGCAATGATTGTTGTTTCTGGTTCAATGCAGCATTATTTGGAAATTGGAGATATTGCAGTATTGGGCAGCCCTAAAACGATCGATACTACATATATAACAATTGATAAAAATATCAAAGGCCAACCCCTAAATAACTATTTGAGTGTAAATTACACTCTACAAAACAATCAATTTATTATAAAAGATCTAAATGTTTCTGGGGCAATTGTTGATTTGAACAAACAAGGTGATGTTGTTGTATATTATTCGCCTTTGCAAAAGAAAGAAATAATTCACAGAGCAGTATTAGGCATAAAAGCAAATGATGGCACATTTTATTTAACAAAAGGAGATAACGAGAATACTAATTTTGTTTTAGACGCAGATTGTGATTTTGCATTACAAACACCTCAAGGAACAATAAAAGTTCAATGCCTGTATCCTTACGCTTTGCAAAAAGAGAATATTTTGTCCAAATATTGGTTTGATATTCCTTATTTAGGTTGGATAAAACTTGGCCCTGCTTATTTATTTGGTTGGCGTGCTTAACACATTATTTGGTTCTTAATACTCTTACTTTGTCATCATCTCTAATGTATTCAACTTCGCAGCCATTAGTTATTTTTGATACTAGATCTTGTTCTTTTGGTATTGGTGCTTCAAATGTTTCGTAGGTTGTTAAATCCATCAATTGGTAAGTGGAACCCAAATTAGCAACAACTTGTGCATTACCTCTTGCAATAATTGGAGTTTTTAATTCATCGCCAGATGCTGCCACCAAATTGTATTTTCTGTCAGAAAAAACATCGACACCAACAAATCTTATTTTTGCAGCACCGTGTTTCCCTGGTTTAGAATGTTCGGCACTAGTGATTTTACAGGGAAAGCCTTCAATTTCTATTATACTTCCTTCTTTACAGGAATTTGCTGAAACATATTTAAAATCCGACATTCTCTCACCTAAACAAATAAATTTTCCTTTAAAATCAAACTATAAAATAAAGGCAATAAGGTTTATAAAGGATTTGCCGAGATGTACGTAATTCTTTTAAAAGCCTTACTCTATAATTATATAATAAGTTTATTTTATTCTAAGTTGCAAAGAGTTACATATTTTAAACTGAGGAGATATTTTATGGTTAGTGTTTATGACGTACCAACTGATAAATTGTTGGCAAAGACCGCTGAAGACCTGAAAACTAAAGTAAAAGGTCCTGGCTTTTCAAGTTTTATAAAAACCGGAAGATCAAGAGAAAGGGCACCAGAAGATCCAGATTGGTGGTATATTAGATTAGCAGCAACTCTAAGAAAGTACTACACAAAGCAGACCTTGGGAGTAAATATCTTAAGAGGCTATTTTGGGGGCAAACAGGCACGTGGTACAAAACCAGCTAAGTTTGCAAAAGGTTCTGGCAAATGTGCAAGGCTGAGCGTTCAGACTTTGGAAAAAGAAGGTTTTTTAGCAAAAACCGAGAGAGGAAGAAAAATCACTCCAAAAGGACGAACATATTTAGACAAGTTTGCAAAACAAGTTAGCAATGAATTAAAAAACAAGAAGTGAGATGTTGTCTGAAGAACAAAATCAGCAAGCAAATCAAGATTCTTCAAATCTTGATATTGAGCAGATGAAAAAAATAGAATTTCTTCTGTACAAAGTTCTTGATCCAGAAGCGCGTGAAAGATTAAACAATGTTAGATTAGTTAATATTGAAAGATATTTGCAAGTTGCAAATTTTTTAATTAATTCAGCACAGCGAGGAAAATTAGAATTACCTGTTGATGATTCTACATTGAAGCAGATTTTATTGCAGGCAAGAGATTCAAGAGATTTTAATATTAAAAGGAAGTGAAACTATGTTCCAGTTGATAATTTCTTCTAAAAATTAGAAATTACAACAGTTACATAAATAAATGGAGGGTATTTATGTCATCTAAAAAGACATCAGAAAAGAAAACATTTTTGAGAACTGTAAGAAAGAAAACTAGAAAAGGAATTTTCTGTGCCCCTGTTTGGATAATGCAAAAAGCAGGAAAGCGATTTTACAATACCAAAGCAAAAAGAACATGGAAAAGAACAGAATTTGGTCACGAATTTGATAATAAAGGTGATTAAATGGAAAATAAAGAGAAAAAAGTTACAATTGGAATTAATGTCAAAGGAACAAATTTTAATCACAAAGCAAAACACGCAATGACTGTTTTGAGAGCAGAATTAAAAAAACATTTTAGAAACAAAGAATGTGTTATTTCAATGCAAATAAATGAGTTTGTATGGAGCAAAGGACGAGTAAATAATCCAAGTAAGATTTCTTTGGTAGGTGTTGAAAAAAATAATAAAACATATTTATTTTTAGACACCCCAGAAGATTTAAAGAGAAAAGATGAATTATTATCTGGTAAAAAAGGAGATGTTAAAGATGAAACGAAAACAAGCAGCAAAAAAACTGAAAAGGACAAAGAACATAAAAAGGAAGATAGCAAGGAAAACAAAAAAGAAGACACAAGCAAAAAGGAAGTAACTAAAGATAAATCACAAGAAACAAAGTCTGAAATAAAGAAACCAGAAATTAAAAAAGAGGACATAAAAACTAGAAAGAAAGAGGTTAAAAAGTAGGTCTTAAAATGGAACTGGCCAAATTGGATATTAATAACACATCACACATAGGAATTTATGTTGCTTTAGGAAAAGATAAAGCAATAGTTCCAACTTCAGTCTCTGTTTCTGAATGCAAAGTTATAGAAAAAACTTTGGGTGTTGAATGTTTAAAGCATAATATTGCAGAATCGCATTTAAATGGTGTGCTTGCAAAGCTATACAATAATAAAGTCATTTTGTCTAAAATCTCTGGGGAAGAAGATATTAAATTTTTCGAATCCAATGGTTTTGAAGTTCTTCTGTTGGATCAATACTTTGCAGTTGGCAATCTATTTGCAACAAATCAGAAACAAGTGGTTTTGAGTAAAGAATTCAAGTCTAAATCAGTTAAAGTTATTGATGAATTTTTAGGTGTTAAAGCAATTACTTTTCAAGTAGGGCAATTGCCGGCAATAGGAAGTTATTTGTTAGTTAATAAAAATGGTTTTGCTGTTGCTCCAAGTGCAACTACCCAAGACATTAAAAAGATAGAAAGTATTTTCAAAGTAAAAGGAAATATTGCAACAGTAAATTTTGGCGATGGTTTTATTGCAAATGGAATGCTACTGAATGATAATGGAATTATAGTTGGAAGAAAAACAACAGGTTATGAATTAATAAGAATAACAGATATTTTGTATAATTAGGTGGTTTTATGAAAAAAGATAATAAATATAAAGAAAAAAAGACAGAAATAAAAGAAGAATTGAAAACAGAAAAGAAATCTAAAAAAAAAGAGGAAGAAAAATCACAAGAAAAAGCAGAAGAGATTAAGGATCAGCAAAAGCAAAAGATTGTTAAGAAAATACAATTAACACCCCAGGAAGCATATAAATTTTTTCAAGACGAGCAACACAAACTTGAGCATTTAAATAATGATTTAACAAAAGTAGAGCAAGCAATTTTTGAAACAGATAAAACAATATTTGCGTTGAAAGAGTTAAAAGATTCAAAAGGAAAAGAAGTTTTTATTAATTTTGGCAACGGTATTTTTGCAAAAGCAAAAATTGAAGACACAAAGAATTTTTGTGTGAATACAGGAACAAAAGCAATGATTTTTCGAACAACTGAAAAAATTATTTCTAATTTAGAAAAAAGAAAGACTTCCGCTATAGACAGTGCAAAGAAATTACATCAACTACAAACACAAACTCAGCAAAATTTGAACCAATTGTACAAATATTTAACACAATTACAACAAAAATCACAAGCTAAACAGGATAATTTATAAAGTAATTTTGTCTATTAATTCTGTATTGGTTTGATATTTTGTTATTTGGTGATTCATTTTGTTTGCTAGCCTTAAGAAAGGATTACAGACTTTATCTGAGAAGTTAGGTCTGTTCCAAGAAACTAATAAAGAAGAAAAAAAAGAGGAAATAAAACCAGAATTGAAACCTGCTGAAACACTTAATAAAATAAAAGAAAAAACAAAAGTTATTAAAGAAATTAAAAAAGAAAAGAAAGCGCAGGTTTCCCTTTTTACTAAATTAAAAGCTGTTTTTGCAGATAAATATTCTTTAAGTGATAAAGAAATAGATGATTTAATTGACATGTTCGAATTATCTATGTTGCAAAGTGATGTTTCTTTACAAGTATGTGAGATATTAAAAAAATCATTAAGAGAAAAAATAAAAAAAGAAGGCGTTTCAAAGACCCATCAAGAAGAATATTTAAAGAAACTATTTTTAGATATTGTTTTTGAAAACTATCCTAAAGCTCTCGATGAATCTTTTTTTAATCAATCAAAAAAACCATATACTATTTTGTTTGTTGGAACAAATGGTGGTGGCAAAACAACTAATATCGCAAAACTTGCTTATTATCTAAAACAAAATAAAAAAACTGTTGTTTTAAGTGCTTCAGATACCTACAGGGCTGCTGCAATTGACCAGTTAGAAGGGCATGCAAACAAATTGCAGGTGCCTATAATAAAGGGCAAGTATGGCAGGGATCCTGCAAGTGTTGCATATGATGCTTTAACATTTGCCAAATCAAAAAATATTGATTTTGTTTTAGTTGATTCTTCAGGCAGGCAAGACAATGCACAAAATTTAATGAAAGAATTAACAAAAATAAAGAATGTTATCAAACCAGACTTCATTGTATTTGTAGCTGAAGCTATTGCAGGGCAAACAGCATTAATGCAAGCAGAATCTTTTAATAGATATGTGCAATTTGATGCGTTTATACTTGCAAAAGTAGATGTTGATGAAAAAGGCGGTACTTTGCTTTCAATTTCTTTAGGCCTAAAGAAACCTGTTCTTTTCTTAGGCGTAGGACAAGAATACAAAGACATTGCATTTTTTGATAAAGAGTTCTTAGAGCAAGTTATATAAACCTGTTGGAAGTATTTTATTATGCAAAATAGAGCTTACAAATATTTGGGATTGTTTACAATATTATATATTGTATTTCAATTAATTTCAGATGTTACTGCAACAAAATTAATTGCATAGGGCCCTTTTATTGTTTCTGTTACTGTTTTGTATTTTCCAATAACTTATATTATTTCAGATGTACTTACTGAAGTTTATGGTTATGCACAAGCAAGAAAAGTAGTTTGATATGTGTTTTTTGCATCTGTTTTAGCAGGATTAGTTTATTGGTTAGTATCCATTTTAAGTCCTGCACCCGGTTTTGGTGCTAATGAAGCATACAAAATTGTATTAGGGCAAGTACCAAGAATATTAATTGGTGGCTGGATTGCTGTTTGGGTTGGCGGAATATTAAATGATTTTGTTTTAGCAAAAATGAAAATTTGGACAAAAGGAAAATATTTGTGGACAAGAACAATAGGTTCTACAATATTTGGTGAGGGTGCAAATACAATATTATTTTATTCTATTGCTTTATATGGCGTTATTCCAAACAACATTTTATTGATATCTATTTTATTTGGCTGGTTTTTGAAAGTTTTATTAGAAACAATATTAACTCCTGTAACTTATTTAGTTATTGGTTGGTTAAAGAAGAAAGAACACGAAGATTATTATGATAATAAAACTAATTTTAATCCATTTAAATTAAATTAATTAGGATAAGTTATTTAAAACCCGGTCTTGTTTTAGGTAATACATGTAATTTGCATCATTGACTTGTATTTCCGTAAATAGCGGAAACTATATTAAGTATGTTTCCGTAAATAGCGGAAACTATTTATACTAGTAATATGTTATATTAATATGTTTGAAGATATTTTATTAGAATTATATCGTAAATTTTGGACGGGCAAGAATAATTTTATAAATAGAGATATTGCGATAAATGTAGTCTCAGGGAATTCATCTTATTTATTAATAGGGCCAAGACGCGCAGGCAAAAGTACTTTATTATATGAGATTTGTGATTTACTTGTTGAAAAAGGTTTGAGTAAAGAGGATTTTATATTTATTAATTTTGAAGCCCCTAAATTAGTTAATTTTAAATCAGAGAATTTAGATAGTATTTTGTTGACTTATAATTCTATACATCCTAATAAAAAACCAATTTTGCTTTTAGACGAGATTCAACATATAGATAATTGGGAAAGATATGTTAGAAATTTGGTAGACAACCAATATAGGGTTTTTGTAACTGGCTCAAATTCAAGAATGTTAAATGCTAATTCACGATCTTTGAGGGGTGCAAGATTTATTGAGAAAAAAGTTCTTCCTTTAAATTTTGAATGTTTTTTATATTTTAAGGGGTTTACTAAAAGAGATGTGTTAATTCAACCAAATGCTAAGATTATAAATTTATTTAGAGAATATCTTCAATATGGTGGGTTTCCAGAAGTGGTTTTAAGTAATAAAAAAGAGGATATATTAACATCTTATTTTGAATTGGGTGTTAGTGATGTTCTTAAAACAAATTCTGATTTTAACGAATTAGAAATAAAATTATTGCTTAAAAAAATAAGAGAAAATATAAAAAGTGAAGTTACAATAAATTCTTACAATTCATTTTTTAAAAGTATTGATTATAAAATAGATAAAAATAAAGTATATAATTATTTTCAGGTTTTTGAAGACAATTTTTTAGTTTTATCTTTATCCCAATATAGAAAATCTTTGAGAACTAGGAGTTTTGGTAAAAAAATGTATTTTATAGATAACGGGTATGTTTCTCTTTTTGATGTAAAAGAAGATTTTGGTCTAAAATTAGAAAATTTGATTTTTTTAGAGTTATATGCTACAGGAAGAAAGATATATTATTACAAGAATGATTTAGAGTGTGATTTTGTGGTTTGTGAAAATGATAAAGTTAAAGAGTGCATACAAGTTACATATGAATTAACAGACAAAGATAAATCTAGAGAAGTAAACGGGTTGTTAAATGCAATAACAGATTTGAATTTAAATTCAGGAGTAATTTTAACTTATAATCAAGAACAAATAATAAAACAAGACAAAAAAACAATTTATGTTAAGCCTGTTTGGAAATGGTTATTGGGAAAAAAGTAATTACTTAATTCCACAAATCTCTTTTACTTCATTTAGTATAGTATTTATTTCTTTTTCCTTTAAACCAGTTTGTAAAACTAATTCTTTTGTTGTGTAGCCTAACAAATCCTTTGCCAGAACAATATTTGCAGAAAATAATTTTTCTTTTATTTTTTCATCAATGTATTTTATGCTGGTTATTGGATACAGATCCTTTTTTTCAATTAGATCTCTTAAAGATTCTCTTTTAGGATAATTCCAGGAAGTTATTTTTAGGTTAATCCCTTTAGCGTATTCTTCTGCTTCGTTTACGCATTTAGTATTTGTTGCTAACCAAGGAACATCAAATTTGCTAACATCTAAAAATCTTGCATAAGTGTACATTGCAACATGCAATTTTGTTTGTATCCCTGCTTCGTTGTGGTATTTGCATTCAATCATATACGATAAATTGTGTTTTTTTGCAACAATATCAATTTCATGTGTAATTCTTTTTCCTTTGATATAATTATTTACTTTGGTATTATAATCATAATTATTTAATATTCTTGCAAAATATTCTTCAAAAGGAAAACCAGATGGCCCTAAATTCATTATTGCTCTTTTCAAATCATATCTTTGTGCAACACCTTTTTCTTTTTTCAAATTCTTTAATACGACATCCAAGATTTCTTGTGTTGAAATTCCTTTATAGTATTTTTTCTTTACTATATTGATGGTTTCAATTGCTAATGATTTTGAAGCCCCAGCACTCAAAATAGAGTAATAAATCTTATCAGAATTGAAGGGTTCTATATTTCCTGATGCTTTAGTTACTTGTTGCATAATACAAAGAAAGAATAAGAAATATAAAGCTTTATGCTGTTTGTAATTTGTGGAAAATAAGTTTAAAGAACAAAAATTTGGAACAATAGGGGTTATTGGATTTGTATTTATTATTATTGCAATAATTAGTATGTTTGTACCTTGGTTCTTTTTACCTAATGCTGTAAAGGATTTTGGTTCTTTTGTGGATTTGTTCATAATTTTTAATTTCTTAAGCTTGATTTTAACTATTTTTAGTGTTATTTTTTGTGTTATTCAGTTGTTTAAAAAAAGAACAACATTATCGATTATTGGGCTTGTTTTATCCGTAGCATTTTTATTGGTTTTGATATTTGCTGTTTTTCTTTAAGCCCAATTTAAATGCTTTTTCCTTAATATATATAATATGAATACAGATTTAATAGATAAATCAGAAGGGGTAGCAAATAGAAATTCGAATTATAGTTCTTTAATTATAAACATAGGCAATCTTTTAGATTTTGCTAGAAAAAAGGCATTTTACGAAGTAAATATTGCTTTAGTTAATACCTATTGGGAAATAGGTAAGAAGATAGTAGAATATGAACAGAAAGGCAATGAAAAAGCAGAATATGGCAGTAATTTGTTGGACACATTGTCTAGAGATTTAAAAGAGAAATATGGTAAAGGGTTTAGTAGAAGGAATTTGTTGAATATTCGCACATTCTACATAAAGTATCCAAAATGGCAGACGCTGTCTGCTAAATTGACTTGGAGTCATTATGTTGAGCTTTTAATAATAGATGATGATTTAGCAAGAAGTTTTTATGAAAAACAAAGTATAAATGAAAATTGGTCTGTTAGGGAATTAAAAAGGCAGATTAATTCTGCATTATTTCACAGAATTGCATTGAGCAAAGACAAACAAGGTGTTTTAGATTTGTCTAGACAAGGGTTGATTTTACAAAAACCAGAAGATATAATTAGAGATCCACATGTTTTAGAGTTTTTAAAAATTTCAGAAGATTATGCTTTTTCCGAAAAAGAATTAGAACAGAAAATTATAGATAATTTACAAATGTTTTTATTAGAATTAGGAAAAGGGTTTACTTTTATTGGTAGACAATACAGGATAACATTGAACAACGACCATTTTTACATTGATTTGGTTTTTTACCACAGAATCTTAAAATGTTTTGTGTTGATTGATTTGAAAATAGGCAAAGCAGATCATTTAGATGTTGGTCAAATGAATATGTACTTAAATTATTTTAAAAAGGAAGAGAATGTATCTGATGATAATGAACCAATAGGTATTATTTTATCTGCAGAAAAAGATGATGTTCTAGTTGAATTTGCTTTAGGTAGCATATCAAATAAATTATTTATTTCTAAATATAAGTTATATTTGCCAGATAAGAAAGAATTAGAAGATAGATTAAGAAAATTATTGTGATTTTTATGAATATGTTTGGCGATAAATTAAGGGAAATCTTTGATAAGCTTGGCGAGAGGCATTTTGTTACTTCTGAGGTTATAGATGAAACTGCTAAAGAAATACAAAAGGCCTTAATAATTGCAGATGTTGAAATATCTCTGGTTTTTGAACTGTCCAAAAAGATTAAAGAGCTTAAAGGAGAAAAGTTCCCTGAAGGTGTTGAAGCTAAAGAATATTTGATTAAAAGGATTTATGATCTTTTAGCTAGTTTCTTTGGTTTGCCTGTAGATTTTAACAAAATTCCACACAGAATTTTATTATGTGGCTTGTTTGGTTCTGGAAAAACAACAACAACAGGCAAGATTGCTAATTATTATAAAAGAAAAAAGCTAAGTTTAGGAATTATTTGCGCAGATACTTATAGAATGGCAGCATATGAACAATTGAAGCAATATGCAAAAGATTTTGAGGTCTTTGGTAATGTTTCAAAAAGTGCGCAAGAAACAGTAAAACTAGGCAGGCAACATTTTAAAGATAGAGATATAATAATTGTTGATAGTGCTGGTAGAGACGCATTGAATAGTGAATTATCAAAGGAACTAAAGCAGATAAAGGAGGAGTTAAAACCAGATATGTCTTTTTTGGTTTTGTCTGCAGATATTGGTCAAATTGCATTAAAGCAGGCAAAAGAGTTTAATGAAATTGTAGGATTAAATGGAATTATAATAACAAAAATGGATGGTTCCGCTAAAGGTGGTGGTGCATTAGCTGCTTGCGCTTATTTGAAATGCCCTGTTTTTTTTATTGGTAATGGCGAAAAGATTGAAGATTTACAACAATTTGATTCAACAAGGTATTTGTCTCAAATAATGGGTTATCCTGATTTACAAGGCTTGTTAGACAAGGTTCAGGAAGCAGAAATGAATCCTGAAGATATTGAAGAATTTAATTTTAATGTTTACAAAAAGCAATTAAAAATTGCAAACAAAATGGGCGGTATAACAAAAATTGCCAAAATGTTGGGTTTTGGCAAAGCAATTCCTGATGATGCTGCTGGTTTAGCAGAAGGCAAAATAAAAGGCTTTAGTGTAATGATTGATTCAATGACGCCTTATGAGAAAAACCACCCTGATTGTTTGAACACTAGTAGAATGCAAAGAATTGCAAAAGGTTCTGGCACAAAGCTCGAGGATGTACGTTTATTAATAAAACAGTACAATATGATGAAAGAGACCTTTGAAAAGATGAAGGGCAAGAATCCAGAAGACTTAAAGCAAGAAGACCTGCAGAAAGTTGTGCAAAAACAAATGCAGAAAAAGATGAAGAGGAAGTTTAAGATAAAGTAAATTATTGTATTGATGTTTATGTTAATCGAAATTAAAATAGCAATTGTAATTATTAGCGCATTGATTGCTGCATATACTGATTATAAGAAAGGATACATTTATGACTGGTTAAACTGGCCTTTTATAGTTATAGGGGCAATTTTGGCTTTCTTTTCACCAAATGTATTGTGGGCATTTGTTCAATTTGTTATTGTTTTTGGAATAGGATACATATTTTATAGATTTGGGAAAATAGGTGGCGGAGACATTAAATTCTTTAGCGGTTTAGCTTTATATTTTCCATTTTACAATAATATGCCATTTTTGTTAATTGTTTTGGTTCTTAGTTCGCTTTTAGCAATTTTATTTTATGGCCTTTACTATTTAGTTTTGTTATTGAGAAGGCCAACAAAAGAGGTCTGGTATTCAACAATTATTTCTTTTGTTTTAGCATTAATATTGGGCGGTTTGTTTTTGATATTTAGTCTTTGGTATCTAGCCCTAATAATTTTCGTGTTTTCATTTTTTGCATTTACCTCTTTATTATTGAAAGATACAATTATGCAAAAATTTTATAAAAAAGAAATATCAATTGCAAAATTATTAAATGATGATTTAGTAGATATGAAATCGTTGAGTAATAAATATGTGAAAGTAGGAAAAATAAGTGCAATAGAGATGTATCCTTTAGAGCAGAAGCAATACTTACAATTAAAAAAACTACTGCCTAAAAATGCAAAGCTTTTTGTTTACAGAAACCTGCCAGTATTTGGTCCATTTATTGCATTAGGGATTATTGCAAGCTTTATTTTATTGGAGTTTGTTAATTTGGGTTTCTTAATTTAATTATCTGGTTTGGTTGTTTTGAACCTTATATTCATCCCATTTTACTTTTTTGTTTAGAATAGTTTCTTTGAGATTCTTTTCCTGTTTATTTAATTTGCTTTCTCCACTTTTTATCTCCAAAAAAACAACCTCTTTAATATTGTTTTCATCAGCACCTTTGAATATAACAAAATCAACAGGCTTGCCCAAAAACTTACATTCTGTTGGACTATAAGGGAAGTCAGGAAAATAAGGGCTTAATTGCTCACTAAACAGCCCAGTAAGAGAAGATCTTGATCTTTTAATTGCATCTTCTCTTTCAGTTTTTAATATTAGGTCTAGTTTTTTGTCAAAGCTTCTTTTCAGAAGCAAATAGCCTATAATTAGACCTAGAAATAAGGCAAAAATGCATACAATAAGTACAATTAATAAAGTGGATATTTCCATATATTAAGTAGGTTACAAGCTTTTAAAAGTTTTCCCTATATCTATATAATTACAGTTAATTGGTGATATAATGGATATTGAACAGAAAGTAAATTTAGTTAAGCAGGTGGGAGAAGAGATTATTACAGAACCAGAATTAAGGCAATTGTTTGAAACAAAAGAACACCCAATAGCATATGATGGTTTTGAACCATCTGGAAAAATACATATTGCCCAAGGATTATTGAGAGCAGTAAATGTAAACAAATTAACAAGTACAGGAATTCATTTTAAATTCTGGGTAGCTGATTGGTTCGCTTTAATGAACAATAAATTGGGTAGAGATTTAGAAAAAATCCAAACTGTGGGGAATTATTTTATTGAAGTTTGGAAAGCTTGTGGAATGAATTTGAAAAATGTTGAATTTTTATGGGCCTCAAAAAATATGGATCAAGATTATTGGCTTAGAACAATTAAAATTGGAACAAATACAACTGTGCCAAGAATTATTAGATGTGCACAAATAATGGGGAGAAGTGAACAAGAAACTTTATCTGCAGCACAAGTATTTTATCCATGTATGCAAGCATCAGATGTTTTTCAATTGAAAGTAGATATTACACAATTAGGAATGGATCAAAGAAAAGTAAATATGCTGGTTAGAGAAATTGCACCAAAAATGAATTTCAAACCACCAGTTGTTGTGAGTCATCATATGTTAATGGGTTTAAACCCCCCAAAAACAGAAGTACAAGGTGTTGATAGAGTAATTACGATAAAAATGTCTAAATCAAATCCTGATTCTGCGATATTTATGACAGATACTCAAAAAGATATTATTAATAAATTTAACAAAGCATATTGCCCTGAAAAACAAGTAGAAGATAATCCTATTTTGGAATATTGTAAATACATAATATTTGAAAAGTACAAAACATTTGATGTTGAAAGACCAGAAAAATTTGGGGGTAATGTTTCATTTGATTCTTATAAGGAATTAGAAAAAACATTTGTTGCCGGAAAACTACACCCTATGGATTTAAAACAAACAACTGCTAAGTATGTTGATCAATTAATTGATCCAGTAAGAAAACATTTTGAAACCAATAAAAAAGCAAAAGAATTACTACAAACAGTTAGCGGGTATATCGCAACAAGATAGTGATTAAATGTTAAATTCAAAAATAATTCAGATAACGAGTAATTTACAGTTGAAAGATATGCTGTATGATGATGTAAGGAAAGGATACATTAATAGTGAACACTGGTTTAGCAATCCTAGTTTATGGTATCAATTAACTGCATATTCGAACCCTTATTTTACAATTTATTCAGAATTGGTTTTATTAGTTGAAAATAAACTCAAAATAAACAAGTACCTGAAAGATAAAACAATGGTTTTTTATGGTTTAGGTACTGGCGATACTGAATTAGTTCTAGTTAACAATGTACTCAAAGAAAAAAAGAAAGTAGATATTATTGGAATTGATGTTCAAAAGCAGTTTATAGATGGTTTTGTTCAATCCCTACACAATTTGGATTTAGAAAACAAGAAATATGAAATAAATTTCTTAGGAATAGCTGGTTTGTTTCAGGATGTAAAACCAGAGTACATTAAAGTAACAAATAAACCCAAAGTACATATTATGTTAGGAAACACAATTGGAAATTTTAAAGAAAATAAAATCTTTAATATATTTGATAGGCTAATTTCAAAAGGAGATTTTTTAATTATTGGTTTTCAAATTGATAAAAATATTCAAACGATTTTACAAAGATTTTCAAAAAACAAAATCTTCAATGAATTTGTTAGAAAATCAATACCTAAATGTGAGCTTTTGGAATGGAAATATAATAAAGAAGATTCGCAAATTGAAGCTTGGTCTAAAAATATTCTGGTTTTCCATTCTAAAAAAATAAATCCAAAAGATATGATAAAAAGGCTAGATAGATTTGATTTTAAGAATTTATTTTCTGTACAAGACAACAATTCTTGTGTGCAGGGATTTGTAAAAAAATAAAAAAGAAGTTAGGAAAAATCCTAACTAAACAGGCTTACAAAGAAATTTCTTATTTTTCCGAAGAATCCAGGAGTTGCATTTGTGTTCTCTGGTTTTGTAGGCTCTGACACTTGAGGATTAGTTGTTTGTACATCCTCCTGTGGGGTTGTAGTATATGCTGTTGCAATAGCTCATACCATTTTTACACAATCATTTATCTTTGCGTTAATAGTATCACTTGTTTGGCAAATAGGTTTTTCAATACAACTAATTATTTGACATTGTTTATCATCATAACCAACTTTATAATCTAATCCACTTTCTTTACATTTGGCAATTGATGATGAAACATCAGGACATGTTGTTGTTTGAACACAATTGATTTGTTCACAACCATAATTATCTTTATATAATTTGTAACTCATGTTTGCTGATTCACATTTTTTTATTATTTCTGTTTTTGCATCTTCGCTAGGACAACTAGGGGTAACTGGCACAGGAGTAGCCAGTATTTTACAATTAATTATTTTACATTTATAAGAATCATAGGAAATATCATAAGTTCCGTTTTTCTCTTTACATGCACTAATTTCTTGGTTTATTATATCTTCTGATTTGCATATAACGTTTTGATCCTCGCCATTTACATTAGCAGTTAACACTACAATATTAAACGAAATAAAAAGAACGAGAACCATTATACTAAAAAAGCATTTAAATATCATTAAAGATCACCCAATATAATGAAAAGATATTTAAAGATTACTTAGTTATTTTATAGGTGATTTTATGCTCAAATGGGGATTTGTCCTTTTGCTGTCTTTTTTTATTTTAAGTTTTGTTTTCTGGTTGTCTTCAATCTACTGTTTCGGACGATACTATCGCACAAGAATTTGCAAAAGCAGATAGCAGTATTGAAACTCAGAAAAAAACAATTATTTATTTTGACGTTTTGCAAGACAAATCATTTGATTCTTTCAATCAAATATTTGATGCCTATACAAAAGCAAATATTCCTGTTGAATATTCAAACACAATATCTGACAAATATGGTTTGATTTGGTTTGATTCAAAAAAATTGTTAATTATAGATTCTGGAGACCAAATATCTGCAGGTACAATAGCATTGCAAATGCATTCTCAATTTGAAAGTGAAGGCTACAATTACAAAGGACGAATAGATTATAATGATTCGTGTAATATGTATAAAAAAGATGCAAAAGAGCTGTTTATTCTTCAGAAAGAAAAATATATTTTTATCTTAAAAGACAAATAACTATTGTTATTAAAGTCTTATTTTGAAAGTATTTTTTAAAAATGCGGAGTTTAAGATTTTCACAAAATCTCAAACACACACATTTAAAGCTCTCACTTCGTGAGCCATTTAAATGCCAAAGGCGGGACTTGAACCCGCGACCTCCAGATTTCCCATATGAGAAATCTATATAATCATTAACCTTTACAAATCAATGCAAAGGTTTCATCACTCATAATTTCCATAATAAATATTATGAGTCTGGCGCTCTAAACCAACTGAGCTACCTTGGCACAAGCCGTTTTAGAAAAAAGGCAGTGTATGAAATTCCAAGCACTAGCAGGAATTCCTTACAAAATGTCAGAGTGTAGAAAATTCAAGACTCTGTCAAGAATTTTATACAAAATGTCAAAAGCTCACAGCCATTTTGACACAAGTCAAAGCCTTTCTGACACGCGGTATGCCAAAAACTAGTGGATTGCATTCTGCAATACACATTGCTTTGCAAACAAAAATAATATAATTTTCAATATTTTTTTAGTATACTTTCGCATATATTTGCTATGCAATCGCTTATAGCAATGCGGTATTTTCTTTTTTTGATATACCGTAGATTTTTTTCTTTTTGAAAAGAAAAAAAAGCTTGGTTATGGGTTAAGTTCTAAAAGAATGTCTTTTTCTCTTTCTTCTTTTTTGTATTTAGTTCCTAAAATTGTTTCACAAACATAAAGACAATCGTCCATATATTCATCCTTTTTAGGATAAACAATTGTACATTTTTGTTTGTGATAAGCGAGAAAAGGAATAATTATATTGCCTGCATGAGTATCTAATGGTGTGTCTCTTGAAATTGTGCTTGCAATTTTGTCTCCTAATTCTTTTCCTAACTGGCTTGGCTGTTTCGTTGTAGAACAAACATTTGTTCCTAATATTGTATTTTCATATATTAATATTGCATCGGCGCCATATCCTTTGCGTTTTTCTCTATTTTCCACAAATTCACTTTTGTATTCATTAATATTAATATTTTTCTGAATTAATGCATTTTTTATTCCATCAATAATATAATTATTTATTATTTCACTGTGACCATAAGAATGTATTAATACAAAAGAATGCATCAAATCGCCTTTTTCTTTTAATTCCAAATATTTTACATGGGTTGGCTCTTTTGTATAAAGACTTATTTTTCCAGTATCATCACCATATCCTCTTTTTGTGATATCTAATTTTGCGTATATTCCTACTTTGTGTAACAGTTCGACAACAATGTTTTGAAAATAATCTGTGCTAATTTTGTCATTATAGTTTGTTGGACCAGATAGACTTATTTTCTGTGTTGTTTGATGATAAAGAAGCAAAAGACTAGGGAGCATAACAGTAACTAATGCTGGAAATTTAAAGTTTATTTGCTGTGCAGATCTGATAGTCTTTGGCTCAAAAACCATTTCTGTTGATCCTTTTTCTATTCCTTTAACTTCTGTACCTGCAATCTGTTCAAATATTTTGCAGTATATGAAGTCTTCATAAGTTAGTCCTGGTTTTTCATTTTCCACCCGTATATTAGTAATAGTTATGGGTTTCTTTTCAAGAATTGCCAGAGAAAGGGCAAGTCTGAGGATGAACCCTGGATGAGTCCGTTTTGCATCTATTGTGATCATCTAATCGATCCTTATATATAAATAGTTAAAAATATATTGTCACTTTCTCTTTATAAATATTAGCATTTTTTATATATTTGTACAGTTGGGTGAATATATGAGCTTTTTGATAATTGGCAATGATTTGGACGCACTGATTTTGGGACGCTATTTAAAAGATCATGGTTGGCCAATAACATTTTTGTCTAAACAGAGATTTGATTATAAATCTGATTGTGAATTGGTAAACCCAGAACAATTTAAAGAGTTGGGCTTTGATTTTCAAAAAGGATTGCTGACTCGAATTATATCGATGGAAGTAATAGACCTTTTTGGCAATGTTTTTGAAACTCAAACAAATACAATATTAGTAAATATGTCAACATATAAAAACGATCTTTTCAAGAGCATTAGTAAAGATTGTAAAATATATGAAAATGCAACATTTATAGATAAAAATAATGAAAATATATTTATTCAACACGGTGAGCATGGGACCTTAATAAAATCAAAGTATGTTGTAGGTATTGATGATATTAGTTTGGCTAAAACTGTTTTTGAATCATTAACAAAAAAATGTATAAAGGCAACTGTTGAAAGAAAATCAGAAAAAGGAAAATTAACACTTAAATTTTTGGAAACTGGCTATATTTGGGTTGTTAATTATTCAGATAGAGTTGCAGAATTGTGTGTTGTTTCAGAAAATCCAGAAAAGGATTTATCTGATTTTATGTTTGAAAACGAATTAAAAATTATTTATAAAAGAGGTTTTTTAATTCCCTTTTTCAAGAAAGACAGAATTCTCTTTAACAAAAATGTATATTTGAGCGGGGCATCTGCATTAACAGCAAATAACCTAAATTTTTATAATTTAACATTAAAGCTTAGATTTGTACAGCTCACAGGAAAGTTTTGCCACGAACTAATGACAAAGAAGAATGTAAGCTATGTTTTTTTAACAAAGAATTTTGATGAAGAATTACATAAATATGAAAAACAAGGAAAACTATTTTGGTCTTTGTCTAAAGAAAAAAAGAACGAAATGATTCACAAAATGAGTTTTAAAAATTTTGCATTAGATTTTGGTACTGCTTTTGATAGTCTTTCAATCATATCCCCATATAAAATAAAACTGCTTTTCGGTTGATCAAAATGGAATTTAAAAAGAAAATAAAAGATAACCCTGCATTTCAAAAGATCGCATTATTTTTAAGAAATAGTCCTCTTTTTTCATATTGGCGGACAATGCTTTTTGTAGTTTTAACTATTGTTCTAATTATTATTTTAGTAATTAATTTAGATCTGAAACTATTTTTCAAATCTTTGAAACAGTTAAATGTATGGGCCTTGCTGTTATTACTTTTGTTGTCGATAATAGAACATGTTTTGTGTTGGATAAGATATAAATTATTGATGCGAACTGGTAAATGTTCTATGATATTTGATTATGTTTCTGTAACTACTGTTGCGAATACAATCCCCCCAAAACCTTTGGGAATGTATTATAGATTTCTATTATCTATGCATTTTTTCAGAACCAAACTTAAAAATACTGCTTTTTTGGTTGTTATAGACTCCTTTTATGAAGCGTTTTTCACTTTGCTTTTTGCCATTGCTGCATTATTTGTTTTTCCGAGAGCAGATGTTGGTTTAGAAATAGTTTTAGTTTTAATAGGTATTGTTGGAATAGTTTATTTTGGGTTTTCATTTTATGAAACTAGAACATATTTGATTAAAAGCTCTGTTTTGAGAAAAGCTGTTGATTATTTTTCTAATATGAAAGCAAAAATAAAAGATTCTTTAATTGAGTTTTTGAAATTAAATAAATCAGCTATTATTTTAGGTTTTTTTCTATCTTTAGTAAAATATTTTATTGGCGCACTAAAGGTTTATCTTTTGTTTTTATTTTTTGGTCTTGATGTAAATTTTTGGATTGCTTTTGGAATTTGGGGTATTGCTAATTTTGTTGGAAGTTCGTCTTCTTTGCCAGGAGGAATAGGGGCCTTTGAATTCTCATTTGTATATCTGGCAGAAACAGCGAATATAAATAAAGAAGTTGCGCTAACTGTTGCAATTTTGGAGAGAATTTTTAATATTTGGATTTGGGTTGCGTTTACTGGTGTTTACTTAGTGTCTACAAAAACAAAGGTCTGGACTTTGCACACTTATTTTATACAATCTTTGTCAAAGATGATTAAGTCTATAAGAATTGTAACAAAACATAATAGAAGATTAAAACACATGTATAAAACTATAAAAAAACCCGCAAAAAGATTTGTCAAGAAATTATCTAAAAGAATGAAAAAAAATATTTAATGGTCTTGTTTATGAGAACCCCAAAAACCTTTTTTATTAAAACCTATGGTTGTGCTTCAAATATTGCAGATTCTGGTTTTGTAAAGAAATTATTGATTTGTTCTGGTTACAAGGAAACTGATTTGAAAAATGCAAATTTTGTTCTTGTTAATACCTGTACAGTAAAGGGGCCAACTGTAAGTAAAATAAAAGATTACATTCTAAAATTGGCCCTCAAAAAGAACAAAATAATTATTCTCGGTTGTTTGCCCTGCGACAAAATCTTCACTAAAAACTTTTACAAGTTTTCCATGGTTAATTCATACAATATTGATTCAATAGTTAGTGTTTGTGATAAAATTTTGAAAACAAATAAGCCAGTGCATTTGTTAGAACCAAAATTCTTGGATAAAACAAATCTTTTGTGCGATTTTAAAACTATTGCTATTGTACAGCCATTAATTGGTTGTTTGGGCAAATGTACTTTTTGCAAAACAAGGTATGCAAAACCTTTGTTCTATAGTTACCCCTTGTCAAACATTATAAACAGAATAGATTATTACATAAAAAGTGGAGCAAAAGAAATTTGGCTGAGTTCTGAAGATAACGCAGCTTATGGTAAAGATCTCGCCTTAAACTATATGGATTTGCTAAATGCAATTGAAACTAGATTTAAAGGCAAGGCAATGTTTAGATTTGGAATGTCTAATCCTTGGCTCTTGCAAAAGTATCTTTTGCAATTGTGTGATTTCTTTAAAAAAACAAAAGCGTTTTATAGATTTTTACACATTCCAATTCAAAGTGCATCGAACAAGGTTTTAAAATTGATGAAAAGATCATATACTGAAAAAGTTGTCAATAAGATCTTTACAGATTTAAGAAATAATTTTTCCTATAACGAATTAACTATTGCAACAGATACTATTGTTGGTTTTCCTAATGAAACAAAAAAGGACTTCAACAAAACAAAGGTGTTTTCAAAGAGATATGATATTTTGATAAATAATGTTTCGCAATTTTGGCCAATGTCTTTTACAGAAGCACAAAAATTAAAACAATTGCCAACAGAAATAAAAAAAGAAAGATCAGCAATATTAAGTACAATAGCAAGGCAAGAATCAAAAAGAGTATTAAAAACATATGTTGCCAAGAAAGTAGAAGTTTATTTTAATGATATTGATGGAAAAGGGAATTATTTGGGGAGAACAAGAAATTATATTTCAGTTATTTGTAAGTCTTCACAGAAAAAGCAAAGATTAGGAGAATGGGTACTACAAAAAATAATGGCAGTAGAGCATTATCATTTATTATGTTAATTTAAATTGTTTTGTACATAGTGATATTATGGTTAAAGACGCAATAGGCACAATTTTGAGCTATCAAGGGACACCAAGCATAGATAAAGCATATTTTCAATTAAATGATGATGTAATAATAAAAGCTGGCCAGTTTGTTTCTATTGATCATTTAGAACCTATTTTTGGTTTGATTACAGGTATCTTTAGGGTTAACCCGTTTTTTGAGCAGCTCCACACTGATTTTGATACCCTTAAAGGGAAGTTTCCAACAGAAGAATGGCACAAAACTTTGGTCGAAGTTGAGCTTTTAGGAACTATAAAAGATAAAAGAGGAACAAGAGTGCAAAACCCTCCATTTTCTGGTGCTTTGGTACATTTTGCTAATTCAGAGGAGATTGTAACCTTTTTAGGCTTCACAGAAGAGGGTTTGTATTTAGGAGATATAGAAGCTGAAAACACAAAGAAAGTTAAAGTAAAAATAGATTTGTCAAAGCTTTTACAAAAGCATTTAGCTATATTGGCTATGAGTGGTGCAGGAAAAACGTATGCAGTATCAATTTTACTGGAAGAACTTTTAGATCTACCCAAAGAAAAAGGTTTGGGAATTGTTTTGTTTGATGTTCATGGCGAATATAAAAGTTTTGCAGAACCAGCAACCAATGAATATGTAAGTTATCATAATAAAACTAGATATTTTGATGCATCTCAAATGAAATTTGCTCTTCACAGTCTCAATGATTCTCTTCTCTTCAAATTCCTAGGAAATATAAGCGAAACACAGCAAAGAGAATTGCTTCAGATATTGAGAGGGTTTAGAGAAACAGATGAAAAAAGAGTTTTTGATTTAAAGGATTTAATGCAATATGTTGAAGAATCCCAATTGAAAGCAAATGTTAAAGAGCCTTTGCTTGGTTGGTTGAATTTAGCAGAATCACAAAATATTTTTGCAAAAACAAGCACTTTTGATATATTTAAAATTGTTGAACAAGGAAAATTAACAATTATTGATTTATCAAATGTTTTGAATATGCAACGCAAGCAACTTATTGTAGCATACATTTCAAACAAACTTTTTGAATTGCGTAGAGAAGATAAAATCAGTCCCCTTTTAATAATTCTTGAAGAAGCACATCAGTTTATTCCTCAGTCTGGTTCTGAAGAATATATGAAATCCAGGCACATATTTGAAACAATTGCAAGAGAAGGAAGAAAGTTTGGTGCATGTTTGTGTTTGGTTTCTCAAAGACCAATTAATTTGTCAACAACTGTTTTGAGTCAATGTAATACTCATCTTTTGTTGAGAGTAATAAATCCAAATGATTTGCAACACATTTCTGAATCATCAGAAGGTCTTGACAGTAACAGTGTAAAACTTATTACTGGATTGGATGTTGGTGAAGCTTTGCTTGTTGGTTCAAGCGTTAAGTTTCCTGTTTTTTTTAAAGTGAGAGAGAGAAAATCTCAACCAAACAAATATGATTTAGATCTGCATCAAATGTCTAAAAACTTCTCAGAAAAAAAGAATCAGCAAGATAAAGATCTGGAATTGTATATGTGATGCTTAATGTGTGGAAAGAGATTTGTTAGACCTGCAAAAAAACCAAAGTTTCAAATTTAACCATACAATACATTTATTGTTTGCAACAATAATATCACATTGAAAATAATTTGTTTAAGGATAATATTATGGAACCCAATCTTTTATATTTAAATATTAGCAAAGATTTACATGATAGATTTATTCTCTTCTTTCAAGTATTGGGCTTAGAAGTAAATATAGTCACAAAGGACTTAATTAAAGTTAATTGTGATTTGAAACAGTTTGATGAAATTGTAAAAACAAATCCTATACCTCTAAGATATATCGAACGTGTTTTCCCAATAACCAACAGTACAAAAGATAGTTCTGAGATACTGTTAATGATAAAAGAAAAAACTATCAGACTTGTCGCCTATCCAAATACTTTTCAAACATCATTTTTATCTTTGTTGGATGAAAAGGGGTTTGCTTTAAGTCCCACAAAATTTGATTATATTTTAAATATTGTACAATTGGATAAAGAATATCATTATAGTATATTAAAGAATGTGATTTATAGAAAACCAGAAGAACAAAAACACACATCTCGAGCCTATTATAAAATAAAAGAAATTATTATTCAAACAAAAATAGATTTTAAAGGCAAGTTAGTTTTTGATTTAGGAGCAGCACCTGGCGGGTGGTGCGAGTACTTAAAACCAATTGCAAAAAAAGTTGTCGCTGTAGATCCTGCAGAAGTTTTAGTGTCGGGTCAAAATATAATTCATCTTAAACAAAAACTAGAAGATGTGATTGAGGTGTTAAATAAATATAAACCAAATATTATAATTTGTGATATTAATAGAGACCCAGAAGAAGTTCTCAAAAGTATATTAAAACTAAATATTAAAGGAACACAAATGATTTTTACTTTGAAATTTAATAGAGATAATAAGAAGTATATTGATCAAAGGACAGAAAAAATAAAAAAAATACTTGAACCATATTCAAAATATTTAAAGGTGTTCTGGTTATTTGCAAATACTGGTAATGAAAGAACTCTTTTATGTCATTTTAAATAATAGGATTATTTAATGGTATAGATATTTTCACAAGTATGACAGTAATCTTTATCAATCAATATTATATATATAGTTAGAGATTATGAACTGTACAAATAAAAAAGGGAATTATGATGAAAAAAGATAAACAACCTTCAGATAATAATTAAAAAACTTGAAGAATGTGAATAGTTTGCAGAATGATAAATGTTTGTTATATTAAATTGTAGTGATAATAATATGAAAATTCTTATTACTGGAATACCCTGTACTGGCAAATCTACGCTGTCAATTTCTTTAGCAAAAAAATTGAATTATAAAGTATATAGTGATAAAGATTTTTTAACAAAAACAAATTATAAAATAGTAAAAGAATATGGCCTAAAATTAAAAGATGTAGATCTATGCAGATTTGCAAAACAAACAAACAAAAAGCTTGCACACAAACAAGATTTTATTTTAGAAGGATTGATTTTTCCTTATTGCCTACACAGATTCAAGTTCCAATTGGATTATATATTTATTTTACATTTGTCTGAGCAAAAATTGAAGCAAAGAATGAAGAAAAGAAAATATCCTGATGCGAAGATTTTAGACAATCTTTTTGTCCAAGAAACAAACCAATTGTACTACACAATTTTGGCCAGTTTAGGTCAAAAAAAATTTGTGCCTCTCGTTTGTGAGGTTAGTCTTTACGGAAACAAACAAAGGGATATGAAGAAGCTTAAATGGATTCTTTTCAAATGGAATAAAGAGAAAATAAGGATAAAGAATACACACAAGATACCCTAATTCTGTATGTTACTAGGATATATTTAAATAGTTTAGGCAATATATATAAGTAGTAGATTGGGACTAAAGAGGGGATTGTAATGAATAAGTGTCTTATTTTTGTTGTTTGTACTATTTTTTTGTTGTGTTTTAGTTTTGCTTTGTCCTTTCCAGGAAAAGCATATAAGTTTTCAGACCTGAATACTCCTCTGAAACTTGTGGGTTCAGATTCTTGTTTTTCTTTAAATCTATCTGCATTAGAGAAAGACACCTTAAAGAATACCCCTGGAATTTTAGGTCTCCTTTTGCATTTGAAAGAAACTGAAAATAGTGATGATTTCGTTTTTGTACAATCAGATTTGGGCATAGTTTACAACAGAAATCTTTTTGGTTTCAATATAAATCATAGGCATTATGTTTCCGATAGCCAAGATAATTATTTGTTTATTCCTTTGGAGTCTGTTAAAAAAGGAAAAATAGATTTGTATTTGTGTGGAAGTGCAAAAGATAAAATTGAACTTTATAGCGATTCGGAAATTGGCACATATAAAATCCCCTATTTTGGAGAAGATAGTTTTAGCAAGTCTTTTTTAAGTGAAAATTATAAAATAAATGAAAAAATACCAATACAAGTTACACTTAAGAATGCAGGTTATGGCCAAGCAGAAGTATTTTTATTTTATGATAATGAAATATTTACTAAATGGTTTAAGTTAAAAAATGGAACCCCTTCATTGACAAAGAAATTAAGCCCAAATGAATCTATCTCTTTGGAGTATAATGTTGTTCCTTTAACAGGCAAGTCTTTTACTGTATCTCCTGCAATAGTAAGCTATTCTGTAAACGGCTATGTTTTTAATGAATTTTCAAATGCATTAATATCTAATGCCCGGGTGTATTTAGATGAGATCTTTGTTACTTTAAATATTCCCAATAAATATATGGACATAAATCAGCAAGGGAATCTAAGTTTAACAATATTGAATGATAGTGATAAAAACAAGCAAGCTGTTTTAATGATAGATGGGTTAAGTAAATTTAATCAAGATGAAAGATACGAATTAACTTTAAAACCTTTCGAGACTAAAACTCTTTCATATAAAGTAATGTCAGACAAAGAGCTGATTGTTACCTTTGATGTTTCTTTATTTGCAAATGACAAAGACAAAACAGAGAAGCAATACGATTCGCAAACTATTTATTTTGGGCACAGTGTATCAAATTACAATTACCTTTTTGTGATTGTTGCAATAATTTTAGTTGCTGGGCTTGTATTGTATTATAAGTTTGGATTGTAATTTGCTATATAATACCATTTAAATATACCTATATTATTTATAATTAATATGTTCAAGCAGATATTTGTTCTTTGTGTTTGTTTCTTATTACTCTTTTCTTTTGTGTTTTCTACTAAGCTAGTTTTTGTGCCACAAACCACCCCTTATGAATCATTAATTACATCAAATTATGATTCTCAGAATCCAAAAGGAAATTATGAATTTGTTAATGACTATGAATATAATGATTTGGTTAGGAAAAATCCAGAAATAAAAGTAATGGCAGATATTAACAATTCTTTAATACAACCATTCCAGATATATTCTGTGCCTTCAATAAAAGCAGACTATATTTGGACTAAAGGATTTACAGGCCAGAATCTCAAAATAGGTGTTATTGATTCAGGAATCTCTTATTCTTCTGATGCTTTAACTAACAAAATTTCTGTAGCAGTAGATTTCGCAGATGATATAAATGAGGAATGCCATACTCTTGAACATGGTTGTTTGGTATCTAGTATTTTAGCTGGCAGACCATCTTTAGACCCTGATTATAATGGAGTGGCTTATGATGCTAATCTTGTTTCTGCAAAGATATTTGATAGTTCTGGCAGTGTTCCAGTAGGTGTAAATTTTGAAACTGTTTTTGGTTGGGTAGTTGCAAATGGTGCTAACTATATTAATAATTCTTGGGGCTCTGCTAAATATGATCCAAATACCTGTATTCGTAATCCTTTTGTGAATGCAGATGGTAATGGTGATAATGCTATATCCTGGGATTATTTGGATTATAGTTTTGCAACTGCTGGTACAGATGCTTTGTTTATGTTTGCAGCAGGCAATTCTGGGCATTGCACATTAAATGGTTATTCAATTTCTGATGATTGCTCTGGTTACAATATTTTGTGTGTTGGCGCAGTAAATGATAATGACACAAACAACAGAAATGATGATACTTATACTTGGTTTTCATCTCAAGGCCCTACTGATGATGATAGAAAAAAGCCAGATTTAACTGCTCCGGGCCAAGATATATTTTCAGAAGGATATTCTTCTTGGGATTATTGGGATGGAACAAGTGCATCTACTCCTCATGTAACTGCAAGTGCTGCTCTTTTGTCTCAATTAGGTTTAACACCTTTAGAGGTCAAGGCTTTGTTAATTAATAGTGCAGATGATGTTAATGCTGTAAGTTGGGACAGGTATACTGGCTGGGGATATGTGAATTTGCAGAATGCATATGATCAGAACAGTTTTTCAAGAGAATATGTATTTGATGTGGATAATTTTTATTATGATAATAATTTTTACAACACTTTAATTTACAAATCTTTGGATGATTATTTCTTTTTAGACTCTAATGAAAATGCAAAATGTAGTTTAGTTTGGCGTAGATCTTTTGATAATAATGGCAATCCTTTTCTTCAAAACTTTGATTTAAACTTAATAAAAGCAGATTCTAATCAAATAAGTAATTCTTCAATAGATAATGTTGAACAAGTAAGTATAACTACTGCTGATTCAAATTCATATTTAATTATTTCTTGTTCTAATACCTGTTTTGATTTCAATTATGCTTTAGCATGCAATTTAGATTACAATAGGATAATATTTGATTATTATATAGCTAATGACAATAATTTTTATACTTCTGATAACAATGGCAATTTTAAATTATATTTTAATTTTGGCAAACTAACTGGAGAACCTTTTGATTCTAATTTGGATATAAATTTTGATTTAAATCTGCACAATTCGAACAGCTTTGTGCTGTTCTCAGTGGTAGATTATAATAGATTGATAGATTATAATATTGATTTAAATTCTGATTTTTACCCTTTAACTGATTATAATTTGTCAATAGATTTTAATTATTATTCTAATGATTTTAATAAATCATTTGGCGGGTTAACAAATAGTGATTTAAGCTTATACAATAATATTGTTCCAGAAAATGATGATGAAAATATATATTATTTATCTGATTTTAATTTAACTAAAGATTTTAAGTTCTATGATTCTTATATTTATTTTCTTGATTATAATGATTTTAATTCAAATTATTCCAGAAACTATGCTGTTGATAATAATAAAATAACTTCAGTTTTGGATTTTAATGCCGAAGACTATACCTTTTTAGGCAGATTTGATTTAGATTTTAATGCCTGCGATATTTTTGGCAATTGCTTGAATAAAGATATTACTATTTATGTGCCTTATTTTGATTTAGAAGATGGTTATATAGACTATAACAATAATTTTTTGTATTACAAGGAAGATCTAAACGATTTAAATCTGATTTTTTATTATAATGAAACAAAAGATTATAATATTTATTTAATAGGAGATAATAATGCCCAATATCATTTTTCAAAAGATCAAAATATTTACTATTATGATATAAATTTAGATTACAATAACATTATTTTGAAGGACAACAATAAAGATGTGAATGTTTTTAGTTTGCAATTGGTATTAGATAAAAAACCAGTTTTCATTACAACAACAATCACTGAAGATTTCAATATATTGGTGCAAGATGCTGATTTAAATAGTGATGCAACAGAGGTTAGTGTTGATGGATCTCCTGTAGATGTTGAGGTTGTAAATGATGGTAATAATTATTATATTTCAGGTACTGGTTCATCTACTGTTGGAGCTCACACTTTAGACATTAATGTTTATGATTTGGCAAACAACTCAGCAACAAATCAATATACTTATACTATAGAAGAAACTCCTCAAGGTCCAGGTGGCGGAGGCTGGGGTTCATCAAGTTATGAATTTGCTGTTACAGGAGATGTGAATGGCAAATATTACTCCGACACAGCACTTACAATTACATTGAAGGAAAAGGGCAAAATAAATATTGTTCCGAATGCTGATGTTAATATAAAATATCCTGATGCAAATGTAAAAACAGAAAAGACAAATTCTTCTGGTACAATATCTTTTACACCATTATTAGTTGGTGATTATATTTTTACATACACAAAAAGCAATGTAAAATATACTAAAACAATAACAATTGTTAAGAAATCTACACAGAAAGAAACAGAGAAAGAATCCATAATAGAGAATCTAAATAAGTTGTTAGAAATAAAGGATTTTGGTTCTGTTGTTTTAGATACTTTGCAAACGAACACAATTTTATATTTTTATGACGCAAATGGAAATAGTATTTACAACGGTTCTGCAAAAATTTATGATAATAATGTATTGTTGGCTACCCTACCATTTAACAAATATTTAGTATTAGATAAATCTTATTCCAATAAAAAATTAACAATATTTGGTTATATTAAAGATAAATTGGTTTTCAAACAATCAATTTTTATTCCAGAGCTAAAGCAGACAAAACCAGATGTAGACATAAACAATCAGCAAATTACCACTTTTGAAGATAAAAATGTTTTAGAGAATAAAAATTTAGGTACCTCTTCTGCAAGAATGTATTACTTTTTGTTTTTAGGAGTAATCTTGTTGTTTTTAATATTCTATATAATTCATTTAAAGACAAAGAAAAGATAAGAATATAAATAAATATGCAATATTTAATACAATGGATTTTAATGTACTTTATAGAGTCTTAGGTGTTTTAGGGCTTATTTTTATTATTTTGGGTGTGCTTTTAAGAAAGAAGAAGCAAGAGGATCTTGCTTTTATTTGCGGAGGTATTTTGCTTTGCATTTACAGTATTTATTTGAAAGATGCTATTTTTATAGTTTTGCAAATTGTTTTTACTTGTGCTGCAATCTATGATTATTTCAAAAAAAGAACACATAAATATTATGTTAATGACTGAGCTTTCAATATGTAAAATAAAATATGTAATAGTTTATTAGGGGGCATCACAAAGGCATTCGAAGAATGAGTTGTGATGTATTTGAACGAAAGTGAGAATGCATCAAAATGGCATCTGGCTTTACAAAGGTTGAAGAACTTGTAAAGTGTCTGTTAAAATATCAAAACTTTTTTTAAGTTTTGTATATTTAAACTGCAGAGATGAGCTTTTAATGACTTCGAGTAAACATATTTTTGAAAAAAATATTTTGGGAGATGATTTGATGTATAAGTTTCTTTACAATCCAAAAGAGGCATTGAAAGATGCTTTGAAAATAAATTTCAGCTATGCTTTGTTGTATCTTGTAATCTCTGTAGTTCTGTGGTTTTTTGCAGTTAAGATTCAAGATGCAACTTGGTTGACTAGTCTGTATGTTCTAATAGGTGCATTAATTCTTGTGCTTGTTGGAAGCTTGGTTCTAAATCTGTTACTCTTGGTTTTAGGGAAGTCAGATTATTCTAAGGCATTAGTAACTTTAACAGTTCCTTGGTTTGTTTTAAGTGTTGTTGCATTTGTGTTGTCATTGATTACTATGATACCTATTGCTGGTGTGTACATTGTTGCTTTAATACTTCTGTTTGCACTTCCATACGTTTTGATTGTTGAGATCAAATTGTTTATGGACCTGTTTAAATTAGACATAATTACAACTGTTGTTGTGTTGTTTATATTGGGATCAGGAACAGCAGCAGGATTTGCAACAATATTAGGCAGTTTTGCAGTACAATTAGTAGGAAAAATAGGCTTTGGTTTATTACCAACTATTTTGTAGATCTAATATAATATTTGTAGGTTTTTTAACCTACACCTTTTTCTTTTTTTGTATTTCTCAAGAGCAAAGATATTTATTTCTTTATGACTTATATTAAACATGACCTTGAAAATTTTAGATGAATACAAATCTGAACTCTTACTGGCAAAGTATTTAGCTGTTGTTAAATCATATTCTTATTCTTTATTACAATTCAAAAGTGCAGAGTATATTTGGAAGAAACCAATTTTTATTAAAATAATATCAGATAAAGCAGTGCACAAATTAAAATCTGGCGCATTGTTTCAAATTAACTCTCACCAAAGTTTTGTAAAACAAAAATCTCTTATTTTGCATAGAGCAAAACAATTGAAGGCAAAGAAAATTGTTATTCAAGAGAAAGTATATGGAAAAGAATTTATTGTAGGAATAAAAGATGATGCTAAATTTGGGAAATTGATAATGGTTGGCATTGGTGGTAGATTTGCAGAGCAATTAAAAGATGTTTCTTTCAGGTTATTGCCAATAACAAAGAAAGATTTCCAAAGTATGCTTAATGATTTGAAAAATCAGGCTATGCTCTCCAGTTTAAATAAAGATAAATTCTGGCTTTTTGTAAATAAGTTAGTCCTTTTTGCACACAAACACAAAGAAGTTGCATTTATTGATCTGAACCCAGTAATAATAGAAAGCGATACAAAGAATCCTATAATTGTTGATGCAAGAATCTACACCAAATAGTTATCTTTTTTTCTTTTTGAAAGTATCATATCTGCAGAAATCGTGGAATACAACATCAAAGTCCATTCCATAGAATAATAAGCTGAAATCTCTTTTAATTACTTTCTCAACATTGTTATTAAATTCTTTAGATATTTTCTTTTTTGTTAACGGGCAATCAAAGTCAGCAAAATATAACTGTGCTTTTTTATTATCAAAATCCATCTCTTTCCAATCAACATGATAGGGATATATTTTGTAGTCAATTGGTCTTAAATCAATACTTTTATTTGTTGAGTATTTAATAAATTTGCATTCTTTTCCTGTTGAACAATTACTAAATTGAATAACATCTTTGTCAAATTTAATTTTTATTCCTATTTTTTTCAGGTGATCTTTCATTCTTTCATGAAATGCACAGTATTCAATTATCCATTCTTCTATTCCAATATTATCGCAACAAGTACATTCACATTTTTCTTTTGTGCAAGGTACTAATATACATTCTTTCTTTGAATTTTTCATATTAAGTCCTCTTTATATCCCAAATCATTTTATGTTTGTGTTTGTAAACTTTATTTACAAATTCTATTTTAAACTTTGTGCCCCAGAATAAATGTGCAAAATCTCTTTTGATAATATGTTCTACCTCTTTTTTGAATTCTTTGGGTATCTTTTTTTCTTTTACCAATTGGCAAGTATTATCCCAATAATATAATTTTACAATTTTTTTATCAAAATCTATTGTATCCCAGTCAACAACAAAAGGATATATCTTACAATCTATTGGGCGAGGATCAATGTCTTTATTTAATGCATATTTCAAGAATTTACATTTCTTTCCATCTGAACAACCAATAAAATAAACTCTGTCATCTTTAAATTCAATATTTATGCCATGAGATAATAAATGATCTTTAATACAATCATGATATGCAAGATATTTCCCGATCCATTCTATAACTTGATCGTCATCACAACAAATATCTTCACAAAATCTGCCAGTACATCCTGAAATTTTGCCTTCTATAAGTTGTTTTTTTCATTTGCATCACTTAAAACTCGATATTTGGGAATACATGTACTTTGTTATCTTCATCAATGTAAACTGTTTTTTCGTGTTGAGAAACATAAGATCCTTGTTTTTCTACTAAAATAGGGTGCGTTCTGAAACATCCTGATTGCACTAAACTATTTATTGCTATTTTCTTTTGTGTGGGGTCCATGTCTTTTCCAATCCATCTTTCACTAAATGGTAGTTTGAATTTTTTCGCTTCATCTGCTAATATTCTACAATTAGATAATCTTGTAATCGAATTTGCATAATCATAAATACTGCAGAAATAACCATTTTGTATTAGTCCTGAGCCATTAGTTGCAAAAGGTTCAATTGCAAACAAGCCCTGTCCTAATTTGTTTTTGTTATTTGATGCGTGGTTAAAAATAGATTTGCCAGCATGTAATTTATATTGCTCCATTGAATGACCAGTTAAATTATAAATTAGCTTGTAAGCGTCGTAGCTTTTTATTGTTGTTTCAATTATATTCCCTATTTCGCCAAATTCCGCATCATTTTTTTCTTTTTGAATATACTTCACAGCGTTGTTAACTGCTTCTTTTGACGCCCTACACAACTCAAGATGTAATCTTCCAAGATCAATAGTATATGCTGCATCAACAATATATCCGTTTGAATGTGTTCCAATATCAATTTTAACTAAATCTCCTTCTTTGAAAGTTTCTGTGCAGTCACTTTTTGGAGAATAGTGCGCAGCTTCATTGTTGCGAGATATGTTAATAGGAAATGCAATTTCTGCAGACTCTTCTATTTTTTCTTCAACTTCTTCTGCGACCTGCAATAGATTAATTCCGGGCTTAACAAGCAAATCAGCAATCTTTTTAGCGTCTTTCCATGCTTTTTCTGCTTTCTTTAATTCTTGTAATATTGTCATAATAATTCACTTCTTTACTTTCCAATACCCCTCTTTATCTGGGCCAATTCTTTCTAATATTCCTTTCTTTGTAAGTTCTTTAATATGATATTTTATACCATCTATTGTCAAACCGGTTTTTTCTGCTAATTGTTCGCGAGTTATAGTTTTATTTTCATTAATTAGAGTAAGTATCTTTAGGGTAGTTTCAGGGTAGTTAGAGGGTAGTCCCATGGTAGTTTCTATTGAATTTGGGTTATAGTTTATATTTGTATTATCTGTCTTATTAGCTAATTTCAAATATTCTTTGTTTTCTTTAAATGTAATATAAAAATAATTTTCTCTTATTTTTATTTCGGGGATTGGGGCATTTTCCTTTTTGCATATGTTTTCCATTCGCTTTAATCCAGAGCCTATTTTTTCTCCAAAATCTAATCTTAAAAAATCATCAAGATACCCTTCACTTTCCTTTATTAATAATTCTAATTCTTGCTTATTCATAATAATCATTATATACAATATTTATTAAGCCATAGGCCTTCTTGTTCCGGGTTTACGTTCTAATTTTACTCTTTTAGGTTTGTCTTGATGTTGTGGTTTTATTCCTTGTTCTCTTTTTCTTTTTAGTCTTAAATTTTGTCTAACCCATTCTTTAAATTTTTTGTGTATATTAGGAGTATCTATTTGTTCAATTGGAATTCCTGCTTGTAAAAAGGTTTGTAGATATTGTCTTAACATTAATATGTATTTTTCTCCAGGGTCATATCTAAATGCTTTTGGTAAATCTCCTATTATGAGTACATTTTCATTTGCAAATCTTTTTTGTAGTAATTTAACAATATGTATTCTCCAATTTATTTTTAAAAATTCTGTTAATTCTTTCAAATCATCTTTTGTACTTCTAAGTTGTTGAGTCATAGTTGGATATTCGTATTTTGATCCTTGTAAACTATTAATATGAATTTCTAATCCTTTTTCTGTTGGAACAACATAAAAAGAAAATGTTGCAATTCTCATTTCAGTATCTACAATTTCAAATTGTACTGGTGACTCATGGTGCATCCACCAATCTCCTTCTGCTCTTCGTATTTGAAATCTTTCGGAAAGAGTTTCTTGTATATCAAAATGTTTAAAAAACTCAAGATTATATAATGCAATTCTTATTGCCGAATCTAATGACATATTTCTTGGCAAAATATGTACTATAAATTGTGCAATTACTTTTGCATCTTCTTTTGTTTTTGCGAATTCACAAATTCGTTTTATTGTTGGTTCCGTTAATTCAGAATATATTTTATTTTGGCTTAAATCTTTTAATGATTGATATATTTCTGCATTCATTTTACTCACTAAAATAACTTTTTCTGACTGGGTTTGCTCATTAACTGATCTTCAGATATACCAAATACTGAGAAAATGTTTTTAACACTTGGTATTATCTGATTATCAATATAATAATCAGAGTCATAATCTCCTTCTTTCACATATTGGGCCAATTCTGCTTTGTCTGAAATTGTTTTGCCATTTTTAGTAACAATAAATCCAACAAAAGATTCATTTATTGCAATTCCTTTTGCAATTGCTTTCTTTGCAGCACTTACTGCTGGTCCAATAGAACTATATTCTGTTAAATCTTTTCTAATTTGAGTGTAAATAACAAATAAATCATTAGGCAATTTATGTTCTTGTGTTTGTTTTAAAATATCAATAACATATTTTTTTGCTTTTTCAATATCCTTTTCTTTAAGTATAAACTCTAAGACTTTCTTTTGTGTATTTTTTGCTAATTCTGACCAATCATGCCTTACAAACTCAAATCCAACAATTTTTAAATTATCAGTTTCGTCAATTAATGCATATTTCTTCTTTGCAACATCTTCTGAACTTTTCTTCTGGACAAAAAGGCCTCTTTTGTAGAAACCATCTAAAGATAATTTCATTATTCCGGGCAATTTTTTATTTATTTTATCTAAAAAGTCTAAAACCTCATTTTTATCTTTTTTATATTTTAGGAAACAACTATCAGTATCTCCTGCAATCACATCAAAACCAAATTTCTCAGCTTCAGATATTATTTTCATAGTGTGTTCTCTGCTTGTTGTTGCAATGCTTTGACCGCAATTAAAATTATACCATCTTGCTCTTGCATAACCCATATATCCATATGTGCTGTTTAAAACTGTTTTGAACGACCATTGATAAGCAAAAAGGGTTTTATATTCCAATGATTCTTTTTGTACAGATTTCATTTTCTTTTTAATTGCATTTCTTTGTTCAAAAACATCTTTTAGCATTTTGGGTATTGTTGCAGAAATATCTTGTGAGAATATATTATTATCTTTATCTGTGAAAATATTTTTTGTTTTTTCGTTAATTGTTTCAGGAGATATGTTGTATGTAATAACAACACTAGGATATAGAGATTGGAAATCAACAATTGCTATATTTTCATGTAACCCTAAAATTGGTTCTTTTACAAAGGCGCCTTTAAACCTTTTTTCCCGTCTAGAGTCTACTGTTGCACCAACAGGAATTGCAGGAATTATTTTGTCTTCATTTATTGCTCTATGCATTATTAATGATTCAACAATTGCACTAGAAGAAGTTCTTGTAATATCTTGCAGTGTTTTTCCAGTAACCTGACTTAATGCTACAAATTGTTCCAAGAAATTTTCGCCAATTTCGTAACATGCCATTGAATCAACTAAGTTATACTCTATGAATTTGCCCAACAATTCTAGTGAATTGTAGTATTTTTCCATTTCTGAGTAATGTATGTCTACTTTGTGTTTTCCATATAAATAATTGTAAACAGTATCTAAATCCAGCTTAAAGAGATTCAAAGAGCCTTTCATAGATAAACTTCTGACAACTTTATAGACATCAATATGTTGAAAGTTCTTTAGATCTGTTTCTTGTGCGTTACCCTTTGTTATTGTTGCACCAAATAATGCATTAAATTCTTCAGATAAATCGTGTTTTTTACACCTTTCTTTAATAAATGGGAAATCAAAATTGTCTCCATTGTAAGTATAAATCAGGTCTGGATCAAATTTCTTTATTGTATTTGAGAATTCTTGCAGTAATTCTTTTTCTCCTTTAACTTGGGTATAATAATCAATATCTTTGTTTGGCATTTTATAACCGATAACTTTCTTAAATTCAGGATTTTTACTGTAAAGTGATAATAAAACAATTGCTTCCTTTTTTGGGTCTGTACTTTTTCCCAATGTTTCAATATCAAATGCTATTTTCTTTAGTTTGGGTTCAATATAAGGACGATCTTTAAATTGTAAGCCTTCTTTTGTTTCATTTATTTCATAATTCTTTAAGCAATAAATATTTTTATCAATTATATATCTAAAATCAAAAAGAATATCGTATTCGAATTTGCCTAGATAAAATACTTCGTCCTTTATTTTAGAACGGGCATTTACTAAATCGCATATTTTGTTAAATATTAATTTGTAAATGTTTGTTTTCTTTAGATCCTCAATACTGAGTTGCTTTTCTTTAAAGTGTGCAAATTTGTGAACTTGTATTAAATCTTTTTTTGTTTGTTCAATTGCAAATATATTGTAATGTTGTAAATCCTTTTTGCTAAGCTCAGTATTTGAGATTAAATAAAAATAGGGCTTGAATTGGTGATCCTCAAATACTTCCTTTCCTTTATCTGTTTTAATGCAGACTTTAATGAAGGATTCATTTTCATTATTTATTGTATACACATCTAATAATAATCCTTTCATATTCTCACTTATTGCCATAATTCCAGATATTGTCGCCAATATAATGAATTGTTTTTATTACCTTACCATTATTCAGAGGTTTTATTTCTTCTGAGCTGAATTCTGCAATACCTAATGCCAAAGGTTTTTTGTGAATTGCATCTTTCATTATTACCAAAGAGCCCTTTTCAAATATTTCCAAGTCTTTAACCCCAGGTTTCATTAAGTCTGCGCCTTTTGTTATAAAAGGTATTGCTCCTAAATCTAAATATATCGAAGGTATTTGTGTATTGATATTAAGTAAAAGCTTTAGACTAGGAAAACATTTGCTCCCATAATAAAAGCCTACTGTTTCTTTATCTGCAATCAAGATATCTGTTTTTTCAGAAACTATATCAAATCTTTTATATTTGTTTAAATCAATACCAAATTCATTAAACTTCAAAATAAGCTCTTTAGATTCCTTATTACTCAATTGTTTGGTTTTAACCATATTATATACAAAAGCAACATATAAAAAAACCTTTCTTTAAGGCAAGCTTTATATCCTTTTACTAAATATATCTTTCATGGCAAGTATTTTAGTGTTTGGTGACTCAATTAGCTATGGTATTGCAGATAAAGAGGGTGGTTGGGTACCTAAGTTGAGAAAGTTTTTGGAGCTAGATACAGATATCAAGCCAAATTATGATTTTATATACAATTTAAGCATTCCTGGTGATACATCACAAACATTGTTGCAAAGGTTCACTTTTGAAGCTATGCAAAGAATAGATTATCCTGAAGAAACAATAGTTTTATTTGCTTTTGGAATAAATGATTCTGCATATGCTAATATTGCTGCAAAGCCTCTTGTTCCAGAAAATGATTTTACAGATAATGTAAAGGATTTAGTTGTTAAGGCAAAGGCTTTAAAAGTTCAGGTGGCTTTCTTAGGTTTAACGCAGGTAGATGAATCAAGAGTAAATCCTTGCGAATGGGATAAAACAGTTTCTTACTCAAATCAGCTAATTTCAAAATACAATGCAATTATAAAGAAAATTTGTAAAGAATATGATGTTTATTTTATAGATATTTCTGATTCTTTTAAGCCAAGTCCAAAGCTTTTTTTGGACGATGGTTTGCATCCTAATTCCAAAGGTCATGATAAGATTTTTGATCAAGTCAGGCAGTTTTTCTCGAAATATGTGCTTGTTTTCAAGGATAAATAGCAGTAAACCTTTAAAAGACTTAGGAGCTTTATATATAACGTCGAATTTTGAGGTATTTTAATGGACAGTTGTAATTTCTTCAGAAAATCAGAAATTATAACAGAGTGTGAAAGTTTTAAATCCTAAAACTTTTACAAAGTGTCAAGAACACTTAGTTTTTGACACATTCAATAAAAAAGAGGATTTTTAATGGTAGCAAAAAAAGATTCTAAACAAATTAAGGAAACTAAACCAAAAGTAATTAAACAAGAAAAATCAGAAATAGACATATTTGATTATAACACTTTGTTGCAAAGAGCAAGGAAGCAATTGGAAACTATCAATAAAGAAGAGGCAAGATTTGTTATTCCTGAATTGGAAAATTTAATACAAGGTAAAAAGACTTTATTGAAAAATGCAGGACCAGTTTGTAAAACATTGAAAAGGGAAATTTTGCATATGCTAAAGTATTTTGTAAAAGAAACAGGTGTGCCCGCAACAAATGATGATACTAAAATTATATTGAATGGAATGGTAAATTCCTACAAAGTAAATCAAATTTATAATAAATATATAGATGAATTTGTTTTGTGCAAACAGTGTAAGAAACCAGAAACAAGAATAATAACAGAAAAAGGAGTATTGTTGCTTAAGTGCGATGCTTGTGGAGCAATAAATCCAATAAGAAAAATTTGAAATAAATATTTTTGAGGTGAGTTATATAGCTTTTAGTCATAATAGAAATCAAAATCAACCCCCTAGGGAATATAAATTAAGATTACCTGATAAAGACAATAATGAAATGTTTGCATTAGTTACAGTTATGCCAGGTACAGAATATATCAAAGCAATATGCGAAGATGGGTTAGAAAGAGCTGTGAGAATACCAGGAAAATTAAGAAATAGAATTTTCATAAAAGAGAATGATGTTATAATTATTAAGAAAAGAGAATACGAAGAAAACAAAGCAGAAGTTGTTTGGCGATTTTTGCCTTTGCAAGTGCAAAAACTTAGAGAAAAAGGGCATTTAACAAATTTACCTATTTAGGTGTTTATTTTGAAAGAATATATATCTAATTTAATTTATGAATCTTTAAATAAAAAAATACCTTTGGATACAATACAAAGAACAACTAGCGATTCTAAATTAATTAATTATGATTATGCAAGTTCTATTTTTATCTCCAATAAAAATTTGGATTTCCAAGATTTTAAGTCAAGAATGACAAAGAATAAAGGGATAGCTTGCGTTGAGCAAGTTAATGATTTTGTAAATATCTGTTTGGATAGAGTCTTTTTTTTAAACGAGTTTAATATAGGTATTAAAAAAGAAAAAAAGAAAGTAATGGTTGAGTTTTCAAGCCCAAACACAAACAAGCCTTTGCATATTGGACATGTAAGAAACACTTTGTTAGGAAACGCGTTATCTAATTTGTTATCAAAGAAATACGAAGTAGTTAGAGCAAATCTGATTAATGATAGGGGAATACATATTTGCAAATCTATGCTCGCATATATGAAATTTTCTAAATTTAAAAGCCCCGAAGAAGCAAAAACGAAATCAGATTTGTTTGTAGGAGACTGCTATGTACTATTCAATAATGCAGAAAAGGAAAACCCCAAAATAATAGAAGAAGCAGAAGCTCTTTTATTAAAGTGGGAAGCAAAAGACCCAGATACTTTGGTGTTATGGACGAAAATGAATGATTGGGCATTAAAAGGCATGAAGAAAATATATAATGAATTTGGGATTGATTTTGATGTTTGGTTTTTTGAATCAGAAATCTATGATAAAGGCAAGGACATTATTTTTGATGCCTATAACAAAGGGAAGGTAGAATTAGATACTGAATTAGGCTATACTGTGAAATTTGGTGATAAGCCAGAAGATTATAAAGTAGTTTTAAGAAAAAATGGCACCTGTATTTATATTACACAAGACATTTATTTGGCAAAGTTGAAAATAGAAAAGTACAAATTAGATAAAAGTATTTATGTTGTTGGTTCAGAACAAAACGATTATTTTGATAAATTAATAAAAGTTTTAGAGCATATTGGCATCCCAGAAATTGCAGATAAAATGGAACATTATTCTTATGGAATGATCTCTTTGCCATCTGGCAAATTAAAGAGCAGGGAAGGAAATGTTGTAGATGCATATACATTAATAGATGCAATAAGACAAGAAGCATTAGAAATATTAAAAGAAAAACAATCCAATAAATCCTCTGAGGATTTAAAGGGAGAGGCAAAGCAGATTGCTGATGCTGCAATAAAATATTTCATTTTGAAATATGATGCTAAGAAAGATTTTGTTTTCGATATAAAAACTAGTTTGTCTTTCGATGGCAACTCAGGGCCATACATTTTGTACTCCTATGCGAGGATTTGTTCTCTTTTGAAAAAGATGCAAGAAACTAAATTCAAACCATTAAAAAGTATTGAGAAATTAGAAACAAAAGAAGAATTAAATCTTGGGCGTATAATGTTAAAATATCCTGATAGATTATCAGAAGCAATAGAAAAGGAATCTGTGCATTTTTTAGTTAATTACATTACTGACTTGGCAAATCATTTCAATACAACATATGCTAACATCAAGTTAATAACAAAAGACAAAGAAATAGCAAATAGATTCTTATTTTACACTAAAATGAAAAGCATTTTTAATGATGTCTTTGCAATAATGGGCATAAAACCTTTGGAAAGAATGTAACACACACTAAACAGCCTGATTTTATGTTGGTTATTTCTTTGCAACAGTTTTCCATAAATATTTGAAATAAGCAATGTAGTTTTGTGCTATTTCTTCATTTTCTTGTCAATAGGAAAATATTACACTAAAAATAGTGTACGATTATAGTCGTACAGACAGCCATAAAAGTATACGATCATAATCATATACCTTTGGAAACCTTCGGTTTTCTTTATAATTCAAATATTAAACTAACTACTAAATTTATAGAATTAAAGAAAGAAGTATTGAAAAGAATGAATTAATTATTTGCGGTATTATTATAGTAATAAATTATAATGTGTCGTAGGACATATTGTTTAATCAAAGAATCTGTCTTTTTCAAACTTCAGAAAATTGTTAACACCCCATTTATAATATTCAATGGTGCTGCCTTTATTTAATCTACAGGTTTGTCCACGTATAAACAGTATAAATTTTAACCAATTCTTTTTTCCTATTTTAGCAATGACATCTTGTTTATTTATTTTTCCACCAATATACTGTATTGTATATTTCTTTTAAAATATGTGTTTTTTATAAGGGTGTGTGGTACATTATCTCGGTCTTGATCTTGGCGCTCTTTTATGAACTTCAAAGGGTCTTCTTCTAGCTAACCTTCTTGTTCCTGAAAATCTACCTAAATCAAAGTTACCTAACCTAATTCCAATTCGTTCTGCAGCTTCATTTATTTTTCTTTGAACTTTTTCATGCATAAATTTAGGCAAAGATGGACAAGTTCTTAGTTGTGGATTGTCTGGTGCGTCTAATAAGATGGTTTCAGGAGTTACTAATAAAGCAATAAATTCTGGATTGTGCCTCAATTGTTCTTGTGTACCTGCTCTATCACCAGAAGAAAATTCTCTTGCATATCTTTGACCATGTTTTTCAATAGTTCCTTTTGTATGTGCATGAAATTTTATATATTTATATTCTGGATGTGCTCTAAAGAATTCATTTACTACATTCATCCTTTCTTGAAATGCTTTAACATTGCCTTCTGTTCCAATGCCAGTCATAAACAAATGTTCAACAAAACAATGACCTTGAACTTTCCTATACAACAAAATTCCATTACTTTCTTCTCGTGTTTGTATTAATCCATATAATCTTTCTTCCAGTTCTTTTGGCAATACAATTGTTCTAGTCATATTATAATCACTATCGATAATTTATATTTCTTTTCTATTTAACATTAATCTCAGTAGCACCATCTGTTTCTTTGTTTCTTGAAATGTAATAAACATTGTTTGCATACTGTTCCAAATCTGAATCGTGGGTAATAACAAAGATCTGGTCAACAAACTGTGGTAAATAATTATTAAACAGGTTGGATAATGATAAAATTGTTTTTTTGTCTAAATTGTGTGTTGGTTCATCCAATATAACTAGATTTAATTTATTTTTCATTACCAAACACATTGCTATACGCAAAGCCAAAGCAATTGCTGATCTCTCCCCACCAGAAATAAACTCATCCAATTCTCTCTTGTACTCATTATTAAAGAAAAGTTCGATTTTATAATCCCCTTCATTAACATTGAATTTGATATTTTGGAAATCTTTATAGGGGTAGATTTGTTGCCACAGGTCCTGAAAGATAATATTTATGCTTTCAACAACATATTGTCTAACTTGCTCTTGTGTTTTCTTTGATACATTTGATATTATTGTAAAATCATCAATATATCTAGCCAATGTTTGGGATTCCTTTTCTGCTTTATCTTTATTTTCTAATATTTGATTATACTGTGCTAATTTAAATTGTTCTTCTTTTTGTTGTTTTTCCTTTTCTAATATTATTTCCTGTTTATATTGGTGTTCTGTTGTTAGTTTCTGTGTTAATTCTTTAATTTTTGTGTATTCTTCAGGATTATATTTTATATGATCTAGTTTTTCCTTTTCTGCTTTTAACTCTTCTTTGATTTTCTGTAGGTCCTTTTGTTTATTTTCAAAATCAAAAATCTGTTTTAATTTATTTTCTAAATCTTTCTGGACTGTTTCTATCTTATCCAAATCCTTTTGTGTTGTTTCCAATCTTTTTTTATGTGCAAGTTCTAATTCTTGGTTTTCAATAATTAATTTTTTGTATTTGTCCAGTTCTACTAATTCAGATTTGATTTTTTCATAAACCTCGATATTTCTGTTATAATATTCTCTCTGCTTGTTTTTTTGATCATAATCTTTTTTTAATTGTTCATATATTTTTCTCTCTTTCTGGGCTAGTTCTTCAAGCTGTTTTTTCTCTTGTTCTTTTTTAATAAGAATATCTTCTTTATGTTTTGGGGCCAATTCTTGAGTGCATAAAGGGCAATTAGCTATACTTTTTTCTAATGTTTTGATATCTAATTCAGTAGTGTTTATCTTTGTTTCATTTTGAGTGATATTTTCTCTGCTTTTTTCAATTTCCTGTACTAATTTATTTACTAAATCATTAATTTCTTTAGGAATCTCTTTTAGTTGTGCCTCTATTTTGATAAAATCAGCTTGTTTGGTGTTAAGATCTGTTAATTTGTTATTGTAGAATAGTGTTTTACTTCTTATGTTGTTATATTCTTGTTCTTCTTTTTGTTTTTTATTTGTTATTTTTTGTTTGTCTTCTTTAAGTGTAATCATTTGCTGTTCTAATTTTTCAATATTACAAGTTAAGACCTCTTTCAATTTTATTATTTCTGTTTCTAAATATTTTTCTTTGCCTATTAAATTATTTAAGAGATTAGTTGTTGTTTCAAAATCTTGTTTTTGTTTTGATATTTCTGATTCTTTTTCTTTTTGTAGCCCCCTTAATTTTTCAAACTGTTGTAGCTGTTCTCTTATTGCAGAGATGTCTTTTTGTATACTTTTAAGTTTGTGTTCTGTTTTTTCTTTGTTGTAATTTTCTAATAGTCTTTTATATTCATTTGTTTTTTGTTGTAAATCTTCATTTTTTGTTTTTAATTTATTGTTGACTTGTCGTGCATTAACAGAGATATTATCATAAAAACTAATATCAAATAAATTATCAAAAAGGACCTTTCTTTCATTTGCAGGCAGTTTTAAAAAATAATCAATTGAGTTTTGTTCTGCGTAATTAGCTTTCATAAACGTATCCAAATTAATATTGAGCAGCTTTTCTACTTCTTCTGTTACATCAGATGGTTTTGGGCCTCTTAACAATGCATCGTTTTTGTATATTTTTGCCTGCGAAGTTTTTGTTCTGTAAAGTGTTCTTTCTATTTTATAATTATCATTACCTATTGATAAATCAAGTGTTATTGTTGATTCTTTTTCTTCAACTGGTTTAGACATAATTAGATCCTTTAAAGGAACTTTTTTAGAGGTTATGTTTGGGGTTGTGCCAAAAAGAGCAAAAACAATACCATCGAATATGCTTGA
The DNA here is from genome assembly GCA_002779075.1 of Candidatus Diapherotrites archaeon CG08_land_8_20_14_0_20_30_16. Lineage (GTDB taxonomy): Archaea > Iainarchaeota > Iainarchaeia > Iainarchaeales > 0-14-0-20-30-16 > 0-14-0-20-30-16. The sequence goes on along the minus strand of PEXK01000050.1, from coordinate 40,160 downwards.
TTTTCCTGTGCCTATATTACCAACAAGAACATTGTAACCTTGAGAGAAGTTTATTTCTGTGTTTTTGTGGCTTTTCCAATTGTTAAGAATTAAGCTCTTAAGCATATTATACTTTAGGCAAAAAGGCTTTAAATTGCTTTGGGTTATATATAATTATGACTAATTTGAACCAGTTCTTGTTAGCTTTGAATTCTAGTGATGAAGAAGTTAGAGAACCAGCTTCCAGATTCTTGTTAAGAGAGTTTAAAAGAAGCCCGAGTAACTTGACATCTAATGCCTTAGCTGTCATTGCAAACCGTTTAGGAGATGACTCTGAGGGGGTTAGGCGGAATATTAGTGTGTTTTTTTTGGAATATGCAAAAGCAGGCAAAGATTTGGGTCAGGCCTGGTTGAATCTAGCAAAATATTTAAGGTCGCGTGACCAATTTGTTAGAAGGTATGTTATAGAGTCTTTTGGCTTCTTAGGCAATGGCGAGAACGTTTTGAAATCTGTTTTAGATAATCCTGGAATGCCTAAAGAAATCAAATTTTTGGCATCAGAAGGCTTGGAACATTATTATGTTAGACAGAAATACTTTAGTAGCTTAGGAGATTTGTTAAAAAGAGAAGAAGCAGTAGCAAGAGGTGCATTTTCTGGGATTTCTGTTGATAGACAGCTAAGAATGGTTAAAGATAAAGATTTGATGCCTTTAGCACCAGCAATGAGAGATGCACGAGTTAGATTAGCACAACCAAAAAGAGTAATAAGAAGAGTACCACCTAGAAGGCCACAGGATGTTTATAGAAGATCTTAAATTATCTAACATATGTTGGTTTGGTTTGAGGCTCTTGTGTTGCTGAATCAGTGATTTTCTTTAATTCTTTTATTACTTGTTTGAATGCTTGAGAAATCTTTTTTGCTTCTTCTTCAACTTCTTTCATATCAATTTTTATTTCAAAAAAATCCTGTACAAATAATAGCAGGGCTTTTGCAGATTCAAAATCACCATAAATCTTTGCTGATGTTTCGCTCAATATGCAAGTGCCAGCCAAATCAAATTTTTCGGATTCACTAAGAATTAGTCCAGCAATGCCTGAAATAGTTGTGTTCTTTGCAACAGGTTTTAATTTTGTTTTTAGTTTATCAGATTTTGCAAATTTATTTACTGCAAAATATAATTCTGGAATTTTTGTAATTCTTGCATCGCCTACATTTATTCCTGCAAATGAATAAATCTCTTTGGCGTCTATTTTTTTCAGAAATTGACTGAGTCCTTTTGCAAATAAATAGTGTGATGGAAATGATTCAATAGAGTTTAGATTAGGTTGAAAATCACCCACTATAAATAAAAAATCCTGATTCTTTATTTTGCAATGATATACCTGATCACTTGATTCTCTAACTCTTCCAGAGTCTTCAACAAAAACAACAGGCGGAAAAAAACTCCCTTTTATTGCTCCTATTTTTTTTGCTTTTGTTTTTTTCACAATTGTATCTATTGCAATTTTTCCAACTAAGCCTATGCCTGGCAAGCCAATAAACACAATTGGTTTGTTTAAATTCACTTTCTCAAGTATTATTTCCATTAAATCACTTTTCATCTCTCTTTATTTCTATTGTTCCTATTTTTGAAAAATGGTTTGTTAAAATATCATTAACCTTTGCCAAATATTTTTCTATCATTTTGTAATCTCTTGCTTGTGCCTTAACAAAATATGTGCCATTCCCAATATATGTAACATTTGCAGATATTTCTTTTTCTTTGCACACTTTTTTGAAGCCATCTTTTATTAAAGCAAGGCCGTTTTCTTTTAAAACCTCTATTTTTATTTTTTCTGAGATTATTTTATCGCTTAATGTAATATTTTTATCAATTACTTTAAATAATGCGTCCTGATATTCTTTTGGAATTTCAGGAATAAAATCCTTTCCATATCTTTTGATTTCTTGGAATGCTTCGTAAACTGAATCATATTTGTTTAATATTGGTCCTGTGATTTTATCCCAAACATCATCAAGATTTTTGTTTAATTCTTGTGCAACTACTCCTAATAATTGTTGAACTCTTTTTGTTTGTCGCCATTCAGATAATTTTGATTCTTCTGTTTGCTTTTGGACCATTGCAAAAGACAAATTAATTTGATTTTTTTCGCGATTTATATAAATTACTTTTGCAACTCTTATTTGTCCCATTTTTACAAAATTTCTTATGTTTTTAACCCATCTGGCAGCAATTTGTGACAAGGGAATAAATCCTTTTTGATCTGTGTATTCTTCTAATCTAACTTCAACACCATAGTCAAAAATTTTTTCAACAGTGCAAACTACAAATTCATCTCTTTCAGGTAATGCTGACATAAAATCACATCTTTATTTTATGAAACTGTTGTCTAATTTCTATCACCTTGAAAGAAACTAACAACTGGGACATATTATCACTTTATAATTATACTAAAATCAAAATTAATCGTAATTAATTTAAAAATCCGATGGATTTCTTATATCTTTTTTAAGGATTGTCTTTGGCAATGCCTTTTTTAAGAAATATTTTTGCAATAGGTTCAATAATTTCTATTTCTGAATCTTTTTCAAAAGGGCCATATTCTTGCATGTCTGTGCCAATAAATTTTGGCACATCTTGGACTATTTTTATTTTAATTGTTTTTATTTTTTCTTCTTTTTGATCCTCAAATGGTCCTTTTGCAAGTTTTTGATATGCAAAAAGCAAATTAACGATTTTGTAATACATTTTTTGTTCTTCCAAGGTCATGTTTTTAATATCTTCTTCGTTATTTTTGGTTTTTAATATTGCTTTGTTGATAATCTTTTTTTCTCTTAAATAAATTATATCTTCCAACATTATTTTTATGTTGAATATTTTTCTCATAACACTATCATCAAGAGTGTTTTTTGTTTCTTGCAGTTTTGATTTTTCCTCTTCTATGAATTCTGGCAAAGATTCAAAAAAGTCCTCATCAATTCTTACTAATTCTGAATTTTCCTTTTCCATTCTATGAATTTTTCTAATTTGGTCATAAGATTGCTTCATCTGCTACACCTTTTGCAAGAAAATATGTTGCTATATTATTTGGCAATTCGACGATTTCGTTTTCGTAAGGCCCAAATATTTCCCTATTTAATAATAATCTTGGAACCTTTTTTAAATGAATCTTTAGGGTGCCGTCCTTATATATGGAAGCCTCTTCGAAAGGATTGAAATCAGATATTTTGTCGATCTTTACCTCTTTTGAAAGCAACATTGCTCCGCCATGAATAGTATTTGGTACTCTTATAATTTTGTACATATCTATTGTTGTTTGCCTATCTACATACAATTTTTGGCTTTCTTTTAAATTTTCCAATAAATTGTACCACAAATCAACAGACTCTTTTCTGGGCCTATAGAATTTGCCCTTTTCCAATGATTCTAATGCTTCTTTTTTGTTATTAACTAATTTGTTGAGAGTTTGTGTTGATGTGTTTGGATCAAAATATTTTAGTAATTCTGTTGCATCATTACTTTCTAAAACAGTTTTTATAAAATTGAGATATTTTTGACTCTTGCCCAGTTTCTCCCCGAGAAATTTAATTGAGCCTTTTTCATCAGGTACAAATCCAAGTTCTTTGAAGTTGAGGCCCTCTTCTGTAATATAATCCATTAATTCTATTCTTTCATTTTGTTTTATATTTTCTATTTTAGGACTTATTATTTTTGTATGAAATCCTTTGTGCCCTGAAAAAGTTATTTTTATTTCTTGTTCTGAAAATCCCAATTCATATGTTAATATGTTATATAATCTTTTTGTTTGCTTTTTTGTTGCGTCTAAACATTTATCACAAATCCATTCACTAATTTCTGTGCGCGAATTGCATTTAGGACATTTTTGTGTGTGTCCTTTTCCTTCTTCTTTACATTTTGGACAGATCCACGAATCATGTGTTTTTTTGCAAGGTGTGGGGATATCATCTGCATCATATTCAAAGATGAAATCATTTTTCAGCAATTTTTTTGCACTTGTTGGTTTTGCATCTGGTAATTCATAGTAAGCTACAGAATAAGACAAATAAAACGGCACCCTCTCTCTTAAGAAGGTGTTTAATTCATAATCATTTTTGAATGCTATGTTTCTGTCTAAAATTTTTTTGTTATAAATTCCGTATCCAAATTCTCTTTTCTCAATATTTGGGACAGAGATAAAGTTCTTTTCATAATACTCTTTGATTCTTGATTTCAAGAACTGCTCTGCTTTTATTATCATCTTTATCACATCTGCACACTAGACAGCAAAATTTTATATTCTGCTAGGATTTAAACACTAGACAGGACCCTTTTGTATGTTGGTTTAATAGTAATATTAATAGAGATAATATATATAAAAGGCTAATGTATTATTTAT
>PEXK01000050.1:0-35740 GCA_002779075.1 Candidatus Diapherotrites archaeon CG08_land_8_20_14_0_20_30_16 | reverse complement strand
GAAATCATTTACAAAATGTTGCAAACGCAAGTTAGCAACACGTTGATAGAAATTTACAACAGTTTCATAAAAAAGAAGGTTTTTTTATGCCACAAACCAAGATAATTGCAACAATAGGTCCGTCAAGCAAGGACTATGCAACAATGAAGAATATGGCTTTGCAAGGTTGTAATATTTTTAGAATTAATACTAAATATGGCAATCTTAAACAGTATAAAACTATAATGTCAAACGCAAATAAAATAAACAGAAACTTGCACAAGAAATGTGAAATATTAATTGATGTTAAAAATACAAAACTTCTTGGTTGGCTGCAAAAGCAAACGTTTCAATATCTTGCTGTCGCATTTGCAAATACTGTGCAGAAAGTTTTTCATTATAAAAAGTTGTTGAATAGAAAAAATATTAAAATAATTTCTAAAATTGAAACAAAAGAAGCCCTACACAATATAAAGGAATTAATTAACTGTTCTTATGGAATAATGGTTGCACGCGGTGATTTGGGCAAAAACGTGCCCTTAGCAAAATTACCTTTATTTCAAAAAGAAATTATTGCAAAGTGCAATAATTCTGATAGATTTGTAATAACTGCAACAGAAATGCTTTTGTCAATGCAGTTCAACAAAGTGCCTGAAAGAGCAGAAGTAAGCGATGTTGCAAATGCTGTTTTGGATGGTTCTAACGCAGTAATGCTATCTGAAGAAACAGCAATTGGCAAACATCCTGTTGAATGTGTAAAGATGATGATCAGTATAATAAGAGAAACCGAAAATTGGGAAAATAAAAAAAGAAAAAGCTAAGAGTACAACCTACTTTGCAGGTTCTTTTACTGCTTTTGGAAATGCATATTTAACAAATAGCAAAGCTAACCCAATTACTGTAAAGATTCCACTGAATATTGCCAGATTATTAAATACTGCAGATACTATTGATGTTGCTGGTAGAATTGCTTCTTGCGGTAGACTTGCACTTTGCAAAATGCTATTTAATCCAAAAATTAATCCTAGAGCAATTAAAAGCAAAGGAACTGATCCCAGCAAGAAGTATGTGCCTATCCAATTCATTATTGATCTTACCTGCCAAATTAACACAATTGCAAATATGATGAACACCAAACTTAAGATTAATGCAATAATTCCAACTAGTCTTGCTAAACTTAGTATATCTCTTGCTTGTAATAATTGTGATTCGAGTTGTATGTTAAAACTGTTTATGCTAGTTTGTAATTGTTGTTTCATTGCAGGATATGCTTGTTCAAGTAAAGCATCAACTTGTTCATTTGTTAATTGCCCGCCATTAGGTGTGCTTTGTTTTATTGTAGACAATAATAATTGTTTTACAGCTGGTTTTAAGACATCATCACTTGGCAGTTTTAAATTCAATTTGTCTGTTTTTGCATTGACATAATCAAAGATATCATCTAACCAAGTATAAAACAGAGGTTCAATTTGTTTTAATGATTCTTCGCTTATCTGCAATCCAGTTTGACTCAAATTCTGGTTGATCATAGAATCTAATAACAATGGCACTACTGGTTTATAAGTATCTGCATCCAATATGCTTCCACTTATTGAAAACCAGACTAATGCTATTGGAAATGTTATTATAAAAAAGAATGCTATTATCCCTAAAATCACTGTTTTCCATGTTTTTATAATATTCCCTCCAAATGTAAAAGTAAATTATATATAAAAGTTATCTATTTATATTTTTACTGTTTATTTGTTTTGTTTGTTGGTGGTAAAATGATAGATTTGGTTGTTTCTGGTTCGGATATGTCTGGCACAAGTACACAAGTTGGAATTTTAATTGATTTTTTCAAAAATCTTGGAAAAAGAGTTAAGGACATAAGAGGAACCGAAATAGATGCTTTGTTTCATGCAGGTATCTTTAAAGAATATAATGAAGGTTATTTCAACCTTAAAGAGTATCTACAAGATCCTAATGTAAGCGATGAAAAGAAAAAAGATTTTATTTATAGAGCAAATGAACTGCTGTTTAAATTGAAAATTGCCAGCATGATAAAAAACGATATAACTACATATATTGATCCTGATATTGCAGATGTTTGGATAATGGAAGAACCAGCAAAGAGAGGTGGTGGCCAAACAGTAAGAACATTAGAAATAAATAGATCTCAATATGGTGCTGAAACTGATCAGATTTCTGCATCTTTTTCGTATCAGGTTTCAAGACTTGATGAATATTTTCGATTTAGAAAGGTTTTAAGGGAAAAAGATAAGATAATAATTAGATCGAGAAGCGAAGAAAGTATGTGTTATCAAGTTTTTGATAACAAGAATCTACCAAATGGAATTACAAAAAGTGTTTACATACGTTTGCCAGGAAATAAAATAGCATTTTCTAATCCCCCTACTCACCTATTTATTGCCTGCGATCCTGAATTAACAAAAGAAAAATATGTTGAATTGAAAATGCAGAGAGGAGAAGGAAGGAATTTGGATGATTTTGAAAACGATGCAGATTACCAAATATTAGTTAATAAAAGATATTGTTCGAATTGGCTGGAACGAGTATATAATGAGACTGCTAAAAAATATAAATCAAAATGCCCGCAGATTTTTAGATTCAATATGTTTCTGCCCAAAGATAAAATAAAGGAAATTGTTGAATCCAAAATGAAAAATATTTTGGGTATTTGATATGGGTAATTTATTTCTGGGTATCAAAGTACCACTAAAAATATCTAAAGAAATCTATGCTAAATTACTACCTCTTTTTAATAAGTGCAAGGCTTTAAAAATAGAATCACCACAAAATTACCACTTAACATTGAAATTTTATGGTAATATTTCTAAAGACAAAATAGACTTTGAGAGTATAAAAAAGTGTCAGGAGATAAAACAATTTGATTTAGAACTTAATGGTTTAGGTCAGTTTAATAACAGAATATTATTTGTTAAAGCATCACACATTTTAGTATTTAATAAATTTGAGGAATTGTTGAAGCCAGATAAGTTTGCAACACACATTACTGTTGCAAGGAACAGCTCCTCAAATTTAAACCTAAAATTGATTATTAATGATATTAAAGATTTAAAAGCAGTCTTTACTGTGAATAAGTTGTATCTTTTAGAAAATGTGAAGATTGGCGCTAAGAAAAGTTATGTGTCTATACAAGATTTTCCTTTAGGCAAATAGGCACATTTATAAACTTTTTCATTCAAGTAATTAATATGGGTTACGATTATTTAATATGGGCAAATTGGTCTCCTGTATATTTATGGTTTACTTTCTTTGTTATTGTCATTTTGTATATAACCTTTAAAAATAAACTAGGATTAGAAAACTTTACAGATAAAAAGCTTAAGATTTTTGTTTTTTGTGTTCTTGGATTTCTGATATATTACATTTTTCTTTACAACACAAATTCAAGAATATTTCAAAACTTTTTTATTCAAACACCAAGTATAGTGCCCCAAACTTTAGGTCCAAATGCTTATTGGGTTCCCATAACTAATACAACATATGTTGTTTTCTTTGGTTTATTGCTATTTTTGTTGTATTTAATATTTAAGAAGAAGCAGCCTTTAGTTTGTAAAAGCTAATCAAGGTGTTTTATTATTGGAACATTTATTTTTTCAGTTGCTTTTTTTGCGATACTTGTTTCTAGCAGTTCCAAATCCAGATTTGTTGAAATCTTTTTTTCTGGTTTTTTATTTTTTGGTGTTGGCTCTTTTTTAGAAAAATTTTGTTGTTTTTGTTTTTCAATTTTCTGTATATATTCTTTTTTCATATTTTCACTTTCTTCTTTATTTTTTCAATTTTCACAATATTGGTTAAGGTTTGATTTTCGTATGGGTTTTTGTATTTTAATAAAATAGTTCCTGTTTCTAGATTTATTTTTTCAACAATAAACAAGTTTCTTTTGTCCTTTATATTTAATTCTATAATTTGGCCAGTTTCTAGTTGTTCTTGATCTTCTTCCTCTAAATTATCAAAATCTATATTTATAAGTGGTGGTTTTGTTTTTAATTTCTGTTTTATCTCGACAGTATCGCAGATTTTCTTGCCCATCAATTTTTTGTGTAGATCTTTGTTAATAACTGTTTTGCCATATTGAATGACTAATGGTTGTTGTTCTTTGCATTCATCAATTAATTTTTTAGTAGAATCGTAGAGTTTGTAGCTAAGTGTTACAATATCTCCTTTTTCTATTCCCCCCTTTTTATTATCTTTTTCTTTCTGCATAAATTCTCCCTTTTGATTTTATGATACTGTTGTATAATTTCTTGATTCCCTGAAAGAAATTTGCAACCGGGCATAAAGTCCCTTATAAATATAGTTTATCTTTTATTCCTGCAATTGCATCAATTGCTAATTGCATAAACTCCACTAAAATCAGCCCTAATGACTCACATTCTTTAATTGCGTTTCTATTTATTTTTTGTGCAAACTTAGAATCTTTAAATTTTTCATTTAATCCTTTTGCTTTCATACCATCAAATGTTTTTCTCATTAAATAATATGCATGAATTAAACCAGTAATTGTTTCTGAGCAAGCTAATGCGTGTTCAATTTTCTTAGTTCTTTTTTTATCTTTTAAACCTGCACAATCACAACCATAACCGTGTGACAATATTGTGCAAATAAATTCATCATCAAATCCTTGCTCTTTTAATATTTTTGGTGCCAGTGTTAAATGTTTCGTAGTGTCTGTTTTTGTTAATTCCCAATCAACATCATGCAATAATCCCAACAGGCCATAATATTCTTCATCTTCGCCCAACTTCTTAGCTAATGCTTTCATAACAGCTTCGCTTTCTAAATAATGATTTAAATCAGTTTTCTCAGAATTATACTTTTGTATTAGTTTCCAAGCCTTTTCTCTATTTAGTGGTAGTTTTTTTTTATCTGTTTTTGTTTCTTTTTTTGAAAAAGAATTTTGTTGTTGTTTTTCTATTTTAATTTCTTGGTTCTTCTTTTTTAAAGAAGAATTGTGTGGTTCCAATAATAATTCTAATGTTCCTGCTTCTGGTCTTAATGTTGGAAAGCTGATAATATCTCTTATACTGTGTGAATCAGTTATCAACATTGCTAATCTATCAATTCCAATTCCTAATCCGCCAGTTGGAGGCAAACCAGTTTCCAAAGCTTCAATAAAATCATAATCCATATCATGTGCTTCTTCATTGCCTAATTCTTTTTGTTCAACTTGTTTTTTTAATCTTTCATATTGATCAAAAGGGTCATTTAATTCAGAAAAAGCATTTGCAAATTCCCAAGTATTAATATATAATTCAAATCTATTTGTATATTTAGGATCTTTAGGATTTCTTTTTGACAAAGGTGATACTTCAACAGGGTACTGAATAACAAAAGTAGGATTTATTAATTTTGTTTCAACATGTTTTGCAAACAGTTCTGACAAAATCCTTCCTTTGCTAGAATCAAACTCTAAATCAATTCCTTCTTTTATTGCAATTTCTTTTGCTTCTTTTTCAGATAGTTTCTCAAAATCAAAACCTGTTGCATCTTTTACTGCTTGTAGCATACTAATTCTTTTCCACGGTCTTTTAAAATTAATTTCCTTACCATCATATATTAAAGAATCTTTTCCTGTAGTTTCTTTTATTGCTGAAGTAATAATTTCTTCTGTTAGATTCATTATATCTTCATAATCTGCATATGCCCAATATAATTCCATCATTGTAAATTCGGGATTGTGTTTAAAATCAATACCTTCGTTTCGGAAATTTCTACCAATTTCATATATTTTTTCAAATCCGCCAACAATCAGTCTTTTAAGAAAGCATTCAGGTGCAATTCTCAAATACATGTCTAGGTCTAAAGTGTTGTGATGTGTAACAAATGGTTTTGCATTTGCTCCTGTTAAAAGATTTTGTAGAATCGGTGTTTCAACTTCAATAAACCCTTTAGTATTCAAAAATTTTCTTATGTTTTCAATCATTTTGAATTTAGCATATAATTTGTCTCTTGCATCTTTATCTATTGCAAAATCCAAATATCTTTTTCTGTATTTTAATTCAGGATCTTCTAATCCATGCCATTTATCTGGCAAAGGCATAATATTTTTGCATAATATTGTGAAATCTTGTACAACGATACTTAATTCTCCAGAATTAGTTCTTGTTATATTTCCTTGCACACCAACAAAATCACCTGTGCCTAAATATTTAATATCATCAAAGTTTTTTGTTTTATCTTGTCTAATTACAACCTGTATTTTTCCTTTTTCGTCATTTAAATCTAAAAAGAATAATTTGCCATGACCTCTTATGCTTGTTATTCTGCCTGCAGTTTTTATTATTTCTTTACTTTCTTCACCAGTTTTTATTTTTTCATATTTTTGTTGTAATTTGTCAACATCAAACTGCTTGTCATATTTCTCGATTTCATAAGGGTTATATCTCCCCTTTTTTAATGCTTCTAATTTTTTGATTTTCTCGTTTCTTACTTCTTCCAATCTCGTAACCATATACTCACCAAATTCTTCTGTTTTTCACTATATATAAATACAAAGGAAGCTTTAAAAAGACTTTAGCTTAAGAATATATTTGCTATGATGAGGTTAACCCCTGCTGAATTATGATGATTGATAGGCGGGCTGAGCACTATATCCTTTTTCTTTCTTTTCAGAAAGTAAAGAAAAAGGCTAAAGTTTATCCAAAAAGAAAGAAAAATTTATCTTTTTTCTAAAAGCCAGGGGCTGTGGTGTAGTCTGGTCTAGCATTTAAGCTTTGGGAGCTTACGACTCCGGTCCAAATCCGGACAGCCTCATACCAGGCTTTTTAGTAAAAAGCCTAGGTTTGCCAAAAACACCAAGTATTGTTTACACAATACTTTTACTTCGTAACAAGTTTCTAAAAGAAACTTAGCACAAGTTTGGTTTGCCAAAAGAAAGAAAACAGTGTGAGGTTTGCTAAAAGAAAGATGGTATCTTACGTTTACCAAAAGAAAGAAAATTATTGGAAGGTATGCTTGAGCAAAGCGAAACATACAGAGCGTAAACCGATCTTGCGGTTTGCAGGGATGGCAGAGCGGTCCAATGCGCCCGCCTTGAGAGCGGGTCTCCTCTGGAGGCGAGGGTTCAAATCCCTTTCCCTGCGTCTATCTTTTCTTTCTTTTAAAAAAGAAAGAAAACCTAGTGTTCGAAATTCAAGCATCAGTAAGAATTTCTAACAACAAAGTCAAAAGATCTTGTTTTTACAAGCCATTTTGACTTTAAGTTTGCTAAAAAAAGAAAAATAAGGTGGTAATATGTCGGTGGAATATGATGAATTTAAAGGAAATAAAATGATTAAACTTTATGCTGAAGCAGATGCTGAAAAAAAGTATCCTTTTATGTTTGGCAAAACAAAAGCAAAGTTAATTATTGAAAACCTAGATGAAATACAGAAATTTGTAAAGGATTAAATCAATCCTTGTGTTTCTTATTTTAAATATTAACATAATTTTATATACTTACTAATTTTATATATTATATATGTTCGAAGAAGTAACAAAAGTAAATGCAAATGAATATGTAATTAAGAAATCAGGCAATATGAATACTGATTGCACTCTTTATCTAAATGAAAAATTATTAAACCAAGTTGAACAGGAAGCAATTAATCAAATTAAAAATGCTTCTACTTTGCCAGGAATTGTTGGCAATGCATATGCTATGCCAGATATGCATTCTGGTTATGGCGCCCCAATCGGGTGTGTTGTAGCATTTGATTTTGAGAATGGAATTATATCTCCTGGAGTTACGGGTTTTGATATAAATTGTTTGACAGGGGACTCAAAAATATTGTCTGATTTAGGCTATTATTATAAGATTAAAGAGGGGATAAAACAAAATTTAATTGCATTTGAAAATAAAAAATTATATTCTAATGTGCCAAAGTTATTTTTATCAAAACAAGTAAATAAGATTGTTAAAATTAATACAAAATTAGGCTATGAAATAATATGTAGTGAAGATCATCCTATATTTACAAATAAAGGAAAAATATTTGCAAACAAATTAAAAGTTGATGATAATGTGATGATTTACCCTTTTGAAGGGGTTAAATATGAAAAACCAAAACACGAATTATTATTAGATAAAAACAAATTATCTAGATTTAATTTACCTTTTAACAAAGAGACAATAATTAAAGAATTAGAGTCAAGAAATCTTTGGCCCTTATATTTAGATTCAGATAAAGTACCTTATTTATTAAAGATAATTGGTTTTGTTACTGGCGATGGCACAATAAATATAAATAATAAAGCAACAGTTAGTTTTTATGGTTTGTCTGAAGATCTAAATTTGATAAGACAGGATGCATTAAAATTAGGATATATCCCAACAAAAGTATATTCTAGAAAAAGGGCACACACTATTAATACTCGATATTCTGAGGTAAAATTTGAAAACATTGAACAAAGTTTTAATATTAATTCACAGAGTTTTGCGAGTTTATTAATTGTGTTAGGTGTTTTAGCAGGAGATAAAACAAAACAGGATATTGTTGTACCAAATTGGATTAAGACTAGTCCATTATGGTATAAACGATTATATTTAGCATCATTTTTTGGTGCATATATGAGTACCACATCAACTTTAAATAAATACAATTTTTATGTGCCTACTTTAGGACAAGATAAAGAGAAAAGTAAAATTCAAAATTTAGTTGAATTTTTAACAGATATTAAGTTAATATTAAAAGAATTTAATATTGATTCTAATTTATTAGAACCTACTTATGAATATTCTGGAAAAAAAGGAGATAAATATAGAGTTAGGCTTTGTATTGATTCAAATTCACAAAATTTAATAAATTTATTTTCTAAAATTGGTTATGAGTATAATATTAAAAAGTTACATTTATCTGGTCTAGCCGCAGCATATTTAAAACAAAAATTATTAATTGTTAATAAAAGAGAAATTATTGCAAAGCAAGCTAAACAAATGCATACCAATGATTCATCTAAAAACGAGATCTGTAAAGTACTTGTTGATTTTGATATTAATGAAAGATTTATTGAAAGATCGATTTGGGGTGGAAGAAAAACTAGCTCAAGAATTGCTTTTAATTTTGAATCTTTTGATAACTTTGTCAAAAAAAATGAAAAATTATTTGGAAAAACAGGATTTTGTCTAGATTTGATAAAATCAATTAAGATTAAGAATAAATTAGAAACAGTTTATGATTTTACAATGTCTCATAAATCGCATAATTTTGTTGCAAATAATATTTTAGTATCAAATTGCGGGGTAAGATTATTAACTTCAAATACAAATATAGGGCTAATAGAAAAAAATAAAAAACAAATATTAGATGATTTATTCAAAAATATTCCATCTGGTGTTGGTTCAGAAACAAAAGAAAAATTAACTAAACAAGAATTATTTGAATTAACTTCAAAAGGAATTGATTATGCAATTGCTAATGGAATAGCAAATAAAAACGATAAAGAATCAACCGAAGATTATGGCTGTTTAAAAGGATCAAATGAATTTTTATCACAGAGAGCAATTTCAAGAGCATTAGCACAAATTGGAACTCTTGGCTCAGGAAATCATTTTTTAGAAGTTCAAATTGTTGATGAAATATTTGATGAAAAGTTGGCAAACAAATGGAATCTTCACAAAAATGATTTAACAGTAATGATTCATTCAGGATCTCGAGGTTTTGGTCATCAAATAGCAACTGATTTAATTAAATTGTGTTTGGATTCACAAACAAAATATAAATTTAATTTGCCTGATTCGCAATTGGCCTGTGTGCCAATACAAAGTTTAGAAGGTGAAAAATGTTTGCAAAGTATGAATGCTGCAGCAAATTTTGCCTATGTAAATAGACAAATGATGACTTTTAAAACAAGAGAAGTATTTGAAAAATATGGATTTAAATTAGATTTATTATATGATGTTGCACACAATATTGCAAAAAAAGAACAATATAAGATAGATGGTAAGTTACAGGATGTTTTAGTACATAGAAAAGGCGCAACTCGTGCATTTGCAAAAGGAAACAAACTGTTGCCAGACAAATATCTAGAAACAGGTCAACCAGTTATTGTTCCCGGGAGTATGGGTACTTGTTCATATGTTTTGGTAGGCGATAAAGCAGAAGAAAAAAGTTTTGGTTCTGTAGCACATGGTGCAGGAAGAATAATGAGCAGAAGTAGTGCGTTAAGGAATTTAACTTATGAAAATGTTATGAAAGAATTGTCGCAAAAAAATATTGAAATAAAAACTATGACAAGAAAAGGGATTTTAGAGGAAGCACCAGAAAGTTATAAAGATGTTTCAGAAGTCATTAATGTATTGAAAGAAAATAAATTGGCAAAACCAGTTGTTAAATTAAAACCTGTACTTGTAATGAAGGGTTAGTACACTAAACAGGAAAATTTATATATTTAGATTATATGTTGATTATGTGTTGGAAAAATGATTTGTGTGTTGATTGTGTATTGGTGAAGGGGAAAAATGTTTGAATATCTAGAGCATACAGCAGATATTAAGATCAGAGTTAAAGCAAAAAACGAGTTTGAATTCTTTTCAGATATTGTTAAATCTGTAAACGAGGCTATTTTTGAAGCTAAGCCAATAAAATGCGATAAACATAGGGAATTAGTTTTAGAGTCTGGATCTATTGAACAACTGATACATGATTTTATTGATGAAATTGTTTACATTGCAAACTACGAACATTTTGCAAGCAAGCTGTTTAGTTGTAATTTGGAACACAAAAAAGAAAAATATATTTTAACCTGCTCTTTTGTTTTGTGCGAAACAAAGAAAGAAGATTATAAAATCGAAGTTAAAGCAGTTTCTTTCAATGTTCTGTACAAAGAGGATGTAAAAACAAAAGAAAAAAGTTGTGAATTTGTTTTAGATATTTAATAGTAATATATTTATATTTATAATTGGTATTCTTTGTGATAATATGTCTGAAGCAGTTTTGAAAATATCAAATTTACGTAAAAGCTTTGGAAAGAAACAGGTTTTGACTGGCGTGAGCTTTGAAGCTTATGCTGGCCAATGTATAGGCCTGTTAGGTCCTAATGGTGCTGGCAAAAGCACAGTTTCTAAATTAATAACAAAACTTATTGAAAAGGATGATGGAAAAATATTTGTCTTAGGTACAGACCAGGATAAAGACTTTCACAGTATAAAAAAACATATTACTTTAGTGCCTCAGGATTTTGCTTTTTATATGGAACTGACTGTCAAAGATAATCTGCAATATTTTTCGAAAGCCTATGGCCTGTCAAGAAAAGAAAGAAAAAATGTAATTCCTAAATTAATTGATGATTTGAGTCTATCTAAATTTACAAATACAAAAGCACAAAAGCTTTCTGGTGGCTACAAAAGATTATTGAATATAGCAATTTCTCTTTTGCACAACCCAACATTAATTCTTTTAGATGAGCCTACAGTTGCTTTAGATACTGATATGCGAATTAAAGTTTGGGAAGTAATAACAAAGTTAAAGGAACAAGGCAAGACATTGATATTGACAACACATTATTTGGATGAAGCACAGAAACTTTGTGATAAAATTGCAATATTGAAAGAGGGAAGAATAATTTTGTTTGGTACACCAAAGGAAATACAAGAGAAATTTGCGAGAACTGTAAGAATAGAATTAATTTTATCTAAAGCAATAGGTGATACAATATTATCACAAATAAAACGAAAATTCAATGCTATTGAAACAAACGAGGACAAAACTAGAATAGTAATAAGCTCGGAAAATGTTTTGAACACTTTGACAGATGTTGTTTATTTAATAGAATCTAAGAGATTAATTGTTAAAGACACAAATATCTTTATGCCTACTTTAGAAGATGCATTTGAAAATATAATAAAGGGATAAATATGAAATTCAAAGAATCAGAAACAATAGAGTTAAAAAAAAGTACATCTCAATTGGATAACTCTTTGGAAGACCTTTGTGCTTTTAGTAATCATAAAGGTGGCACTCTTTATTTTGGAATAAATGATAATAGCAAAATTATTGGACAAGTTGTTTCAGATTCAACTTTAAGAAATATTTCGCAAAAAATATTACAGAAAATAAAACCAGAAATACAACCAGAGATTAGAGAAATTATTGTAGAGAGTAAAACTATAATAAAAGTAGTTATTAAAGAAGGACAGAATAAACCTTATTCTTTAGATGGTGTATCTTACAAGAGAATTGGTTCTGAAACTAAAGCAATGACTTTTGAAGAATTAAGAAGATTGGCATTTGAACAAGTTGCATCTGAATGGGAATTACAAATGTGTAAAGCTGCGACAATAAAAGACATTAATATTAAAACAGTTAATGAATTCTTAAAATTAGTAAGAGAATCAAAAAGATTAAATATTGTTGATAAAGACAAAATAAGAATATTAACTAAATTGGGTTTGATAAAAGACAATAAAATTACTAATGCTTGTATAGTATTATTTGGTAGGGAACCAATAAGATTTGATCCTAATTTTAGTTTGAGGGCAAGACGGTTAAAAGGTGAAACAGAAATCATCAGTATGAAAGATTTTAATGGCAATCTTTTTGAAAATTTAGAGTCAGGAATTAATTTTATTAAAGAGCATATTAGATTAGAAGCAAAGATTGAAGGATTATATAGGAAAGAACGATGGGAGATTCCAATTGAAGTGTTAAGAGAAATAATTATAAATGCGTTTATTCATAGAGATTATACTACAAATGGTTTTGTGTATATTGATATTCGAGATAAAGAATTAATAATATCCAATACAGGTTATTTACCAGGCGATTTAAAAATATCTAATTTATATAAAATACATGATTCTGTACCTAGGAATAGATCTATTGCAGAAACAGTATATTATACAGGTTTAATTGATAAATGGGGCCAAGGCATATTAAATGTAATTGCATTGTTAAAAAAAGAAAAACTAGAAAAACCCATTTTTGAACAATCAGGATCTTATTTTAGAGTTTACATTAAAAGGCCAAATGTTGAACGGTTGGTAGAACCTGTGGATAAAACTGTGGATAAAACTGTGGATAAAATAATTCCTGCAATAAAAGAAAATCCTAAAATAAGGGCAAAAGATTTAATTGTATTAACTGGGCTTACCAGAAGAGGAATAGAATATAAATTAAATCAATTAAAAAAACAAGGCATATTAGAACGAATTGGTTCAAAGAAAGGTGGCTACTGGAGTATAAAAAAAGACAAAGTGTGATAAATATGTTGTCTGTTATTTGGAAAGAGTTAAAGGTTTTATTTTCAAAGAAATTTTCAATAATTATTCTTTTGGTTTATCCTCTGCTTTTAGTTTATTTGCTTGGAGTTGGGTTTTCAGGCCACGATATTAGTTTTAATATTGGTTTGTCACAAGTCCAAGATCTTAACACTGATTTAGTTACTGGGCAGTTTAAATTGTTTGGAATAACCCCTACATTCTTTGGAATTGATCAAAGTGCTTCTCTTTTGCAGAGATTTACTGCTGGCTTTTTTGATAATGTATTTAGCGTATCACCAATATTTGTTTTTGTAAATCCTTTGGCCCAAAGTACATATTATGCAAAGATTTATTATGAAGATTTAGACTTTTTTGTTGGAAAATCAGGTGTAAATCTAACAGAAAACGCCTTATTAGGGCTTTCCAACAAGATTTCTTTAGAAAAGATAACGGAAATAACAAACGAAATAAAAAATTTAAGGGTTATTTTGATAGAACAAAAAGACAAATTGCAGAATTATAACAAAATGTTAGATGATAGTAGAACAGAGTTATTGGGCATAAAACAAAAGTTGGATAGTGTTAATTTCACAGAAATAAAGCAGACTTTAAATGACAAACAAAAAGACCTCAATAATGTAGATACAAAATTAGATGAGCTAAAAAAGGATAAAGAGGTTTTAGAAGAGGCATATAATTCAAACAAGGAATTAGTAGATTTAATAGATTCTATTTATTTTGATTTAGGTAAATTCAAATTAGATTTAGCAACAATTAAATCACAGGCATTGTTACTATCTTTAGCACTGACTCAGTTAAATATTGATAAAAATACTTTGGATTTGAATTCTTTTTTGAACTCAACAGAAATAATTTCTCAGGACTTAAACATCTTATTAGAAAGTTTGGGAGATGCCAATACTAATGCAAACAAAAGCTCTTTGGGTTTAGGCAAGTTTGTAAAAGATTTCAATGCAACTTTTAATTTAATTGAAGAGGATGTGAATGATACAAATGTAATGTTAATAAATTTACAAAATAAAATAGTAGAGGTAGAACAAGATTTCACTTATGTAAATTCTGTTGTTGACAACAGTTTGAAGAAGCAAGCAGAAATAAAAGAGGATTTGAATAAATCAATTGTTTTGATGGATTCTCTTATTTTACAGTTGGATCCTGCAAAATTTGATCCTGAAGCTATTGCAAATCCAATTAAAATAGAAAAAGAATCTCGTTATGAATTTTTTAAATCATCAAACATTGCAATAATTTTTGGTATTGTTTTGGTTTTGCTTTTCAATGCAATTTTGTTGGTCAGTATGTCGGGTGTTAAAGATAAAACTCAAGGCATAGATGTAAGAGAAAAGTTAGCACCAAGAAATAGATTTTGGTTTTTTATGGGCAGATTTTTTGCCCAGAGTATTGTAGGGATCATGACAGCAATAGTGATGTTCCTCTTTGCAATTTTAGTGTTTGGTTTTCCTCTGCAAAACGTCCCTATTCTTTTGGTATATTTAATTTTAAGTATATTCTCTTTTGTTTCAGTAGGCCTTTTTATAGGGTTGTTTGTTGAAAGCGAAAGTATTGCAATTTTGCTTTCATTGCTAATAGTAATGCCTATGTTGTTTCTATCTGGTTTGATTTTGCCAATATACTTTATGCCTCAAGCATTAAGTGCAGTAGCATCAATACTGCCTTTGACTTTAGGAAAGAATGCATTAATCAATGCAATAGTTGGCAAGTCTGCAACATATTATGCAATTGCTTTACTAGCATACACAGTTGTATTCCTGAGTCTAGTTTATATCTTTCGAAAGAGATAAATTACACTAAACAGTACAGTTTATGCATTACTCTTATGTGTTGATTTTGTATTAGTAGTTAAACAAACTCTTTTGTGTTTTTGCAGTTTCTAATTTCTTTTTTGTTAATCTTTGTTTTTTATCTGGGATTTTATCTTCAAGTTTATTTTCTTTTTGTTTTTGTTCCTCTTTTGGAACAAAAATAGTGTTGATATCAAAATTCATCTTTAAATGTTGCATCAATTTATCTGCAATTTTTAATCCCAATATATTGATTAATCTTTGAGGATCGCAGTTTTTGATGTCACCAATTGTTTTTAGATTGTTTGTGTGCAGTTTGCGTGCTCTTGCTCTTCCAATATTTGGCAACTCAACCAAAAGTAATAATTCTTCTTTAACACCTTCTTTAATTCTTCTTTCAATTGTTTTTGATTTTTTGTGAATTGTATTTTTATTGAGGATTTGTGCTAATTCTCCAATTGCGTAACATATCCATTCACAAATGTATATTTTATTATGTAGTGTTCCTGGAAGTACATTATAATTGTTGAGAAGGTCCTGTTCACTTACTTCAGAAACCCAATCCTGTAGAATTAAATAAGTATAATATTTTTCTAATATTTCATAATCATCCCAAAGATCATTTGTGTCTAATGCTAAGTCTCTGTAATTCTCCTGAAGATCTTCTTCCAGTTGTTGATGCTTTGATTTTTGTGGCATAAAATATGGTTTTAGCTCTACAGTATTAACTAAAGTGAATAAAAATTCCTTTTCTGTGAAATCATCAAATCTGTTCAGTTGGTGTAGGATGTTGTAGGCACTTAGAGGGTCAATGTAAAGCTCTGAAACTCTTTTCCCGATTTCTGTTGGTTTTATAACATTATTTTCTATTTTAACAAAACCGAAACTAATTAATTCTCTCAAAACAGTTTCAATTTTAGTCATTAAAGAGTGTAGGTTCCCAAATCTAATTGCATAAAATGTGCTTTCAAAAAATTTGGTTAATGAATCATCATCAAAAATAACTTCGTTTGCAATTACTGACAATAACATTGTTCTTAATGTTGGTATATATCCTAATTGTGATTCAATATCTTCAGGTAAAGCATAAACATATTTTTCAAATAAATTATCTTGTTCTAATTCGTCACGGGCAATTAAAATAGACTCCCCAGAAGTATCATATCCTAATCTACCAGCTCTGCCAGACATTTGAACATATTCTTTAACAGGTATTGGTTGCATTCCATTTGCACTGTGTCTGTGTATTGTATGTATTATAACTCTGTATGCTGGCAAATTACAGCCTTGCGATAAGGTGGGCGTTGCAACTAACACCTTTAGGGCTGCTTTTTTAAATAATTCTTCAATTTTAGTTCTTAAACTACCTCTTAACCCTGCGTGATGAAATCCTGCACCACATTTTAATATATTGGTGGTTTCTTTATCGTAATCTGTTTGCAATGAACTTTCTATTTCTTCAATTGCTTTTTCAATATTCTTTTTTTCTTTTTCAGAAATTTTTTTATTAGTGATAAGTGCTAATTTTTTTGCTAATGATTCTGCACCTTTTCTTGTATTTGTAAAAATTAATGCTTGTTTATTTTTGTTTAAAGTATCTGCTACCAAGTCTTCTAGAACTCCTAATTTGGTTTGAATTTTTTCTTCGCTTTTATCATCAAACATTATGGTATTATCAAATAAGATGCCTTTTTTTAGTTTTACTGGTCTATATTCTGAGTAGATTAGTTCGCCAGAAATCCATTTTGCTAATTCTTTTGCATTTGGAATTGTTGCAGATAATCCAATTATTTTTATATTTGGTAGAATCTGTTTTAATTGAACAACAGTTGTTTCTAATACTGCCCCTCTGTCAGTATCTAAATTATGAATTTCATCAATAACTAACAATCCAACAGTTTGTAGCCAAGGTGCTCTGTGTCTGATTAATGAATCCAATTTTTCAAATGTCAAATATATAATTTGATAATTGTCCAAGTATTTTGAGCTTGAATCCAAATCTCCTGTTGATATGCCTACTTTCAGATCAAATTGTTGTTCGTATTTGCTTTTGAAATTGTAAAAATGTTCTGATGTTAATGCTTTTAAAGGAGAAATAAAAATAGCTCTTTTTCTTTTTTCTAAAATTGTATTCAACATATACGCTTCGGCAACTAATGTTTTGCCAGAAGTAGTTGGGCTTGCAATAATTAGGTTTTTGTCTGTGTAATCTTCTTTTAATGCTTTAATCTGCATTTCATTAAATTCCACAATATTGTTAAGTTCTTTGATTTTTTGTATTAGTTCTTGAAAATTAGGCATATATTATTTTAAAAGCAAACTCAATAAATGTTTTACTCCCTTTTTATTTAAAAGCACTAACTAATGCTTTTGTTACTTCCTCAGCATAATTAATTTGACCCTGTTTGTTATATATAATGTATGGCCACAAATTTTGGTTTGCCCATTTCTCTGTGAAAGTGTCCCAAAATCTAGTTTTTGCTAGTAGAGATTTTATTCGTATATCTTCCTTTTGAGTGGAAATGCTAAACTTGAAATAAGTGGTCAATCTTCTTCTTGCACCTATGACTGCAAGTTCAGAAATGTTGTATCTTTCTGCTATATCTCTTGCCAGGTTTCCATTTAAAATATCATTAGCAACTTTAACAAATAATTTTTTGTTTCTTATAACTTTGTCCTGATTTACTTTTACAGTTACCCAACTCAATACTTCTGAAACTCTTTTTTTAGTTGCCCAACCCTTTCTTGCAATCATAGTTCTCTGTTCAGGAGTTATTCCGGCCCATTTTTTTACCCCTAATGCACTTCTCTCTATAGAAGTTTTTTTAATCCAACCCCTTCTTGCAATCATAGTTCTCTGTTCAGGAGTTATTCCAGCCCACGCTTTTCTCCCAATTTCACTTTTTTCTTCAGGACTCTTAGCAGCTTCTCTTTTTCTTGCAATCTCGCTTCTTTCTTTAGAACTCTTAGCAACAAGTATTTGCCAAATAGCTTTACCTCTCTTGGCTTTTTCAATATTTTTTCTTCTTTCAATTTCGCTTCTTTCCTCAGTGGTTTTTCTTGGTTTTATTTTTTTCATGTGGCTACTTTTTGGTATTTCAGGCATACTAAAATTAATACAATTCCTTTTATATTACTTTCTCTTTGTTTTGTTTTCTATTTTCTCAATAAGACCATCTTTTATGTAATAGATTATATCTGCATATTTTGTCAAAGCAGGGTCATGGGTTACAACAACAAAAGTAGTATTGTTTTTGGGATTATTGGTGGTGCATATCCTGCATACATTGCAAGTGAATTAGACCCTATTGAAGCACTGTGTTCAGAATAAGACAACTATGCAAATCTTTATATTTACAATATACTCATTATTTTTATGCCAAAACAACCAAGATTAACAACAAGCCATAAAGATACCCTTGACGCTTTTCGAGCTAAGAAAGTGTCACTAGATTATTTAACTGATGTTTGCAGGAATCCTAAATCACCAACACAAGAAGAGTGGGATCGTACACACTTTTTAACTAAGCATACTGGGCTTTATGCTCAAATTGTTAATTTGGAATTAAAAACACGTGCTTTGGATTCTGCAAAAATAAAATCTGAGAGGCGGTCTCAGTACTTAAAAGCAAGAGTTAAATTGGTTGCTTTGCGTGGAAGAGCAATAAATGAATTTATGCGCTTTGTTAATGCAGAAATATTGACAATATCTAAAAGTGAAACTTTAGAAGATGGGCGATATAGAAAAGATGTAGAATTAGGAACATCTATTTATAACTTATTAACATTGGGATTATTTGATCTGGCAAAATCTTTATTATCAAAAATAATAGATAAGAGAGAAAAAGAAAAATATAATGCCATTATAAATCGATTTGAAACAGAAAAACAGATTGGTTAAAAAAGTACTATGACAGTCGCCTTTAGAAATTAAAAAAAAGAATATTGCACACAAATTTATACTGCTTAATGTATTATCCAACACATAATCTACATACAAATTTAACATATAAATTGTGTTGTTTAGTGTATAAATGTTTAGTGTACATATTTAGAAATTAATTTATAGATTTGGATTCTTTTATCGAGTTTGTTTTTTCTACTGTATAAAACATCGAGTTTGTTTTTTGAGATTTCTTTTTGTATTGCAAGTTTTTTTACAACACTTTCTCCTATGCCTCGATTTCTGTATACTATTGAACTTTCAATTGTTTCAATAAGTTTGGCTCTATAATCTTCACTATTAATAAAAGTTAATACTAACTTTCTCATACTTTCGTCGCCAATGTATTCAATAGGGATTTTAATTTTTTGAAAATCTTCTTTATATCCTTTGTCAAATGTTTCTTTGAATTTGTGTTTCCAAAAGACTTTATCAAAATATTTGTTAACTTTATTTTTTTTAATAAATTCCTCGGATTCTTTTTTTATTTTGTTCCATAACTCTATTTTCTCAGTTACTTTTGATCTTTCAGGCAAAAGCTCATCAAGCTCCTTTTTTATTATTTCTTTGGAAGGATATACAAGCTCAAGTTTAGATTTGCCTGTGGTTTTTAGAATGCCGCCTTCTTGAAGATAGTTGTTTATTTCTAGTTTTTCGTCTTCCGAAAGCATCTTTATGTCTTCGTAATTGTTTTCTAGATCGTGGATATTGGTAAATATGTGCATAATATATCTAAATCGTTATGCTTATAAATAATAGGGTATATAATAATTACTATATGCTAAATGCATAATTTATGTATTAGAGTTATATGTAGATTCTTTATTTGTATTAGAGGTGGTTTTTTGGATACTAGAATGGGTGTTTTACCAGTAATAATCTTAGCTGCATTGTTTTTAATTATTGGTTTTCTTGTTGCACCAAAATATATTTATGATTCAAGCGCAGATAAAAAAGAGTTGTTTGTTGTAGGAACTGCAGAAGAAAAAGTGGTTCCCAATAATGTTGTTGTAAATATAAACATAACAAATGAAGAAAAAACAGCTAGCGCAGCATTAGAAGCAAATCAAAAACAGTTTGATATTATTAAATCATATGTTGATAGTTTGAAAGATTATAATGGGATAAAGCTCGAAACAGGATATTTTAGTGTCAATCCAAAATATGAATGGGATAAAAACTTAGAAAAATCAATACAAGTGGGTTATGATGCAACTCATAGTTTAAGATTTAATATTGAAGACTTTAATTCTAAGGGGAAATTGTTGGTTAATTCAGTTTCAGAATTTGTTAAGAATAGATCTGTAAGTATATCTAGTTTGAGTTTTGAAGTGTCTGATGCTTTAAAAGATAAAACAAAAAAATCATTAGTAGGTAAAGCAATGAAAGACGCTTGGGAAAAAGCAAAGGGTGTTGCTGATGCTGGATTCTTTGTTTTGGAATCTGTTCCAAAAAGCGTAAATTTGAGTTATTCTGATTATCAGCATTATCCTGTATATTATGATAAATATTTAACAATGACAGAAAGTAGTGTAGCAGGTGCTGCAAATAACAATATAACTCCAGAAGAAGTTAATTTAAGTGTTAGTGTTGATACTACCTACACCTATAATTAGTACACTAAACAGTATATTTTTATATAGTGCAAGGATATAACCTAAAAATAATTTGTTAAAAAGTGATGTGATATTTATGGCTGAAAAAAGTGGAAAATGGTTTGCAATATTAGTTATAGTAATTTTCATTGTGTCAACTTTCTCTGTTCTTTTGTACAACCAATCACAAGACGAAGAACCAGAAAAGAAAGTTGTTGAAGACCCAACTAAAGACCTGCCTATACAGTACAAGGCGGAGGTAAATGGCAAAGTTCTTGAAGTACCAACAAATAGTTCATTTAGACTTATTGGATATACAAACGAATCGCAAGTAGATTTAATAGATAAATCAATTAGAGATTTGAATAATGTGTATAATGTTGCGGGAAGCCTGATAATTAACAAAGATACAAATACTGTAGATGCAACATATGTTTATGTTACTGATGTTGTAGGTACAAACATAGATACAAATTATTTTTATTCTTCAGTGAAATCAAATCAATATTTTTTGCCTGGCCAAACAAATACTTTTCCTTATGCTAAAATAGATTACAATTCTTTAGTTAATTTTGAGAATAAAGATCTTAATGTAGCCAAGATGTATGATTTGGGTGGAAATCAGATTATTGTTTTGGTAGATCCAAATACTTTTATTGGTGATGAAATTAGTTTTGCAATTGCTGCACAATTTAAAGGCGATTCTTTAGCAGGATACAATGCATTTGAACTAAAGAATTTAAGTGAAGAGCCCAAAGCAATAACATCAATATACAATGGAAAATTCAATAAAGATTTTTATGCAATTGCTTTTGATGTAAACATCCCTCAAGACAAATTCAGTGTTATAGGAACAGAAAATAAAGATTACAATTATTTTCCAAGCTCTAATGCAACAACTATTACAATTGACAAAGACAAAGATCTACCTAAATACCTTTCTTTGTTAGGGGTATTAGAAAAAGATTATAATACAAAGTTAACAACTTTTGCATATGGTTCTATTTTCGTTGATAAAATTAATTATTTAGATAAAAATTATGATGTTAACAGAAATGTTAATGTTTCTATGGATTATAACCAATTTGTAAATCTGCAAAAAGATTTAGAATACAATATTACTGCGTATTTAGTAAGAGACAAAATAGTAAGTGTAAGTGCAACACCACTATTTGGTGTGGATAATTAGACTAAAAAATCATCTTAACTTTTCTAAATCCTCTCTTTTTAATTTTGTTTGTCTTAATATTTCTAATAATGTGCCAATATCAATTTCTTTATGTAATGGCACAACAGTAGTTATTTTTCCATCAATTGTATCTTTAGCTAAAAATACGTGGCTACCCTTTTGTCTAATCTCTACAAATCCTATTTTATTTAGAATTTTAATTAGTTCTTTACCCGACAGCTGTGGTAGTTTTGCCATTTGGAATGACCTCAAAACTAGTAATAAACGGGTTTTCGGTTTTTGATTCTTCAATATGCATTACTTCTATGTGTAATTCTACTGCTTCTTTTAAATTTGCTAACGCAGTTTCAATGGTATATCCTTGACTTACTACATCTACTTCTGGGCATAAAGCAACATATTGTTTTTCGCCTTTTTTAATAATTGCAGTTAATTTCATAATATATATTTATCTTAAAGGTATAAATACCTATCGGAATGTAATATTTATAATATAATTTTTAATAATTAATTAGGTGATGTTTTATGTTTCCTGGATTAGGTGGAATGAATCCTGCACAGATGCAGAAAATGATGTCTCAATTAGGGATTAAAACAACAGAAATGCCTGTTGAGAAAGCAGTATTTTATTTAAAAGATGGTACAACTTTGGAAATGCAAATGCCACAGGTAGTTAAAATGACAATTCAAGGAACAGAAACTTATCAGGTTGTTGGCCATGCCCTACCCCTAGACAGTAACAGCAAACCAAAAGAATTAGAAATTACAGATGATGATATTAAGATGGTAATGCAACAAGCTGGTGTTTCAAAAGAACAAGCACAAAAAGCTTTAAAAGAAACCAAAGGCGATATTGCTGAAGCGATAATGAGTTTAAAGAAGTAATTAATCCAAATAAATACTTTCAATTGCTTTGTTAAAGATTAACACCAAAATATATGCTTCATCTTCAGTTACAGATATTGCAATACTGTTTATTGTGTTGTCTTTTTCCTGCTGGTTTATTTTAAATGAATAACCAAAATTAGTTTTAGTTATTTTTAATACTGCATTTTTAACTGTTGTTTCATTTATTGATTTGTTTGGATCATGAAACAAATTTAATTCCTCTTTTCTATCTCTAATCAGAACACAAATCTTTGAACAGTCTTGTGCACTCAGCTTAAAGATTTGCTTGTTTTGCCAATCAAATGCTTTTTCTTCTTTTTGTTTTGCAAACTCCAAAAAAACACTTTTCTTTAATTTATTAAAATCAAAACTCAATGCACTTCCTGTTTTTGAAGAGTTTGGTTTGTAAATAACATAATTATTCATTCTGACCACCAAACATAGTGTAATATATTTTGTGTTTTATTAACACAAATATTTTACAAAGTGTTATAAGTTTTTGACAAAACAAAAACTTTAAGACACAATATTTTTATGTGTTTATTAAAACAAATTATTTTTCTTTCTTAATTTTTGTACCATTATTTCTGGTTTTTCACTAATTATATTTGCATTTTCCATTATAGTCATAAAACCAGTGTCGCCTTTATATCTTGGTACAATATGAAAATGAATATGATCTAATGTGCCGCCACCCATTTTAGTTTGATAACCAACATCAAAACCATCAGGATGAAATGCTTTTTTTAACATTTTTATTGCTCTTTTAGTTAAAAGCATCAGGTCTTTGTCTTCATCTTTGTTTAAATCTAGAATGTCAGTTATGTGTCTTTTAGGTATAACTAAAAGATGACCATAAAGATAAGGATATTTGTTTGCAATTATTGCACAGGTATTGCCTTCCTGTACTAAGTATTCTTGCCTTCTGTTGTAGTTGCAAAAAGGACATTTTGTATCTTTATGATTGTGTTCTAAATATTTTTCTCTCATTGGTGCATAAATAATTTCTGTCATAATCATCACATCTTTTTTAGGGGTATTAAAATTTTTCTCTACTTATTTTGTAATAACTAATTTCTAGTTCATTATCAACAATTGCTAAAATCAGATCTGTGTGTAATGTTGATGCCATTCTTACGCTCTTTGCTAATTCTTCGCTTTTTATAGTTTGGGTTTCTGGTAGAACACCTACAACAAATTGTGTGTGCTCTTCAGAAATTTTTTTTCCTTTTGGATAAACTCTGAAATCAAAACCAAACTTTAAACCTGTTTTAATTACGTATCCTTTGGATTTTATGTCGTTGTATACTTCATATCTGTGTAAAAAATATTTTTTAGCATCTTCTTTTAATACCTTATCAATTAGTTTTTCTGCAGATATTTTTCTGCCTTTACATTTGACAGTTAATGAATTATTCTCTAATAAATACAGTGTTTCATACATGTCCAAAACCAAATATTTTTTGTAGTTTTCTCCAAAGCCTCTTTGTACTAAAAGTGATTTGGAGTTATTATCAGTGACTATTACTTTGTCGCCGTCTAAATTGCCTGAACAACTTTTTGCCATAAATAACCCTCAAATATAGATTCATACAGTTTACCATTATTTGTACATTTTACCAATATATAAAAACATCCTATTTAGTGTGTATCCTCGCATTACATAAAAATATTCTGTTTAGTGTATAGATATATAAATGTTAAAAAGATATATATACTGTTTGGGGGTGTTGCTATGGAGAATTGGGAATCTGTTATTGTAAAGGATTTTCCTATTATAGAAAGTACTGAGACCTTATCTAAGGTGTTGCCTAAGTTGAAAACTGAGAAACAAGGGATTGTTTTTGATAAAGGCAAATATTTAGGCATTGTTACAAGGAAGAATGCTATAAAAGATGGAATTAACCTGCCAGAGGAAAAGGTATCAAATTTAGTGTATAAACCCCCTATGATTTATTTAGATACTCCTGATTTGGATTTTGCTAGGTGTTTTATTGAGTCTGGCGCACATTTTCTGCCTGTTTTTGATTCAAAAGAGAAAAATAAAGTAATTGGCGTAGTTTATAGATTGGATTTTTTAAAACAAATTGTTATGCCATATTTGAAAGGCTATAAGGTTTCTGATTTTGCAAATACTAAAATAAGAACTATTGGCCCAAACGATACTTTAGCAAAAGCATTATCCTCATTTCAAGAATTGGGAATATCTAAACTAATTGTTTTTGATAAAAAGTTGAAAGGGGTGGTGTCTCTTTCAAACATTTTGACATATTTCCTGCATGCAACTCAAATAACAAAATCTAATTTGCAGGGAGCATTGGTCAGGCAGGTTATGAAAGAAGATGTTATTACTATTGACAAATCCGAAAATATTTCAAAATTGATTCCTTTATTTGTTGACAAGAATGTTTCATCAGTTATTGTTTTGGATAATGGCGAGCTTTACGGTATTATTACAAAAACAGATATCTTGGAACAGTTTGTTTATGCAATGGAACTAGATGTTAAAGATAGTTCAATTCAGATATCTGCTAAATTTACTGGTTTGTACAGACCAGATATTGAGAAAAAGTTACAGCAATTGGAAAAGTTTGGAGATACAAAGAACAAAGTATTTGCATATTATAAAATGGGCAAAGAAAAGTTCAGAGGCCTGCCTTTAGTGAATTGCAGAGTACGAGTTGTTTCCCCTAGGAAACATTTTAATGTTTCTGTTGAGGGCTGGGGAGTAGAACATGCAACAGAATTAGCTGTACAAAAACTAAAAAGACAAATGGGTGATGTTAGGTTTTGAAACGTCTTTTTTATTTTTCTTTTGCTTTTTCCCACATAAAATCAAAGTGCTTTTGATGTGCCTCTGCAATTTTTTCATCATGAATCAATATTGTCGTAATTGTGTCAGACCAAATTGTCATTGCAACTTTATTTCCATAAATTATTGTTGATGTTGGAAATATCATATTAGAATCTATTTTAAAATCAAAACAAATAGGAATCCCTCTATTACAAATAATTAAAGAATCTGAATTTGATACTGTTACTTATGGGAAAATAAGATTTGATAATATTGGCGGTGTATTAGTAGATGGTGGATTTGTAATAAAAAAATTAGAAAGTTGGAATTTAAAAGAGATTCAATAATCTTTTTTTGTTTCCAAACATTTAGAATAAGCGTATCCTCTAAAACAAGGGTTATTGAATACTTCAGAAGTATTTTTACCAGTAATATTATTTAACGCTTTAAGAAAATCATCATTTGATAACTTTCCTTTAAATTCAGGATTTGAATTTTCCTTTTGTTTTTTTAGTTTATCTAGCTCATTAAAAAAAGAGGGCAAAGAATTTATGTCAAAGCCATAATTCATGCATAAGTGATAAAGTAAAGTATATTCTCCTAATTTAAAACCAATATCACAAAAACTATTTGGAAAAATCGTTTCTGAAGGATTATACTGTAGTTTTTTTAGTGTAACGTTATCCCACCCACCTATGAATTTCTCTATAGTTTTAGTAAACGATTCTTCGAGATCATAACTAAACCCGCCATACTTTAACCCAAATGTCACATGTAACATTTCATGACCCGGGGCTCTTTCATCCTCGAATGTCTCAGCATATACTTCATCTGCATAATCTTTGTGAAGTATTTTTTCTGAAGATTGTTGGGTTTTGCTTGCATAATATAAAAAGTTCTTTCCTTCGGTAGAGTGTATTGTTGCCTCGCCACTGAAGAAATCAAAACCACAAACAGGATTATAAAAACCACCAGTATACATCTCATGCATGTAAGCAGAACTAGTCCCCAAAAGTTCTGTATCTTTATTATAAATAACATACTCTACTGGTTTTTCAAATAATTGTTTTTTATTCAATAGATCCCCTAACTTTTTGTAAATTTCTGATACTTTTAGAAGTCGCCAGTCAAGTAAATCGTGATTTACATTACAATGATACTTACAGATTAAACAAATATTTTCACTACATTTATTATAATCAGGGTAATCTTGTTTTTGTGGAATAAAAAAAGGAGCTATTTTATCGTATCTATTGCCCCATTCTAATTTACATTCTGCCCAATCTTTAACTAGGATTACTTTAGAGAATTGATTAGGTATTTGATTTACACAATTTGTTATAAAAAAATAGGACTCTTTCTTATCATCTAAAAAACACAGATTTGCATCTTTTTCATATTCATTATAGCAAGCTATTTTTTGATTTTGTAAATTTGGATTTTTTAGAAGAATGCAACCAGAACTAAATAAAAATAAACCCAAAATAAAAACGATTAAAGAATTTTTAATTGTTAAATTCATCATACAACTTAACCTCTACAAATAAATAAGACATAGTTTTTAATTACTGGGTTGTATTGTTATTTTGTTTTTTTTTTCATTACAAAATAAATGATTATACCGGCTATTAGGAATCCAATCCCTGTACCAAGTTCACTTTCAGGACTGATAGTTTTATTAGTTAGTATCAAAATAAGACTTCTCAAAAACAGATATATTCCTATACCTATAAAAAATGCACTTATAGTTGATTTTTTATCATCATTTGCCATAATTATCCTCCTATCTTAATCTCATCAGAATATCTCTTTGGTTTTCTAAAATAGCTTTCATTATTTTTGTTAAACCATCTATTTTTGATTCTATTGCATCTAATCTGTCGTTTAAATCGTCGTGTTTTTCGTGTAGAGATATATGCATATCTTTTAATTCATCTATATGCTCTTTTGTTGGTATGTTTGAAATGGTATCTTCGAAACTGTCTAATCTTTTTTCAAAGGTCTTTACTTTTTCTATGTGCTGATCTATTTTATTAGCTGCTGCTTGTGAAACATTCATTGCCAAGTTACTGGCTAACTTTGCATTTTCAGCATGTTCTTTTACTTTTTCTGTAATTTCTTGATTCTTCTTTTCTAAAGAAGAACCGTATTGATTGGTTTGTTCGTCAACTTCGTCATTTTCTTGAGTCGTTTCCTGGGATCCCATTGCCTCATTTATTGTATCTTCATCAAAACCAATGTCTAAAAGCATATTTTTTATTTCATCGTCTCTTAAACCGGATTGCCTTAAATTTGCTATTGTTTCCAAAACTGTTTTATCTGCCATAAAGATCCTCAAATAGATTTATGGTTCCTGTTGTATAATTTTGATTTTGTGTTGCTAACTTTGGGTTTGCAACATTTTGTAAATGATTTCGTATCAGAGATAAAAATCATATACACTTTGAGAAATTATCAACTGAGCCATGTTCTCACAAAGAAAAGTATATATAGGAATATGATATTATTATAAAAGGTAGAAGTTTATATACCTTTTCTTGATTTGTTGATTTTTATGATTGATGTAGAATATCCAAATGGGCCCTGGAAAAAGCTGTTTTTTGGGGATTATGATGAATATTCTTTGAGTTTGTATTTTAATCAAGAAGGTTTTATAATCTCTGAAATTCTAAACAGAGAAAAAACAAAAATTGTGTTATATATTTCACAGATTATTGGCATCTTTGGAGATGCTGAGACCTTTGTTGAAACAATTCCTAGAAATGCAATATTTTTATTGCAACATGGCACAAAATCAAATCAAAAATACCTGTTCTTATTGGGAGATCAAGAAGTATTAAATTATGTGCAGAAAGATATTTCTGACTTTGTAAATGATCAGTTTAAAAAACTGAAAAAAGACGCAAAAGGAATAATAAATATTGCATCTTCCTACGAAATCAATTTGAAAGATTATTCTGAACTGCCTCTCGATATGAAAACTACTCTTTTTTCTAATCCTTTGGGTTTGTTTTCTTTTGTTACTCAAAATAGGCAACCCAAAATATTTAGCGGTGCAAAGCAACAGTTTAACCAGAAAGATTTTTTCTTAGGATTCTATAAAGCTACAAATGAAAAAGTAAACGAACCAATAGATATTTTTGATACGACTTTTTTGTTTGGACCAAATTCAGAAAAATGTATGAGAGTTTTAATTGAAAATTTCGCTTTGAACAAAGAAAATACTTTGGTGTTTACATATGATGATTCTTTAATGAGCATCAAATACCCTAATGAAAATCCAGAGGTACAAGAAAAAAATCAAAATGCGTCGATTGGTTTTCCTGTTGTAGCCTATAATATAGGAGACAAAATATGTGTTAATTTGTCAGACCTTCCAAATAATTCCTTTCAAGAATTATTAGAAATCAAATCAAAAATAATATTTGATTTGATAGGATTTGTTTTGAAAGAAAAACAGCCTGCTACTATAGATAATCTGATAAAGGATTTAGAGGAGCTACAGCCAAATGGAGAATATACATCTTATAACATTAACTTAGTACAAAGAATTGTTAATTTAACAAAACTTCAATATCCTGGCGTGTTTTTAGGTGACTTTTCTGTTAGTGATTTTTTCAAAAATCTAGGAAGTAATTATGGCTCTGTAAATATTATTAAATTAGACAAAAAGAATAAACAAGTTAATAGGGTTATAGTATATAATGTGTTGAAGAAAGTAGTTGAATTTTCTGGTTCTGATGCGAAAATAGCTTTATTCTTTCCAAACCTCTCAAATCTATTTTCTAGAACAGATAAAGATTCTTTAGTTGCTGGTTTTTATGATTTGTTATCTCAATGTAAAAATCAATTAGTGTTTGCAGCATCTGTAGAAGTTGATTTAGATTCACAATTGCTTAATAAATCTACTGCGAAATTATCCCTTTTAGAGAATGATGAAATAGGAATATCAATAAAAGATTCAAAACCATTTAGATTTATTTTAAGACCTACTTATTCAAAGGTTTAGTGTTTTATATGCCAAAAAAGAACGTTAGATTTCAGCCAATTTTTGTAGCGAAGATTGCAAGAGATCTTAAACTTGGAAAACAAAGAAAAGATATTGCACAGGATTTGTCAAGAAGATTTGGGGTCCCTTTTGAAACAGCCAAATTTTTGGCTTACAGATTATTTCCAGTAAGACAAATTGGTTCTCAGTCTGGTCAGGGACATTTTGAAAAAGCAATAAATGATCTTCTCTGGAAATATAGATTTGGCTTGAAAAATAAGACTGATTACAGTAGAATTGCAAAAGAGAAATGGGCCAATCTTAGTCCTCAACAAAAAAAAGCAAAAGTTGAAGCATTGCATAAAGGTAGTTCAAAAGTGAGTTCAGAAGAAAGATCAAAGAGTCAAATACAAAGGTTTGAAAAATTATCACCAGACAAAAGAAGAAAACTAACAGAAAAAGCACCGTCTGCAAGAAGAAAACAATTTATTAGCTCTAATGATAGGACCCAAACCTCTAAGGAATTATTAGCAGAATTAAAAAGATTAGAAAGAACTTGGAAAGAAAGGGCACATAATATATCATATGTAGATAATCTGCCTTTTTTGAATCTTTTAGTTATTGGAGAAAGAAATTTTTTATTTAGACAGCATTTTGAAAGATTAAAAAACGAAGGTGCTGAAAATAAAGATGGACAGTTTGAGATTCTTCCTTTTGCTCAATATTATCCTAAGTGGACTGGTTGGAAAGATTTTCCACAATTTCAAAAAGTATTTTTAAGAGCTATTTTGGAAGCATTAAATAAATGGGACAAAAAAAGAGATTTGAAACAATTGGTTGATGACACTGTTCTTTGGAGGGTGTTTAATTATTTTGATCAACACTTAGAAAACTAAATCAAATCGTTGCAAAATGAACTAAACAGGAAATAGTTTTAAATTATTTCAGATTATCTAACTTCTCCAAATTAATATATTTTCAAATTGCCTTTTTTCTGTATACAACATTGGTTTTATCTTCTTACAACTTGTGCAAATCTATTTTTTGTTATCCCTATAATCAGATGTACTTTTTCTTTTTTTCAATTATTTCTTCTTTTTGTCTTTTAACACGCATTTATTAATATTTACTATATATATTTAAAGAGTTCATCTTTATTTTTAAGTGTTCCTAACTTGTTATATCTTAAAAAGTGTGATTTTATGCCCAGTTGTAAATTTCTTCAGAAAAATCAGAAATTGCAACAGTTCATAAAAATAGGTGATTTTTATGCTAGAGAAATTATTTAATCCCAAAACATTAGCAGTTGTTGGTGCTTCAAACAAACCAGGAAAAATTGGTTTTTCAATAATGCAAAATCTCTTGCATTATAATGTACACAGAAAATTGTTTCCAGTAAATATTGATTGTCCACAAATTCTTGGATTGAAAGCATATCCAAAAGTATCTGATCTCCCTCTAAAAGAGTTAGATTTAGTAATTATTGCAATACCAAAACCATTTGTTATTGATGTGCTGAAAGATTGTGCAAAAAAGAAAACAAAATTTGCAGTAATAATTAGTGCAGGTTTTAAAGAGGCAGGAGATCTGCACAGTGAGCAAGAACTTGTTCAAATTGCGAGGAAAACAAAAATAAGAATTGTAGGTCCAAATACTTTGGGTATATTTGATAATTTCAACAAACTGGATTGTTTGTTTTTGTCAATAACTGCCCAGAAAAGACCAAAGTTAGGAAATGTATCTTTAATTAGCCAATCTGGAACTGTTGGTGCTATTTTGATTGAACAGTTTGAAAAAAATAAAGTAGGATTAAATAAATTTGTTAGTTATGGCAATGCCTGTGATGTTAATGAGTGTGATTTATTAGAATATTTGAATAAAGACAAGCACACAAAAATAATTGCTTTCTATGTTGAGGAAATTATTGATGGAAAAAGATTTATAAAAATATTGAGAAAGCAAAAAAAACCAATTGTTGCATTAAAAGCTGGCAGAAGTAAAAAAGGATCGCAGAGTGTTCAAAGTCATACTGGTAATTTAGCAGGGGATTCTTCTGTTTATTCAGGGATATTCAAGCAATTCAATATTTTGAATGCAGAAAATGTAACAGATTTGGTAAATTTTTCTAAATCCCAAAATATAAAGTCAATAAAAAATACAACAATTATTACTAATGGTGGCGGTTATGGTATTTTATTATCTGATCATTTTGAGCAATACAATATTCCTATATTGGAGTTAGCAGAAAAAACAAAATCTGCACTAAAGAAGGTAATGCCTTTTGGTGTTGGAACAAAAAATCCAATAGACATTATGGGCGATGCTGATTCCAATAGATATATTCAAGCAATAGAGTTAACAAAAAAAGAAACCGACACATATATTATTGTTTTATTGGGCCAGACAACAACTATTACAAAAGAAGGGGTAATTGAATTAGCAAACTATTTGAAAAGATTAAACAAAAATATAGTTTTCATATCAACAGAAGATAGATATACAGAAATCTTGGAAAACGATTTTTTAGTATTTGAGTTCCCTGAAGAACTGGCAAGGGCAATCTCTGTTAGGGTAAAAAGATAATTTCATTTAGTTAAAATCTTTTTTGTTAATTCCAATAATTCTTTTGCTGTATTTATTGCATCTTGTGCTTGTTCTTTATTTGAATCCATACAATCATAAGCAATATCTTGTCTTGATACTCTAGACCTATCTGCTTTTGCAATTAATTCAAATAGTTCATTATTTTCTTTGAATATGTTTGATGTGAATTGAAACAAACAATAATGTCCTTTTTCAGAAAATCCTTTTGAATATAATAATGCTCTTACGGAATGGAACATACTAGAATATGCAACAACCTGTAGGATATATTGTTTTAGCTTCAGATAAAAATTGTTCTGCAGATTTTATTTCTTTATCAATCCAACTTTTTGTTAATGGATTTACTTTAATTATTCTTTTTTCTAAGCACTCATTATAGCCCATGTAATGGCTCTCCAAAATAAATTCCCCCTTTAACTTCTATAATAAATTCTTTATTCTTATCTTTATATTCTAGTAATTTGTAAAATGGAACTTCTTTAATATTAACTTCTAATCTTATTTTGCTCGCCAATGCTAAAACCTTATTTTTGTTGTAATTTTTTTGTTTAATTATAAAAATATCTAAATCACTTTCTTCATAATATTCCCCAGAAGCACAACTACCAAATATGTAAAAAGGATTATTTATTTCTTTCTCTAATTTTAGTTCTTTTACTAAAGATAAAACCCTTACTTTTTTGAGTTCAGTTACTAATTTATCATCATTATTTAATACTACTAATTTATTATTTCTAATATTTTTATCAAACAAGATATTATATTCTAATAATAAATCAATATATTCTTTAGCTGTTCTTGTGCTAATTTTGAGTTTTTTTGCTAGGTCGTTTATATTTAATTCGGAATTAGGATGATCTAAGAAAAAATTAAGTATTTCTACCCCTTTAAATTTGTTAAATGCACTAATCATAATATAATTGAAACAGAAAGAAATATGAACTGTTTCTTTAAAGAAACAATTGTTTCATTAATAAAACACTATTTTCCTTTATTTATTTTTAATGGTAAATCAGAGTAATCAACACAGAAATTTATTTTTAATAATGTCTTTTTTGTCAAATAACTCTTTAAGAATGATTTTAATAAATCTGTTTCTTTTGGTGTTGATGCTTCAGGTATGCATGCATTAATTGCTTTATTTGCCTGTGTTGCATTTATTGCTTTTAATACTTTAGCTATGTCTTCTTCTGTTTTGAAAGTACCTTTTGTTATCGAATCAATATATTCATCTAATGGTTTTGCGTTAACTGATTTTTTCAAATAATCTTCTATTTTGGTGTCAAAGCTTATGCTTACTGATGCTAAGAATGTAGCAATGTCTATGCCTTGTACATTTTTTTCTATTTTCAGTTTTTTTACTGCTTTCCAATCATCAGTATTTGCTGTAAATATTATTTCTCCGCTCATTTTATATTCCTCATAAACTATATTTTATTTAATATAATACTTAGTATAAATTTATAATAATATTACAATAACTCTGCTAATCTTTTAATATCTTTGTTTGCAACATGCGTATATATTTGTGTTGTTTTCAGATCTTTGTGTCCTAATAACTGTTGAATATATCTAATATCGCAGCCAGCTTCTAATAAGTGAGTGGCAAAACAGTGTCTTAATGTATGCGGGGTCACATTTTTTTTAATATCTGTTTTTTTTAATGCTGTTTTTATAATTTGTTGTATTGTTCTTTCATTATATTTTGTGTTTCTTTCTGAAATTAAAATAAAGCCTTGTTTTTTTATCCCATTTTCTTCTAATATTTCTTTTAGTTTTTTGTGCAAAAAAACAGTTCTGTCTTTATCTCCTTTTCCTTTTTTCACATTTATTAATTCTCTTTCAAAATCTAAGTCTTCCCATTTTAGATTTCTTACTTCATTTAATCTCAATCCAGCATAATACAACAGCCTCAAAACAAGTTTATGTTTTAAATTAGTTGTTACATTAAAGAGTGTTTCTATTTCTGTTTTGTTTATTACATTTGGCAAATGCATTTTTCTTTTTGTCAGAGGAATTGTTGCATCGAGTTTTTTATCTAAAACATTTTCTGAAAAGAATTTTAATGCAAAATAATTAGATCTTATTGTTTCTCTACCATTATTTGATAGTGTAATTAAATATTCTTTTGGTGATTTATTATATTTCAAAAATTTTCCAATAAGAGAAACATATTTATCAATAGTTTTTTGGGAATATTTTCTAAGTTTTAGATTTACTTTCAACATACTTAAATTATTTTCTATTTTTTCATTATCTAACATCATATTCTATAAACACAATAACATTTTATATGTATTTCGCAAAAACCACTTATCAAGCTATTTCACGAATAAAGTTCGTGAAATAGGTGTTCTATTCAATCGTCGTGTAAAATTATATTTGGGGGTTGCCGCCTAAACTTACCAAAAATTATATAAAAGAAGGTATTTTCTAATTATATTATGAAAAAAAAAGTATTATTTATACATTCTGAAAAGAAGTTTAAAACAGGCGCACATTATATTAATGACATTATAATCGAAAAATTAAAAAAACAAAAATATAGTGTGGATAATTTATATCCTACTAACAGTGTTGATTTATTATCTCCAGATATGTTTGGCATTTCAAACATATTATTTTTTTATTCTCTGATTAAAAAACATGAGGACGCTAAAAAATACGATATTATACAGGGGACAACATATACTCCTTTAGCTTTCATTGGAAATGGCATGCCCGTGATTTCGCATTTTGGATCTACAACATATGGTTTTTTAAAAGCCGTTCCTTCTATGAAAAACTTGGAAAAAGAGAAAAAAGAACTTTATTCAATCCTTAGAAACTTGTACGAAAATAACACTATTCCAAACCTGAAATCTAATCTCAAACCTTTAAAGGACATCTCTAAAATAGAGATTTATGTTGCAAAGAGAAGTGATGCAGTAATTGTTACATCAAAAAAAGTTCAAGCTGAGTTAATCAAAAATAAAGTTCCAAAGGATAAAATTATATTAATTCATAATTCTATCGAAGATTATTGGTTTGATTCAAATATTATAAAAAAGGTTAAGAAAGAAGCCAATTTAGTTTATTCTGGAAGGTTAGGAAACGATCAATTCACTGTTAAATTAAAAGGAATACCTCGCTTAATATATGTCTTAAATAATTTTCCTTTACTTAATAAAGTAATAATTGGGATGTGCTATAAAACTGACCAATACAAAAAAGTTTTTGATCAAATTTTGAAAACAAAATCGTATTTAAGTGTAGAAAAGAAAAAAATACCTTCTATTTTAAGAAAGCATTATGGAGATTTATATATCAACACTTCAAGATATGAGGGATTTTGTCTGAGTCTTGTTGAAGCCATGTCACAAGGTTTAGTTCCAATAGTTTTTCCTTTTGGCGTAGCTCCAGAAATAATTGAAAATGGTAAAAATGGGTATATTGTAAATAGTATTGATGAAATGATATCAAAAATTAATAAAATTAAATCTGATATTTCTAAGAGAAAGGAAATTGCAGAAAATGCCATACAAACAGCTAAAAAATTCAATTCAGATAGGATGATTAAACAATATGTCAAACTTTATGAATCTCTGATTAAGAGAACGGCGGCAACCTCCAATACTAAACTATAGACACGACGACTTTGATTTTTTGCCTTCGGCATCGTTGCACTAAAAATCAATCCCTCCAAGTATTCGGGAGAATAGAACAGGAATTTAACGGTTCCGAAACCTTG
>PEXK01000037.1 GCA_002779075.1 Candidatus Diapherotrites archaeon CG08_land_8_20_14_0_20_30_16 | reverse complement strand
TGTCATTGCAATTCCTGCAATTATAGGATTTAATAAAAACCCCAAAGGATATAAAATTCGAGTAATTTTTACTTTGGGATAATTAGTTTTTTCTACCAAATCAGATTGGAAAATAATTCCATTATTTGCAATAATTGTTTTCAATGTTAATCGTTCATCTTCTTTTAATACTTTCATTATATCTAGATATTCTGATTCATCAACTTTTTTAACTTGTTTTTTGTTATCTTTGAAAAACAAAATAAATGCCAACCCAGCCAAAATAATAATTACAATAATTCCTATGCTCAAATAAGTATTAAATGCGATTGTGCTATACATTGGGCAAGTTGGGCCATGAGTACAAGTTTCCGCAACAATTTTATTTAAAGCCCTATTGAACAAAAAGATAATTAATCCCAAAATGCCTGCCAAAACAATAAATAGAATTCCAACAGTTTTATTATTCATAAATATATATTATAACACGTGTTTAAAATCTTTCCTGTTGATAAATATTTATTGATTTTTGTGATGCTATGGACGGAATATTAATTTCATTTGGAGAATTATTTATTAAATCAAAACCTGTACAAGAATTGTTCAAAAGAAGATTGAACAATAATATAGATTTCGCATTAAATAAGCAAAAAATAAAACATACTATAACTATTTCTCATGATAGATTGTATATTAAAACACAAGATAAAAACGCATTAAATATTATAAAAGATATTCCTGGAATATCAACAATATCTCCAACATATTTTTTAGAAACCAAATCCTTGAATAAAGTTATTGAATTTGTTGAGAAAAAATATACTGAATGGATTGAACAAACTGAAACCTTTGCAATAAGAGCACGCCACGATAACACAATTAAACTTGGCAGTCAAGAAATTGCAAAAAGTATTGGAGATGTAATTGACAGAAAAGCAAATTTATCAAAGCCAGATAAAGAAATATTTGTCGAAATAAGATCCAGAGGCACTTATATTTATTTTGAAACTATTAAAGGCATTGGTGGATTGCCTGTTGGATGTTCAGGACAACTATTGTCTTTAATGTCGGGGGGTATTGACTCTCCAGTTTCGAGTTATTTAATGTTGAAGCGTGGTTGTAACTTAGATTATATCCATTTTCACAGTGTGCCAGGAACAAATGATGTTAGCATAATAAAATCAAAAGACCTCTGTAAGATTTTGTTAAAATATCAACCAAAAAATAAATTATATATTGTTCCATTTTACAAAATACAAATGGAAATCAAAATGAAAACCCCCCTAGAAGAGAGAATTGTTTTGTACAGAAGATTTATGTTAAGAATTGCAGAACAACTAGCACAGAAAGAGAAATACAAAGCATTAGTAACAGGGGAGGCATTGGCACAAGTTAGTTCACAAACAATTGATAACATGTGTGCAATACAAGAAGCAGTTTCTATACCTGTATTGAGGCCATTGGTTGGTTATAACAAAGAGGAAATTGTTGATCTCGCAAAACAGATTGACACTTATGAAACATCAATTATTCCTCAAGGTGATTGTTGCACTTTGTTTACTCCAAAACACCCAACAACCAAAGCCAATTTAGAAAAAGTCAAAGAATTAGAAAAAGAATTGGACATTGATGCATTAATAAAAGACGCAATTGGCAAAATGGAAATTATTGAGTTTAAGTGAAATTATGAAACTAATGTTGGCAAAAGAAATCGATGCTAAAAGAATTAGAGAGTTAACTGTTTCAAATAATATTAAAAGAACAGATAAAAATAAAATTGGGTTTATTGATTATCCCATTCCTAGTTTAAATGAATATAAACGAAGAATAAAAAACAACCCTTATTTTTTTGTATTAAAAGAAAAAGATAAAGTCATTGGATTTAATGCTAGCTATACAAAAAATAAAATTTCAAAGTTTGATGTTGTTGACGATGTATTAAAACACACCATTAAAAAAACCGGAAAAATTCTTTTCTTTGAACAATTGGCGATAGCTCAACATCATAGAAAACAAGGTCTATCATACAAGCTATATTTCAAAATGATCAATAAGGCAAAACAAAAGGGTTTTGATAAAATATTGTCAATTTTAGTTACAAAACCAATTACAAACAAAGTATCAAAACACACTTTGGAAAAGACTGGATTTAAATTGTTAGAAAAATACAAATCTAAAGATAAATTAACCTTTGCAATTTATCTACTTAATTTAAAAAATAAAAATGAGAATTAGATCTCATTTACTCGTCAATTATTCCTTCTGCTGTTACCTTGTAAATTGCTTCGCCATCTGGTAAGTAAGGGGAATCCACTAATTTAGCAACATGTGTTTCGCCTTTGCCCTTTCGCAAGTATAGGCGAGTTTTGCTAGCGTGGGCAACGATATTGCCTCCAATTGGCACAGTAGGATCTCCAAATAAAACATCTGGTCTATCCATTACTTGATTTGTTACCAATACTGCTAAGTTTTTACTCTCTGCTAATTTTATTAACATATACATATGTCTATTTAATTTTTGCTGTCTATCAGCTAATTGTCCTCTACCTGTAAACTCTGCTCTAAAATGCGCAGTCAAAGAATCAACAATCAATAATTTTATTGTAGGATCTTCTTCTACTTTCTCTTTTGCTTTATCTGCTAATAACATCTGGTGATCTGCATTATATGCTCTGCCTACCATTATGTTTTGCAATACCTTGTCAGGATCCATACCATACCTTTTTGCAATATTTACTACCCTCTCAGGTCTAAATGAGTTCTCAGAATCAATATATATTACCTTTCCTCCTAAACCACCCTTCTCTTTAGGTAATTGTGCAGTTACACATAATTGAAAGCACCATTGTGTTTTTCCGCTACCAAATCTGCCATAAACCTCAGTTATACTTTGTGATTCTATACCCCCACCCAATAAATCATCAATAGCTTTGCTTCCTGTTGTAATTTTAATCATTTTTACTCTTTTTGCAAGAGATTCTTTTGCACTTTCAAACCCAATATTCATTGCTTCTCTTGCTGCTTGTATGATTTTTCTTGCTGTTGATTCTCCAAACCCTGCTGTTGTTGATAGTTCACCAGGTGAAGCAACAGCTATTGCCTCTAAACTTGCAAAGCCTCCTGCTATTAGTTTTTCTTCTGCTGCTGGCCCAACGCCAGGAAGATCACAGATTTTCTCTATTTTTGTAGTCATATTTCCACCTCACAATATGCCATAAGTATCATATTAAGCTATTCACAAAGAATTCAGATTCATCATTTCTATTTTTTCGCAAATAACCTATTACATGGATATCCAAATTTTGTAAATTTTCAGTATTTAGTTTGGATTCTAAATCATCTTCATTACAATTTAATAGTTGTATTAAAATCTTTTTTGTTAAAAAAGCATTAGTAACTCCCGAATCATCTTCGATTATTAAAACAACATTTGCTTTTGCAAATGATTGTTGTTCACTATTGCAAATAGAACAAAAATATTTATCCTCAACTTTAATCATAGGGCTGTTGCACACTTTGCAAATTTTATTATATCTTGTTAGTAAGACCTCTTTTATTTTTGCGTTAATTTCATATACTTCATTATATCCCATTTCAGATATTTTCTTTTTTGGCGCAACATATTCTTGTGCATTTTTTTCTAATATTTCTATTTTGGTAAAATCATTTAAATGTAATTCTAATTGTCCCCTATTCAATTTAGAATAGCAATTCTTAATTTTTATTTTTGTG
The DNA here is from genome assembly GCA_002779075.1 of Candidatus Diapherotrites archaeon CG08_land_8_20_14_0_20_30_16. Taxonomy (GTDB): domain Archaea; phylum Iainarchaeota; class Iainarchaeia; order Iainarchaeales; family 0-14-0-20-30-16; genus 0-14-0-20-30-16. The sequence continues at coordinate 21,253 of PEXK01000037.1, read as the reverse complement.
TTATCCTCTATTTTATCGACTTCTTGCCCTATTTTACCCCAAGCAACACAATTATTCTGAAAGCCATCCTCTGTTAATACAAATCGCAAAACAAATTTGTTTTGGCCATCACGTTCAAATTCTTTTATCTCGCTTTTGCTTTTTAAAATGCCTGTAACAGACAAATTATATTCTCTATCTTGTAATTCATACAATTTTTTTTCAACATATTTTCTCTCCACTTCTGTTTTAACTTTTATTGTTGAAAACTTGCTTGTATTCAATTTTTTTTCGCCTTTAAATGTGTTTACATAAATATTTGTGACGAGAATTACCTCCTCCTGATTTAGTGTTCCAGGATAATTCCATAAAGAGAGTTGCAAATGTGCTGTATTATCAGTTACTATCAAATTTTGAACTGTTCCTTTCCTATCTTCTTTAGCGAAATCTTTTTTTGCGAAAATTCGGTCAATAGAAACCAAAATATTTGCATTTTTAGTATTTTCTTCTAAAAGATTCAAAGGCGTTATTACAAGTTTAGAATCATCAATTTCTATTCCCAAATCTTTTGCAAGAAAGAACGCAGCAATATCTTTATTTAAATCTGGGTTTCTTTTCATTAGGTTTTGTATTTTTTTATCTATTTCTTCTTGTGAAATGTCTGTTTTCCCAATCAGTTCTTCATATATGCTCATAGTTATCACCTAATCACTCTTATATATATAATACAATTAATTAATAAATGTGTTCGTTATACATATTGATTTATATTTTCCCAATTATTTTCTTTATAATAAATATAAGAATAATTACAACAATAATAAGTACAAGAAGTAAAAGCCACTTATTACTTGTTTTAACTACCTGGACAAAATCTTTAAAAAAGCTAGCGGGTTTTTTTATTTGTCCTACTGTTTGTGCAAATAATTCGCTTTGTGATTTTTTCTTTTTAGGGAAATTAGTTTCTAAAATATTTGAAATTGTTTTTTTGTAGTTTTCGTCATTTCCAAAGACACAGACTTTTTTACCCTGTATTTTAAATTCCCAAACAGGAACATTGACTAAATGAGGTGTGGCCACAAGAATTTCCTTTTCTGGATATAAGTATTTTAACTTATATGCCACCATTCTTTCAACTTCTGGCGCTTCATTTATTTTTGCATATATTAAATTATCTTTTTTGAAACCTTCTGTTGCATCAATATTTAAATCGTCAAATGGAATTGGAGTTTGTTTTCTGGCGCTCAGAAGTTCATTAACATCTATTTTAATTTCTGAATTAGTAGCGTCTAGAATTGCAAAGTGTTTTTCTAAACCGATGTGAATTTCAACAAACCAATAAGGATGATACCACAATTTGTATTCTGGGGTTTCTATTTTATAATTAAAAAAAGATTGAATAGTCTCTGAAATTTCATCTCCAGAGACTGTGAACTTTACCCCTTTAATAGTAGGTATATTTTACCACCAAATCTACTTCTTTTTTATTATCTTGATTCTTGCTGGTGTCAAAATCAATTTTTCTTCTGAGATTCTTGCCACATCTCCATCAATTTCGTCAATAAATCTCTTCAATTTGTTGATTTGTTCCTTTAATCTTAGAGGATTTCTTTTTATTATTTCACTCACATTTAATAGGACTGTGTTTCCATCTTTTAACTCTTTTGCTATAGTTTTCAAATCTGTATCTGCTTTTAAAAACATAGGTTTTATATAAGCATCAGCATCTTCTACTTCTTGAGTTTCGGTGTCTAATGTATTTAAAAAGTCCTCGACATCTACAGAATCTTTTTGCGATTTTGACAGTATTTTTCCTATGAAAGACATAGTATCCCTCCGTATATTCTTAAAATATAATACACTATAATATACAAAACCTATTTATAATATTATTGTTTTTTCTTTCAAATCTAGTTCTCTTGGCGGACTTGTTGAGTAAAGTCTAACAGTTATATTATAGGTTCCTCTCTTCTTTAAGTATTTGAAGAGATTAACCTTATAAGTTATCTTTTCTTTTGGGCCTAAAGTTCTTTTTGCAGGCAGTTTATCTAATCTTGTGATCAAACTTTCAGAATTTCTTACGCTTAAGTCTATGTGAATGTTTCTCAAAGTATCTAAACTGTTATTTATTATACTCAAATCAATTTCTTCTAAAACTCCGCCTTCTGGCCAGCCAAGCCACCTTACTTTGGCACCATCTATTTTTGTTTGAACTATTCCTTTAATTTCTATTTCTCCCCTTTCCATTATTTGAATTATTGTATCTTTTTGTGCCAATTCCTTTTTAATTTCATCTACTTTTTGTTTTTCTTTTTCAATATCAAGTTCTATACCCTTTAGATTTACTTTCAAGGTTTCATTTTCACATCTTAACAGGTCAATTTCTTTTTGTGTTTCTCTCACAATGAATGTTTTATCTTTATATCCTAATTTTGGTTCTAACTCTGACAAAGGTTCATTAATCATTTTTCTAGTACTTGCAACAACAGTCATAAAATCAGCATTTTTCTTTCTAAATCTTGCTTTGATCTTCATTAATTCCTTTTCAAGTTTTCTTTTCTCTCTTTCTACTTTTTCCAACTTTTCAACAGATTCTTTTGCTTTCTTTTCCTCTTTTGGCAAAACTTTTGATTCTTTCTTTGCTTTTTCAAGTTCTTTTTCTAATGCTGATTTTTTTTTGTCCCTGTTTTCATAAATTTCCTTTTGTTTGTGTTGTAATTTTAAAATTAGTTTGTTCTTTTTATGTAATTTTTTTGTGAGTAGTTTAATTTTTTTATTAAGTATCTTTGTTTTGTCTGGTTTTCTTAGTTTTCTTTTTTTCTGAATTTTTTCAACTTTCTTTATCTTTTTCTTTCTGGCTCTTTTCAATTTTTTGTAGCCTTTTCTTTTCTTTGAAGGTTTGTTTTTTACAATCACTACATTTTTTACAACTATTGGTCTGGTTTTCTTAGCTTTCTTTTTTTCGATTTTTTTTAATTTCTTTATTTTTCTTTTCTTTTGTAATTTGTTCTTCGCAACAACAGTCTTTAGAATTATTGGCTTGACCTTTTTAGACTTTTTCTTTCCTTTTTGTTTAACTCTCTTTTTTAACTTTTTCTTTACGATTTTTTCCAATACTTCTACTCTTTCTTTTGTTTTTGTTAGATCTTTTTTAATTTTCTTTTTAGCTTTTTTTTCTCCCTCAATTTCCTTTTCATTTTCTTTAATCTTTTTAACTATTCTTTTATCCTTTTTTTCAAGAGTTCCTGTTTTTTCATCCAATATTTCATCAATTTTCTTATTACTCGCTTTTAATTTTTTATTTAGTGTTTTATTTACTGTTTTTTGAACTTTTTCAATAACTTTTTTTTCGCCAACCAATAGGATCACCTTTTAGGATATATTATATATTATAACAGGATATATAAAGTTATCCTCATTTTTTATTTGTGGTCGTTAATATGGTTGTTGATTCTAAAAAAAAGCCAAGAAATGTTTGGTTGTTAGGCATAACAAGTTTTTTCAACGATATTGGTGGCGAAATGTTGATGCCAATATTGCCTCTATTTTTGGTATATTTGGGTGCGCCAGGAATAGTTATAGGTATTATTGCAGGTTTAAGAGAAGCAATAGGAAAATCATTACAAATATTTGCTGGTTTTTGGTCTGATAGAATAGGAAAAAGAAAACCATTTGTTATTTTTGGATACTTTTTTTCTGGTTTTTCAAAAATATGTCTTGCGTTAAGTACAATTTGGCCAATAGCCATTATTTTTTCATGTACTGAAAGAATTGGGAAAGGCGTTCGAGAGGCACCAAGAGATGCGATTATTGTTGAAAGCGGAATGGCACATGGAAAAGCATTTGCAATACAAAAATCCTTGGATACTGCTGGCGGAATTTTTGGGTCTATCTTAGTTTTTGTTTTATATGATGTTGCAAAATTAAGTTATGTTTCTATTATATTAATTGCCTCATGTTTTGCGTTTTTTAGTTTAGTTCCAGTAGTATTTGTTAAAGATTTGAAAACCAAACCCGAAAAACAAAATATGATTCAACAGATGCGAAAATTACCAAAGAGTGTTTGGTTATTTATTATTGTTTCTACTTTTTTTGCTTTTGCAAATTTTGGTTATATGTTTTTGATTTTAAGAGCGCAACAAAATTTTTCTGGTGTGTGGGCAGTTGGTGGGCCGCTATTATTGTATGTATTATTTAATTTAATTTACGCAGGATTTTCTATTCCTTTTGGTATTTGGGCGGACAAAGTTGGTAGAAGAAGATTAATGATGGGGGGATATTTTTTATTTATTTTAATGTCTGTTATATTGGCCATATTTAATAATTTAACAATGTTAATAATCGCATTTATTTTGTTTGGGTTAGTTTATGCAATTTTGCAAAGTCAACAAAAAGCAGAAGTTGCTGATTTATCTCCTGCTGAATTAAATGGAATTGCTATTGGTGCGTGGAATACAGTAACTGGTTTAGTTGCTTTGCCTGCTGGATTTGTTGCTGGTTTTTTGTGGGATTTAAATCCTAGTTACACTTTTGTATTTGGAGCAATAGTTTGTTTTGCTGGTTTTGTTGTTTTTTATTTTGCAAGAAAAAAACATTGGTTTTGAGAATATGATACAAAAAACAGATTTGAACCAATTTATAAGAAATTGACCTTTATATATGAGAAAATCTATGCAAAGGTTTATATATAACTTATTCTCCAAAAATATAAGAGAATATAAAAAAGTTTATAAATTTATCTCTTTTTAAAACTGATTTTTATATTTGAGGTGTAAACATGGTTGAAAGTATTTGTCCTGAATGTAAAGGTAAGGTTTTTATTCGTGATAGGGAAAATGGTGAACAAGTTTGTAAGACTTGTGGCTGTGTTTTGGCGGGTGATGCTGTAGATTTGTCAAAAGAATGGAGAACATTTGATTCTGATGAATTTAATGACAAAGCAAGAACTGGCGGGCCAATGCAACATTCTAAACTTAACAAAGGAGTAAGCACAATGATTGAAAGAGGGGGAAGAGATGCCCGTGGCAACAAATTAAGTGCTGAAACAAGAGAACAAATGTATAGACTAATTAGATGGCACAAAAGAACTGCAGTTTCGAACTCAGTTCAAAGGAATTTGTCTATAGCTCTTACAGAGCTTAGAAGAATGGCGCAATATTTAAATATTCCTGAGTCTTTAGTTGAGCAGGCTGCTGTGCTTTACAGGAAAACAGTTGAGAAAGAATTGATTAGAGGACGATTAATTGAAGCTGTTGTTGCTGCTGTGTTATATGCTATTTGTAGAAATGCAAACATTCCAAGAACATTGAATGAAATGGCAGAGGCATCTGGTTTGACAAAAAAGGATATTGGAAGAAATTACAGATATTTAGTAAGAGAATTGCAAATGTCAGTTCCTTTAACAAATCCAATATACTACATTTCAAGATTTGCATCTGAGCTTAATTTATCTGGCGAAGTCCAAGAAGAAGCACGTAAAATTCTAAATGATGCTATTGTAAAGGGTTTGATTTCTGGTAGAGGTCCAACAGGTGTTGCAGCTGCTGCAGTTTACATTGCTGCTTTGTTAAAAAACGAAAAGAGAACACAAAAGCAAGTTGCAAATGTTGCTGGTGTAACAGAAGTTACAATAAGAAACAGATACAGAGAATTAAAGGAAAAATTAAACTTAGAAGTCGAAGAAGAATAAAATTAAAATCTTCTCTTCTTTCCTTTTTTATTTTTTTAAACATTCATTTAAATTCTTTTTTGTACTCTCTAATTTATGCATAATTCAAATCCTTGTATTTCTTGTCTTTTAGATACTGAGTTAAATTTAAAAACAAAATCTTTGTGGTATTCCAACTGGGCCCAAGAAGAACAAGAATTAATTAAATTTCTAAAAAAAGTTAAACCTCAAAAAATACTAGAGATTGGGGTTGGTTCGGGAAGAATAATAAATTTAATTTTAAAGACCATTCCAAATTGTAAAATAATAGGATTAGAGCATGATAAAGATATGTTTGATTTTGTAAAAATTAGATTTCGAAAGATTAAAAATGTAGTTTTAAAGAGAATAAATGTAACCAATTATTTCAAATCAAAAAACAAATTCGATTTAATTATTTGTGCAATGAATACTTTTGGAAACATAAATAATTCTAATCTATTTACTGAAATAATAAAACACTCAAAATACGTCTTTGTTTCTGTTTATAGTTCTAAATTTGATAAATTAAGACGAAAAATGTGTTTATCTAGAGGACACAAAAACCCAAAGTTTTCGGATAACGCATATTTTTTTAATGATTCTTGGATTAAGGGGTTGGTTTCGAGAAGTTTTAAAAAAGAGGATATATTAAAACTAATCAAACAAACAAGTGCTAAACAATATTCAATAATAGAGAAAAATATGCTTTATATAGTAAAGATACAAAGTTAATTTAGCACAACTCTTTAAATTCTTTACCTATTTCTTTAGATTATGGCGCCTGCAAAAAGAATAACGCAAGAGAAACTTAGTTGGAACCTTTTCAAATTACAAGCATCACAAAATCTGCCACTAATTTTTATTTGTTTCTTTTTATTTTGGTTAATTTACGGACTTTACAAATCTGCCCTAATATTGTTAGGATTAGACTCTGCAATCTTTTTAGTAGAAAGCGAAACAACATTCTATATTTTGATGTTTTTAATAGAATTGCCATTTATTTATCTTTTCTTTGTGTTGAGTATTTTCTTTTTAAAAAAAATGTTTTATCCCGCCCTGAAGATTAAAGATTATTTTAGCATAGGATTAAAATTGTTTATTGTTGATTTGGTGTTTGCAATAATTATGGCATTCTTTGCAGAACTTTATATTATTTATGATACTGTTTTAACTGAAATTATATTATTTGTTGTTTTATTATTTTGTTTATTCTTTGTTTTTAGTTCTTACAAAACAATAATGAAAGGCAACATATTAGAGAATCTCCAAAAAACATTTGGCCAAGTAACAAATCCAAAAGGACAGGCATACTATATTATTACATTAATAATTAGTATAATATGTTTTGCAGTTTTTGCTGCGCTCATATATTTGGGCATACTTTCTGATTTAATATACTACTTATTATTTCCTTTTATCCTTTTCTTAACTATTTTGATGTCCTACTACTCTGTTAATTAGTACCTGTGCATTACAAATTTATATGTTGATTTAATTTAGATTTTTTTATAGGTTTTCTTTATGTAATATCCTACAGGTCCCTTAATATTACTGCAGAAGTCGTCTGGAAAACACAAACCCATGCTTTTTAAAGTATCGCAATTAGAGCAAGGATATTTTTGGATTTTTTCCAATTGGTATTTTGCAATTTTTTCATTAAAATCGCCTGTATTTTTAAACAGATTTAAAACAGATTCAAAATCCATTTTTATTGTGAAATTGAAGGTTGCGAAATAATATCTTTCCATATGGCTTGGATTTCCATGCTCAAGCATAGTGCTTAATATGCGAGACATACAAGGGGGAAAATTCTCAAATCTTGCTTTTCCTATTTTGAGATTGTATTTGGGTTGTTTTGGTTTGAACATATCATCTATTTCATTTGCAATTTTTTTAAATATTGGACTTATTTCAGAAACCTTTAAGGGTAGGCCTTCAATTACTCTTGATGCTATAAATCTAGCAACAAACCCCACTGTTTTATCTTTGTTTAGATACACAAAACCGTTTTTCAATGCTTGATTTGTTAATTTATCTTTTTCAGAAAATATTTTTGCTTTTATATAAATTTCAAAAGGTATCAAGCATCTGTCGCCAACTATTTTATATTCTATTTTCAAAAGATCTAAAGCTTCTTTTGGTTCTTTCAATTCTTTTTTAACAGCCCCATAATAGAATTTAGAAAAAGAATCATAAAACCTATCTTTATTCGTGTGTGATAAAATAATTCTCACAAAAGGATAAAAAACAAAATAGTCTTCTATAAACTTTTGCTCGACATCAGGAATCTCGAATTGTCCCTTAAATAGATTTATTAGCAAATTTCTAACTAGTGCAATTTGCTCAGCATTTGGATTCTTTAAGTCTATTTTCATTTCTTCAACTTTCTTTTTGGTCGCTTCAGAAAAGGGAATAAGCAAAGTATAATTCATAATATAATAGAAAACTATATATATAAAAAAGCAGTTTATATTTCATGGCTTTAACTTTGAAAGAAAGGAACAACTTGACAATTTTTATGAACCATGCTAGAGTAACAGTTTCTCAAATGATTAAAGAAACAACATATCCTGAGTTAAAGCTGATTTATGAAAGGATTTTAGAAAACATGAGACACGTGCCAATAAATATCAAATCTGGCAGTTCTTTGAACGAATCCTTTTTTAGCACAATTTTTGGTGAAAATATAAAAAAAATGTCTGGTCTAGTTTTGCAGAGTGCAATAAGGATTCCTCACGACCATTTGTTTGATAGTTATGGAAATATAAGGTCAGATGGCGCATTGACTCTTTTACATGAATTAAGCCATGTTGTATTACCAGAAAGTGCAGAAAATTTTAGAGCGAGGGTGGGAGTATAGTATCAACAACTACTCACGAATTCTTTGCAGATATTGTGTCTTCACACATAGCAAGACGAATGGGCTTTTCATCAGATGTTATTGCCCAGCATTTGCTTAGAAGAAGGCCTTACTTTAGAGGATTTCCAATAGATAGGTTTGTTTTTGAAGGCAGAAGAGGAGTTGCAAGAGAAATAGAAGCAGGTAGATTTAGGCCAAGAGAAACAAGAAGACCAGAAAGACCACTATTCAGAACTCCTGAAAGAAAAGGAGGTTGGGGAATATTCCCTAGACCTGTAGAAGGTCCAAGCATTTTCCCTGGCAGAGGCAGAGAACGACCAAGAATGTTTAACCCACGGGTATAGTTCTTATTTGTTGAGCTCGTATTGACACCAATTCTTTTGTTATCCCTTATCCTTAAATGCACAATTTTGTATCTAACAACTATAACTATTTTATAACTGCCAGGAATATGTTTTAAACATTATCGAATTAATATTGTTTTCTCCATAAATAGGATATATTGCCATATACAAGGAGACGAATATTAATATAAACCTTTCGGTATTGGTATATTATATGAAAGATATAGAGATTGTAGACTTATTAAGAAAAATGCCAATTTTTAAATTAAATGATCTAAAGAAGTATTTGCCAAATACCGCCAATGATTTTGTAAATAAATTGATAAAATCAGATTATGTTTTTAAACTAAGGAAAGGAGTTTATAGTTGTTATGATGATCCATATATTTTAGCAAATTATTTGGTATGTCCATCATACATTACCTCTGTTTCTGCATTATCTCATTATGGTCTAATAGATCAGTTACCACACGACACAATTTCATTTACTTCGAGGAAAACAAAAGAAATAAAGGTTAATAGAACATTTTTTTATTACAACACAAAATATTTTTTTGGTTTTAAAGAGGAGGAATACAATGGTTTTAAAGTAAGATTTGCTTTGCCGGAAAAAGCGGCACTAGATTCCTTTTTTACTATGCCTTTAGAATATTTTGTAGATGTTTTTGAAGAATTAGATGTAAAAGTATTAAAAATATTATTAAAAAAAATAAACAATGTTTCTTTGATTAAAAGGGTGGGATATATTTTAGAGAGAAAAGGGATTGCATTGGACCTGCCAATAATGGATTATAATTATATTTTGTTAAACCCTTCTGGGTTGAATACCAACGAGAAAAACAAGAAGTGGCGCATAATTGAAAATTATGGTGATTTGTGATGTTTGATAAGGAAACATTATTATCTGTTGAAAAGAAATTGAAACTAGAAAATAAAGAATTTGTTGAAAAAGCATATTTGCATGAATTGATTTTATCTGAGCTTGCAAAAAGCAATTTATTTTTTGTATTTAAAGGGGGGACTGCACTATACAAATTTTACAACTTGCCAAGATTTTCAGAAGATTTGGATTTTTGTGTTAAAGATTTAGATTTGGTCAGCAAAAAATTAAAAGCAATTTTAGATAAACATAATTTTAAATTTACTGCCAAACGAATTTATAACACAAATTTATTTAGAATTTCCTTTAAAGGGCCATTAGTTAGAGATAATACTTTAAGAATAGATTTATCAACAAGCCCGACATATGTTTTTGAACAGAAAATTTTAAATCCCAAATTTGCTGATTTTACTCCGTTTATAATAAATGTAATGTCTTTGAAAGAAATTTTGGCCGAAAAGATTTCCGCATTAATGCAGAGAGAAAAAGCAAGAGATTTATATGATTTTCAATTTTTGTCAAGAGCCACAGAGTTTGATTCTGAGCTTTGGAAAACTAAATTTGACAAAACTGAAATAGTACTTGATGCGGTAGAACTGCATGCTAAAGCATTCAAAACAGATTGGAAAAAACTCAACACATATGTTTTAACTGATTTGCCAGATTTTGATTTGATTTATCCCTTGGTTTTAGAAAAGCTCAACAATTTTAATGAACAATTGAAAGAAAAGAAAGAAAAAAACAAATAATAGCAAAAACTTTTTATATTAGATGTGGTTATTGTGCGCAATTTAGAAGAAACATTTGGCAAAACAAAAGGAAAAGAATGGTTCAGAATATACAAAAGAGAAGATATGCCATCTTCAATAGATGAGCAAATAAAAAGGTTAAAGAATGCGCATTTTAAAGCTACAAAGTGTCTTTGGACAAAAAACAATTTAGCAATTATTATTGCTAATAAATAATATTTAATACGTCCCGAATATTCTGCTTATAGCAATTGCTAATAGCAATGAGGATTTTCTTTTTTTGCTCAGTAGCTTTCTTTTCTTTTTGAAAAGAAAAAAACCAGCTAAATAAACATATGTGCCAAAAAGAATCTTAAATTATTATTTCCTATAGAATAGGAAATGTAAAAAGGATGTCTTGGGCTGAGTTTTACATCTATTTTTGTGTCCAAACTAGCATTCTTTAACATGTTGCTTAAATGTATGCTTGAAAACTTGGCCTTGACTGGTGCTTTTGTATTTGCTGATATTTTGGTTTTGTATCTTCCATAAATACCCTCGGAAGATATTGCAAGTTCCTTATCTTTGCAATCAAATAATATCGCATCGCTTACAACGCGGGCACTAATAAAAATATCTTTTAAAATATCGCCTTCTATTTGAAAATTAATTGGATAATCATCAGTGTAAACATCAAGCTTTTTTTCATCAACTATTTTCTGAGGAAAAGAAAAACTTCTTGAATACTGCCCCTTTATAATTAAATCCAAACAATTATCCTTAATATCCAAATACAGTAAGTCTTGAGAATTAATTTTTGATAATATTTTATTGAACTCTGTTATGTTAATTCCAAAAACTGCACTGGGAATCTCCCCCCCAATTCCGTCTTTTGACAAAAAATATTCCAAATAGATTATTTGAGCATTGTCAAAAGCCAGAATTTTGATTCCCTCATCATTAAAATGAATGTTGCATTCATCAGTAAAAACAGCAATTTGATCAAGAGATTTTACAAACGCACTATTATTTTTAATTTGTATCATAGCCTCTCACCAATCTCTCTCAATATAGAGGCTTTATTCATAATCTCTTGGGGCTAAGAAAAATTCTAACAAAGCATTACTTATCTTATATTTTACTTTCAGAGGCGCATTTGTTTTTATAAACAATTCAATATCAGTTTCTGAGCTTGCACCCTTCAAAATATTTTGAAGATATTCTATTGAGAACATTGCTGTTGCTTCCTTTTTAATATCTTTTTCCATAATTTGCTTTGAACTCATTTCTGTTTTATTTTCCAAGTCTCCTTGTGGCCCCTTAGCATTTATTTTAAATGTTTTGGGGTCAACACTAAAAAGCAAATATGTTGAAAATAATCCTGCATCTTTTACTCCTTCAATTAAATTGTTGGCCTTCATTTTAATTGTTGCATCAAAATTAATATCTGGGTTTGGCATTTCGTTGCTGGAAATGTCTAATAAGTTTATTGAAAAGCATCTTGTATTATCACTTGACAAAACAACGTTCAATCTTTTGTCCTTTACCTTTAGGGCCAATTTGTCGTTGTTTTTTGCTCTTTTTAATATGCTAGAAAGCGATGGTAGATTAACTCCTAATTTGGTTGTGCCTGAAACATCGAACTTTTCAAAAACATCTTTTGGCATATTAAAAACAACCATAGCAATCTGAGCAGCATCTATTGCTTTTAATGAAACACCATATTCATTTACAATAAATTCAGCATCTTTAATTAAATCAACCATCGCATCAATACTTTGTCTAAATAATTTTGCATCTGATAAAATAAGTTCCATATTGTCACCCCATAAAATACTTTGCATTTTATTTTGAGTCATCAAAAGTCTTTTTTACAAAAACCATTTTAATGCCACCCCATTAAACATAATAGTTCTCTTAGAGATATATTATATAATGCAGGCAAGGTTTTTAAATAAACATATACCTTAAAAGCTTTTGTCTTCACAAATCATTTTAAGGCAAGGTGTTAAATGTATCCTTGGCTAGGTTTTATTTTCTTTTTATTATTCCCCTTGCTGCAATTAGTCCAGTTGATGCTGCAGCAACTATTGAACCGCTTACTCCTGCGCCATCACCAGCAACAAACAAGTTTTCAAAGCTTTTTGTTTTCATATCTTTATTGCAAACAATTCTTAAAGCACAAAGCTTTATTTCCGGAGCATAAATTAAAGTAGAATCAGAATTAATTCCTGGTATTATTTTATCTAATTTTTCCAACCCTTCTACGATATCTGTTACTATTCTGTGTGGTAGAAGCAAAGAAATATCTCCTGGAGTAACATCATTTAATGTTGGTTGTACTAAATTTTTCTCTATTTTTTGCCAAGTAGATCTTCTGCCTTTTTTTAAGTCTCCCAATCTTTGTAGAATAGGTTTTCCCCCGCCCAGGAAATTTGCTAATTTTCCAATTAGATTGGCATAAGAGGTAGTGTCTTCAATAGGTTCTGTTAATTTAACTCTTACTAAAAATGCAAAATTAGTATTTGTTGATTTTTTGTCTTTCATCGCGTGACCATTTACATTTACAAATTTCTCATAGGTTTCAGTAACAACAAAACCTTCAGGATTTGTGCAAAAGGTTCTTATAAAATCATCATACGTGTTTGTATAAATGTGAAATTTAGGGTCATATTGTATATCTGTAACTGTTTTTGTAATTGAGTGCAAGGTTTCAATTCTTACTCCAATATCAGTATACCTGTGTTGTGTTTCCAAATCAATTTTTTGTGCAATTTTGTTAAACCAAACCGAACTATATCGGCCAACGCAAAATAAATAATAATCGCTAGAAACCAACCCTGTATTTGTAACCAGTTCTTTTATTTGATTATTTCCTACAACAACATCTAGAACCTCAGTTTCTGTTTGAATTTCAACACCTTTTTTAATAAGATCTTGACAAAAATTATCAACAATATTTACTAAATAATCTGAGCCTATGTGCTTTTGCATAATTTCAACAAATCTAATTCCACATTTCGCAGACTCATCTCTTAAATTATGTAAATCCTCTAAATTTTTGTGTGCATAGCCATTATTCATCCCATAATTTTTGAAAGTATTATGCACTTCTTGAATTAATGAATTTGCACCTTCTAAATTGACAAATTCAGTTAAATCTCCGCCAATAAATGGATTAAAACAAAGCTTGCCATCTGAAAATAGTCCTGCGCCGCCAACACCAAATAACAAGTCCTTTTTTGTTCTTTCTTTTAGACCTTTGCCTTTTTCCAAAACAGTTACTGTGAAGCCATGTTCTATCAACTCTTTGGCAGCAAATAAACCAGCAGGGCCCAGCCCCACAATAATAACTTTTTTTTGAGTCATACGCATCCTTCAATAAAATATTGCAATCTTTTTATATAGTTTGTGTTATACATTAGAGTTTAAATCTTAAGTGCATATGTTGTAACAAGTGCTTTGGGGAAAACATTTTCAGTTCTTTTTTTGCCTCGAGCTCCATTTTGAATTGTTTTACATCTGTTCTTTCTTCTTTAATTTTTGATAAAAAGAAAATACAGGACACTGCACGTAGAACAAAACTTAAAAGGAAAACAAAAAGCAAAGGAGTAATCCACCAAAAAGATATTGAAAGCGTAGCAATAATTCCACCAATTATTGTGCCAACAAAAACCCCTACATTTGTTATTATGCTATGATAAGTAACACACAAGGCCATTTTTTGTCTCGATACTGTTGCATATATGAAATTACTTGCAGAAAGATCAAAACCAGCCCAACAAAAACCAGAAAACCCCTCTACTATAATCAAATAAGGCAAAATTAATGATGGATTTAATTTTATTATTAAAGGCGAAAGAAACCACAATAACGGAACAAAAGGAATCATCTTAGCAGTATTTTTTATTGTTGTTACGTTTCCATATTTGTCACTCAATTTGCCCCATAAAGGCATAAACAATAATCTGCTGGCTGTACCAACAATTAAAATAATTGTAAATAATAGATAACTAAATTCCAGATCTGTTAACATATATACTGCGAAGAAAGGGACAGCAATAGATGTTGCAAACAACATTGTACCATAAAATATTACGAATTTACCAAAATTGGTATATGGTAGTTTTTTAACAAATTGTCTAAAAGTAAAATAATATTCTCTTTCAACTTCAAACTCAGGCTCATATTGTTTTTTTAGATAATATACAGATATTAATCTTCCAATAAACGCCAGACCAAACAAAATTACAAACCCTAAAAACAAATAAGTTTGTTTGAAATAGTCCAAAACAAATCCTGCACCAAGTAAAGAAAGTAAAACAACTGATCCTAATATTTTGTTTCTATTTCCAAAATACTTGCCCATTAACTTTTCTGGTACTAAATCTTTCATCCACGAACTCCAAGCAGGAATTGTAGCTGTGCCAAAAGCAATAAGCAAAGTATAAACAATAATTAATAACGTAGGCGTTATTTTGCTGTACAGACCAAAAACAAAATATAATGTGCCTACAGATATTATTGCGAGCCAAAGAATTGCTTGAATCAAGACGCCAATAAAAACTATTTTTTTTCTATTGTATTTCCACATTTCTTTTATAGTATAAAGCTGTGCAAATGTACCAACTAATTGAGGCAAAGATTTTAAAATTCCTATTTGTGCATTATTTGCACCAATAGACAAAGCATAAGGCGTAATATAGTTTGTTCCGAAACCTTCGCTTACAGAGTATGCAACTCCTTCTTTTATACTTGTAGCTCTTGCTTTTTTCTCTTCTATTGCTTCCCTCTTTTGTATTTTCTTAGAAATGTTTTTCAAAAGCATAAAATATCACACCCTATTTTAGGACTTGTTGTATAATTTCTCCACTATAAGAAATTTACTACTAGGCATAAAATATCACACAAATATCTTAGAAATAAACACACCCATAAAATATGTAGCAATAATAACTACTATTGCGATTATTTCTCACTGACCGCTTTCTAAGAATTCTTCATATTAGAAAAACACAACAAAATATTTAAATCAATGTAAAAAGAAAAAAAAGAATTGTTGGATTATTGTTCATTGCACCCAAATATAGTTTATGCATACGAGACAACAAACAGAGACGATTTAGAAATAGAATTGGAAGTAGAAAGTTACGAACAATTCAAAGAAATACTTGATGAGCTAAGAACAAAGTTTGACGACACAATAGAAAGCTACAAACATCTAGTTTGGTACAAAGAAAATAAAGTTAAGTTCTTTGAAGAATAGCCCTTTTAAACCTTTTCCCTCTTATATATATTATCTAACTATTCTATTTAGATTATATTTACATTAAATTATGGAGCTGGCCTCGAAATGGCGCTGGTGAAGCGAGCTTTTGAGGACTTCGAGTAAATATATTTACAAAGGAAATATTTTAGGAGATGTTATAATGACAGAGGTTATAGGTATAATTAAGAATTATAGGTTAGGCTCAAGAACACAGAAACCTACACAGTATGTGATTATCGTTGAAGGTTATAACAAAACAAAAGCCAGTGCTTTAATAGGCAAAAGAGTTGTTTGGACTACTTCTAGCAAAAAGCAGATTTTAGGCAAAATAACTAATGTTCACGGTAATAACGGAGCATTAACTGCAAAATTCAGCAAAGGATTGCCTGGTCAAGCAATAGGCACTAATGTAATTATAAAATAAGTGTTTCCTTTTTTGACACTATTTGCTTATTTTCTTTTTCTCTCTTATTAAAAGAAAAAAAGGTTGCGTATGTGCGGAATATCTGGGGCGTTTGGCCCAAATTCAAAAGTAATAATTAAAGAAGTGAGCTCTCTGTTAAAGCACAGAGGCCCTGACTGTTCAAAAATAATTGATTTTTATGATTTGCAATTAGGACACAATTTATTGTCTATTGTAGGATTTGTTCCTCAGCCATTAGTTTCAAAAGATTCTGTAATGGTTGCAAATTCAGAAATCTATAATTGGGAATATTTAGCAAAAAAAGAGAAATTGAAAGCAAAAAACGATTCTGAATTATTGTTTTTGCTATTACAAAAATACAAAAATAATTTGGGCAAGGCAATAAATATGTTAAATGGTGATTTTGCATTTGCTTTTTTTTACAAACAACAAAATTCTATAATAGGTTATTTATCAAGAGCTATTTTAGGAATAAAACCTTTATGGTATTATTCTCATACAGGGCAGTTATATTTTTCAAGTGAAAGAAAATCTCTGCCTATAAATATTAGAACAAAGGCAATTGATTTAAATCCAAGAATATTATTAAACATCAATATAAATACAAAAACAAAAAAGGTTGTATTGAAAGAACAATACTTGGGATTCTTTAATAATGAAACAACACAAGACAGTTATGAAAAAGCAAAGACCCATACAGAGAAAATAATTGAAGAATCAATTAAACAGAGGTCAAAAAGCGACAAAAAGATTGCAGTATTAGTTTCTGGGGGGGTTGATTCTTCTTTAATGACCTGTATTGCACAAAAGTACAACAAGAATATAGCATTTTACAATATATCCACAGAAAGAAAATCAATAGATAAGGACTTTGCAGAAAAATTGGAAAAAGAATTGAAAATAAAAATAAATTACATTACAATTAATGATAATGATGCAATAAAAGCAATACCAAATATAGTGCAGATAATTGAAACTAGCGATCCAATTAAAGTAAGTATTGCATTGCCATTTTATTTCCTGGCAAAACAAATTAATAAAGACAAAATAAAAGTCGTTTTAATAGGCAATGGTGCAGATTCATTATTTTGTGGTTTTCACAGATTTTTATCGGAATATAATCCTACAAAAGATAGTATATCAAAATTAAGAAAACTATATGATACTGATTGTTATAGAGATGATGCTATATTTATGCATTTTGGAATTGAGGCTAGGTTTCCGTATTTGGACAAAAAGCTCTGTAATTATGTAATTTCTTTGCCAGATAGCTATAAAATAAATAATACAAGAAGAAAAATAATTTTGCGAGACATAGCATCAAAATATCTTTCAAAAGAATTATCAGAAAGGCCTAAAAAAGCGATTCAATATGGTTCTGGTTTTGATAAATTATTAACAAGATATCAAAATCTGCACAAAAAAAACACTATAGGGGAGCTATTTGAGCAAACAAAGAATGAGAATGAAAAACTGGCGTGTTTGTTTTCTGGCGGTAAAGATTCTGTTTTAGCCTTACATATAATGAAAAATATGAACTATAAGGTTTCTTGTTTAATTACAATAGATTCAAAAAACAAAGATTCGTATATGTATCACACACCGACAATACATTTAGTTGATTTGCAAAGCAAATCTTTGGGTGTGCCTTTGATTAAATGCAAAACAGCAGGCAAAAAAGAAAAAGAATTGTCTGCATTGAAAAGCGCATTAATTAAAGCAAAAAAGAAATACAATATAAATGGGGTTATAACAGGGGCATTATATTCAAATTATCAAAGAGACAGAATAGAAAAGATAAGTGATGAATTGGGGTTGAAAGTATTTTCTCCTTTGTGGCATAAATCACAATATGAGGAAGTGAAAGAATTAATTAGTCTTCATATTGTAGGGGTTATAACTAAAATAGCTGCTCAAGGTCTTCAAAATGACTTTTTAGGAAAAGTCCTAGACAAAAACCTACTGGAGCAATTAAAGCAATTGGAAAATAAGTATGGGTTTAATATTTGCGGAGAAGGCGGAGAATATGAAACCTTTGTTTTAGACGCCCCCATATTTAGGAAAAAAATAGAAATAGAAAAATCAAAAGTGAAAATGGAAAACGAATTCACTGGGGAGTTATTAATAGAAAAAGCAAAATTGGTCGGTAAATAAGATGTGTTCTTAAACTCTTTGTTATATCAATTGATATATGGTTAGAAAAATAACTTCTGAGTTTAAGCCAGAGAATATATTAAGATATCCTAGATTGGACACTGTTTTAATGGTTGAGAAAAAGATAAGAACAGCAAAAGAATATCCTACCAAAGCAAAACTTTGGAAGAGCCTACCCAAAAAGACTATGTATCAAACATTTAATTTAATTTTAGATTATTTAGAGTATTCTGGCAAAATACACATAGATAAAGATAATAAAATAGTATGGATTTGGGACCCAAATACTGTTAAAGAGTATTTAACTAATAAAAATCATTTGGTGGTTGCTTGAATAATAGGCAAATAATTGTTGCATTTGTTGATGATAAAATTAAAAAAACCTATGATGAATTATTAAATGGAAATTCAGAAGATTTGAAATTACATAAATTCATCTCTAGGGCCATATCTGATTTGAAACAGGATCCATTTATTGGAATTAAAATACCATTCAAACTTTGGCCCCAAAACTATGTACAAAAACATAAAATAAATTCACTATATAAATATGATTTGCCTAGTGGATGGAGATTGATATACACTATAAAGGGATCACAATTAGAAATATTATCTATTATTATAGAATGGTTTGATCACAAAAATTATGAAAGAAAATTTAAATATTAGTGATCAAAATGCATGATTTTTATGAAGTTTATTTACCAAGAGAAGATACTTATTTAATGGAGCAGGCTTTAAAGCCCCTAGTTCTTAAAAATAAAAAAATATTAGAAATAGGTTGCGGTTCAGGATACCTGAGTATTTATTGCGCAAAACGGGGAGCGCAAGTTACTAGTATAGATATTAATCATAAAGCAATATCTTATGCAAAAAGACAAGCTGAAAAGGAAAAACTACCCATAAAATTTTTGCAGAGCAATATGTTTGAATCTCTGGATGTAAAAGAGAGATTTGATATTATTTTTTTCAACCCCCCATATTTAGTTTCAGATAACTTGGACTTTTTGGCTCTAGATGGTGGAAAGAAAGGAAGAGAAATAATAGATAAGTTTTTGGATGTATTTAACAAATATTTAGAACCAGATGGTTTTGCTTTGCTTTTGCACACTGACAAAAATGATTTAAAACAAACAAAAGAAATACTTGCCAAAAAATCTTTCAGATTTGAAATAATAGAGAAGCAACATTTATTCTTTGAAGACTTGTACGTATTAAAGATCTATACATGAACTTGATTCCTACATAAAAACAGAGTTAAACATATACATGCTCTGTATAGTACAAGACGCGTATGATAATTACTTATGAAAATTTATAATGGGGTTAAAGAATTAAATCTTTTAAAAATATTAAATAATTGTTTAAATAAGCCACGATTATCCTTTTTGTGGCAAATAATTTACCCACCGAAAGCGATTTCTTGGCACCAGTTTATAAATATATCTGCCCACATATATATTTATGTTTGAATACATTACTTTACAGAACCCTCATTGGGAAGGCAAAAAATATAACTATTTGCTAACCCGCAAAATATTTGCTAGGTTAGTTTCAAATTTAGAAAATAATAATTTAATTTTGTCTTTAGAGGGTCCAAGACGTGTAGGAAAATCGATTTTAATAAAACAACTGATGGATAGTTTATTAAATTCAAAGGTTTCATCTAAAGATATATTTTATTTCTCTTTTGATGATTTTTATTTGGAACCTATTAAAGTAATAAAAGAATATGAACAATTACGAGGTAAATCATTAAGAGATGGAAAAATGTACTTCTTTTTTGATGAAGTACAAAAGATAAAAGATTGGCAGACACAAATAAAAATAATTTATGATAATTATTCAAACATTAAAATTATAATAAGCGGTTCGACATTAAGACAAAACAAAAAAGAAAGTTTGGCGGGTAGAATTCTTGAATATTTTATAAACTATTTATCTTTTGAAGAATTTGAATTATTTTCTAATAATACTAAAATATTATCTTCAGAAATTGATGATGTTTTTATTTCTGAATATAACCTTTATTTATCTAGGCAATATCCTGAGTTGGCAATAAATAGAATTTTAGTGCCAAAAGAATACATTTACACAATAGTGAAAAAAGTTATATTTGAAGATTCAGAAAAATTCATTGAAAATGTTGACAAAGATTTGTTGCACAAAATTTTCAACATTGTTTTGAGAAATCCTGGTCAGATTATTGATTATTCTGATTTGGCCAAAGATTTAGGTTCTAATAGAAAGATAATATCCAATTATATTGATTTTCTTATTAATAGCAGTATAGTTAGAAAAGTATATAACTTTTCAAATAATGCAAGGAAAATTGAATCAAGTTCTAGAAAGTTTTACCCTTTTTGCACATCTTTAATTAGTTATATGTCAGAAAATTCTGAGATGAGCAAGATTATAGAAACCGATGTTGCCTTCCAATTAAATGCCGAATATTTTTGGAATAAAGATAATGAAGAAATCGATTTTATAATAGATTCTAAAAAAAGAATGGGATTAGAAGTAAAATATAAATTAAGTATTGATACAAAAGATATAAAAACTTTTAATTCAAAAGAGTTTGAAAAATTGCACATTGTTGACAAGATTATTATAATAAGAGATAATTCAAAACTCTTTTTTGATACCAAAGAAATAATTCCGATTAAATATTATACTCTTTGGAAAACTAAAGAACGGCTGTTAAATCTTTGAAGAATTATAAACATTTGAAGCATATTTGTAATATCCTTTTTAATGCGTACTGAAATTATTTATGCAACATTAGGTTCATACAAAACTGTGCCTGCAGCAATTTGAAAAGGGGTCTTTTTTTTAGAGGTTCTCAGTGTTCTATGATCTACTTTTATGTTTAGTATTGTTAACCACTTAAATCCTGGCAAAGGATCGTTTTTATAACCTAGAATCT
>PEXK01000017.1 GCA_002779075.1 Candidatus Diapherotrites archaeon CG08_land_8_20_14_0_20_30_16 | reverse complement strand
CTTTTTAACAAAAAGGCTAGGTTGGCCAAAAACTTTAAGTATGTCTTTGACAAGTCAAGTGAGCATACTGTAATTGTTTTTGGAAAAAGTGCCAATATATTATATTATGTTGGAGCAAGGTTTATAAGGATTACCAGATTAGAAGAAATCACCTATGCCTCTTTGTTTGCTTTTTTCTTTTGCAAATGTTGATTCTATTTCTTTTTCTAATATCTGTAATCTTTGTTGAGTGTATTCTGATAATTCTTTGTTGTATACCAGCTGTTTTGCGATATTTAAATATTTTATTACAGAGCCCTCTGATATTGTTAGAATTATATTTCCTTGTTTGCAAGTAGGGCATTTTATGTTGCTGTACAAAGGAAGTCGTCTGAATTTAGTATTACATTTTGAACATCTAAATTGTTGTCTGCAGTAAGCACGGGCGTTACCAATTAAATCTGGAAACAAATGTGTTCCAACAACCAATTCCATTGCTCCTTTTTTATCAACAGCATCTATTTTTTCTTGTAATGAACATTGTAACAATATTTTTTCAGTCATGTCTGTTAATTTTGTGTAACGTGATTGTTTCGGGCCGGCATCAAAGAGGGAGGTGTCTAATGAAAAACCTAAACTAGTAAATTGTTTTTCAGTATTCAAAACACTTTTTATAATAGATATTTCTTTTAGATTTGGATCAGATATTTGTTCTCCCGCCAAATAAAGTTCTAAAGGATAATCATACCCTATTTCCATTTCGTGGCTTTCATCATCAATTTCTGTTGGATTTATTACTATAGTCGCAACAAGAGGCGCATCCATTTTGCTTCCTCTTCTAATTGGTAAATATCTCAATGAGAAATTTAATAATGCATCTAACATTAATAATGCACCATCTTGATCTCCATCTGTATTTCTTCTTTTTGCAGTGTTATAATATGGGTGTGCGAACATTACCCTTGCGTCAGTAAAACCAATTATTCTGCCTACTACACCAGCAGATGTGTGTGGCGCCAAACCCAAAATAAAATGTCCAATCAGATCTTCTTTTGTTTTTGCATTATAATATTTTGGTAAATGATAAAACAATTCTAACAAATCATCAACAAAATTAGCACCTTTGACAAAATAATCTGCAACTGTTGAATTCATAATAACATCTTGCGGATACAAATGAAATAGTTGTTCATCATTTTCGATTTCTTTTCCGTTAATATCAAAAAAATATCCCAATTCCTTTGCTTTTTCAACACTTAGACCCAACTCCTTTGGTCTAATATGTGATAGATTTGCGTCAAGCAAATCTGCTCTTAATGTGCCATCTTTAAAAACATAAACATTATTTTTAGCTCTTAAAATTCCTTTTTCAACAGGTTCTGATTCTTTGGTATCTGATATTAATCCTTCAACACCCTTTACCATATCTGGAGGATTATAAATTTTTAGGCGGTTTAGTGCTTCTGTGTAGATTTTTGAAAAATCAAAATTCCCTCGTTTAAAATAATTTAGATTTCCTTTGCAGGACCTGCACACCTTCTCTTTATTTGTGTACTCTTTTTCTAAATGGGTTTTCTTGCAAATATTACAAAACAACAAATATTCTGTTTCAATATTACAGTTGAAACAATATTTGTAAGGTATTTCCTCGTGGCATTTAGGGCACCTAAAAAGTCTTATTGATATTTCAGTTATTTTTGATTCTCCAGTTAGACCGCGAGATTCTTGTGATCTTATACTTGCCGCTTTATTTATGTTTCTTGTTGCCCCCCCTAATTTGCTGATTGGAAACAATGCTTGAGGAGAACCATCCATTTTTCTTGGCTTTGCTGCTTCTGGCCGTCCCAATCTCGCACCAACAAATATACCACCCTTATCTTTAATTTCAAATCCAGCCAAATAAGACAATATTTTCAAAGGGTCTTCTTCTTCAGGTATTTGCATTTTTGAATTTGTTCCAAATGTTTTCAACAAAGGATATGCGCAGTTTTCATCTATTTTTATTGCTGTATTTTCAATTATTTTACAAGGTATTAAAGCACGGGTAAAATATTTTTCTAATTCCAAATCATAATTTAATATTAATCCACAAATTTTCCCATCACAATAATTTATTTCTGCATCTTCAATCTTTTTTTTGATGTATTCTATTGCCTGTTTATTTAATTGATTATAATAAAAAAGATATTTTGGGTGCAGAGGCAAAGAAAATTCATCACTTAATTTTATTGCAGTATAAACATCAACATTTTGAGGATTAATTTTTGTGTATTGTTCCAACAAAGTATTTTCTTTTGCTTTTTGCAAAAGTATTTTGTGCCACCATTCTTCACAAAAACCAACAGGCACTAAAGGGTGTCCAGATTTTCTAAAATCGCCGTAAGATACTAAAATATCCCCTAAAAATAAAATTCTTTTTATTTTTTCAGATTCTGGAATGTCTTCTTTTTTTGTAATATATTTTACGCCTTCATCTGTTAATATAACTGGCCCTTCAATTGAATCACAGCTTGAAATAGTTGATGCTTTTCCTGGCCGCTCCAATTTCAATTGTGCACCCATAGCAGGAAATTCATCTAATAAATACATTGTTGCAGGGTGAATTGCAGTACCCATTAATCCGGTAGTTCTTGTTCGACCATACCTTAATCTAAATCCTCCAAATCTCGAAGGATAAGCAAATATTGGTCTGCCTGCTGCTGCACCTTCCAAATATTTTTTTATTGGGGTAATTTCTTTTTTTCCACCAACACTTTTTACTTTAATAAATTTTTCTAACCAAGACCAATCCAAATTAAGACTTTTTGCAAACTGCATTAATTTTGCGGCTTTTAATCCAATGCCTTCATTAATAACAAGCATTGTTCCTCCTCTAATTTTATTGGTGTGCACATTTCTAACGTTTCTAAATGCTTCTACTTCTTCATCTTCAGTGCCTTCGCCATTTATACAAATCGGGCAATTTTTTATAATGTATCTTATTTCATCATCACTTGCTTTATATTGTCTCGATGTTATTTTGTGATATATTTTATTTTCTTCAACATATCTTTCGATTTCTGTTTCTGTTGGTTTATATGTGCCTAAGTTCATTAATATTGAACCATAATGTCCCAAGATTAAAGGAAAAACAGTTGCTGTTCCACCAGCAGCTCTAATGGGGCCTGCAAAAAACAAATTTAAATATTTTGTTTTGTCTGGATTTTCTGATATTTTAATTTCTGGCAAACCATCAACAGGGGCAACAACAACACCTTCCGTCAAAAGCATTAAAGCTGTTTTTACTGCTTGTGATATTTTTTCTTCATCATTTTTGTATTTCCCTAATTTGTTTTCAACAATTTCTTTAAATATTGCAAAAATTGTTTTTGTTCTGTCATCGGTTTCTGCAAGAATTTCAAAATATCTTTTTGTTAACCCTTCTGGACCAGTAATTTTTTCTGTTCTATCTGCCAAGTTAGATGCTCTTTGTATTTCTACTTCGTTTGTTAAGTCAAACCCCTTAGCCCTTGCACTTTCTGCTATTTTATACAGTTCTTCGGACTTCTGTATTAAACCTTCAAAATATTTTCTTGTTTGATTATCACAAGGGGATATTTGGATTTCCATTATTAAACACCTTCTCAAAATACATTCCTTTATTTAATTGAATAATTGGCACTCTTCCAGGGGTAGGAATGTGACCCTGTTCTTTTTGAAAAACAGTTTGCGCTTGCCAACAACCAGGATTAACTGCTAAACAGCCATTGTAATATTTGTAGCCATTACTGTGAATGTGGCCCGTAACAAAAATATCTGGTTCCTTTTTTATTAGCATAATTCCTTTTTTGTCAGGAATATTTGGTTGCTTTTCACCATATACGGATGATAAATCTCTTCTAAGCAGATATTGTTCCATAGCCAGTTCTGGTTTTGTAGGATCAATTTTTAATTGAAGTTGCAAAGTATTCATTGAGTTTCCATGGTACGCCAATACATTTATACCTTCAATCTGTGCCCAAGCTGGCGAGCCAATCATGTGACAATTTTTCAAATCGTATAATCCTTTTGCAAAATCTTTTGAAATTTGTGGTTGAGGATCTGCTCTTCTTACTGCATCATGGTTTCCTGGCAAAATTAAAATCTCGACATATTCTGGTATTTGTGCTAAATAGTTAGCAAGAATTTCATATTGTTCATAAATATCAATAACATTTAATTCTGTTAATTGTTGCGGATAAACACCAATTCCATCAACGCAATCTCCATTAAAAATAATGTATTTTATTTTGTTTATTTCTTCTCTTTCAACACTTGAAACATTTTTGCAGTTCAACCACTCAATAAATTCTTTGAACATATCATCGTAATACAATTTGCTTCCAATATGAATGTCCGAAGTAACCAATAAATTGAGGTTTCTGTTTGCTTTTTTCATTGTTCTATTTGTCATTCCAGGGTATTCTATTTCTTCAGCAAATATCATTCCATTTCCAAAACATCTTCCCTTTACACTAATTACATCTTCAATTATTACTAGTTTTTCAAACCCTATTAATTTTGAAGTTGGCGATATAACTACTTTAAATTGACCATCTAGATCATCTAAAGTTAATACTGTATTCCCTTTTTTGCTTATTCTTTTTTCATAAACCATTCCAATTAAGCAAACTGATTCTCCCTCTTTCATAAATTTTAAAGCTTTGCTAGATATTGGATTTATATTTGGATGTTTCATTAGAATTTTTTTTAATTCTTTATATCTTGTTAAAAAATATTCTTGAAAATCAGAAATGTCGCCTTTGAATTTTTCTTTATCGCTAATATATTCCTCTTTTGGGATAATTAAATCAGAATCGTTGTCAGCAGCAGGAATATAAATGCTCTTTAATATTTCTGTTGGAAACTGCCCTGTAACAATCTTATGATCTTGTGGCAGTTCTTCTGTTTCTTTTATTTCGGGGTGCTCTTTTAAAAATTCTAAAACAAAATCTTTATTAATTACAAAAATTCCTTTTTCATCAGCATCATTAATAATATCAATATAATTATTGTTTGACATTTGAAAAATAGCATCTTTGCCTATAACAATCTGTTTAGTTGTTGCATAAGTCATTATTTTTTCAATTAGTTTTTCACTATGTAATGTCTGTTCAGACATTTTCTCACCCATTATAATACCAGATTATTCTCTGTGCAGTAAATATAATACTCGTAACAACATTAAAAACAATTTGCTTAAACATAACAAACATGTTGAAAGAGGCTTCTAGAAAGTCCTTTTAAACCTTTTTCCTATTTATTCATATATATTTTCTATTTAAGTGGTAAATATGACTGAATTTGCAAAAATGATAGACATTGAAAAGAAATGGCAAAAAGCATGGGAAAAAAATAAAATATTTGAAGTGAAAGAAGATTCTAAGAAGAAGAAATGCTATGTTTTGGAGATGTACCCTTATCCTAGTGCTAGCTTTTTGCATATGGGGCATGTAAGAGTTTACACAATAGGAGATGTTTATGCTAGAGTAAAAAGAATGCAAGGTTACAATGTATTGTATCCTATGGGTTATGATTCTTTTGGCTTGCCAGCAGAGATTGCATCAAAAAAAGAAGGAATATCTCCAGAAAAGTATACTAATGACGCTATAGCACAAATTATGAAATTCCAAAAAGCATTAGGTAATAGTTATGATTGGTCAAGAATATTATCTAGTCATGAATCACAGTATTACAAATGGAATCAATTTTTCTTTATTAAAATGTTCGAAAAAGGCATAGCATATAAAAAAGAGGCACCAGTTAATTGGTGTGAGATTTGTCAAAGTGTTTTAGCAAATGAGGAAGCAGAAGCAGGAAAATGTTGGCGTTGTGGAAATAATGTAACACAAAAAAATATGAATCAATGGTTTTTCAAAATTACTGACTATGCTGATAGATTATTAAATGATTTAGATAAAATTGATTGGCCAGAAAGGATTAAAACAATGCAAAGAAATTGGATAGGTAAAAGTGAAGGGGTAAATATTTTCTTTCCTTTGGAAAATTCAAATAAAATATTAGAAACATTTACAACGAGATGCGATACTATTTTTTCAGTAACTTTTTTGTGTATTGCTCCAGAAAGTCCATTAGTTAATGAACTAACAAAAGGAACAAAATATGAAAAAGAGGTTAATGACTTTATAAAAAAAGTAACAAAAGAAAAAATCGAAGATAGAATTAATGAAGAAAAAGAAAAAGAAGGAATATTCACAGGAAAATATGCAATAAATCCTACAACAAAAGAAAAAATACCTATTTATATTTCGAATTTTGCAGTAATGTATGGCACAGGAATTGTAATGTGTGATGCACACGATAAGAGAGATTTTAGGTTTGCAAAAAAATATAATATACCTTTGAAGTTTGTAATTAGTAAAGATGGAAAACCAATTGATCCAAAAGATTTTAAAGATGCGTCTGTTAATGATGGAATATTATTTAACTCTGGGGAGTTCTCGAAAACAAACAACAAAGAAGCATTGCCAAAAATTGCTAGTTGGTTAGAAAAAAACAAAATAGGAAAGATAACAACAAATTATAAAATCAGGGACTGGATGATTTCAAGACAAAGATATTGGGGTACGCCAATTCCTGTAGTATATTGCGATAAATGTGGGGTTGTTCCAGTTTCTGAAAAAGATCTACCCGTTTTATTACCTAATGATGTTGATTTCAAAACAGCTGGAAATCCTTTGGCAACAAGCAACAAATTTATTAACACACTTTGCCCTAAATGTAAAGGGAAAGCAAAACGAGAAACAGATACAATGGGCGGTTTTGTTGATAGTTCGTGGTATTTTTTGAGATACTGTGATAATAAAAACAAAGAAAAACCGTTTGATATTAAAAAAGTAAATTATTGGATGCCTGTTGATCAATATATTGGAGGTGCAGAACATGCAGTTATGCATTTGATGTATGCTCGTTTTTTCACAAAAGTTTTAAAAGATCTGGGATATATTAATTTTGATGAACCATTTTCAAAATTATTTACTTTGGGAATAGTTTACAAAGACGGACATAAGATGTCAAAATCAAAAGGAAATGTTGTTTTGCAAACAGATATTTCAAATAAATATGGTATTGATGCAGCAAGATTATTTTTAATGTTAGTTTGTTCACCAGATAAACAAATGGAATGGTCTGATGAAGGAATAGAAGGGGCATCAAGAACGATAGCTAGATTAATAAAATTATCAGAAAAATTATCAAATAAAAAAGATGAAAGATTAGATAGCAAAATAAATAAAACAATAAAGGTTGCTACAAATGCAATCGATAGTTTTGAATATCCTAAAGCGATAATTGCAACAGTAAATGCTATGGATTCTTTAGAAGAAATAACAAAAGAGAATTATGAAATTATATTAAAATTATTGCATCCAATTTGCCCACACATAACTGAAGAGTTATGGCACAATTTAGGAAACAAAACTTATTTATCTTTGGAAAAGTGGCCAGTTTGTGATGAATCAAAAATAAATGATATGTTTGATAAAGAAGACAAATTAGTAAATGATTTATGTGAAGATATAAACAACATATTAAGAATCGTACAAGAAAAACATGGACAATCAGTTAGTAAAGCATTTGTTTATGTAATTCCAAATGAGTTGACAATGTATCAAAATGGATTAGATATTGTTAAAAGAAGAACAAATCTGCACACAAAAGTTTTTGCTGTTAATGACAAAAACAAATATGACCCACAAAACAAATCAGGAAAAGCAAAGCCAAACAAACCAGCTATACATTTAGAGTAATTATGAATTAAACAGTAATAATTACAGTTCCTTTTTTTATTTTTGTTTTTTTTGCTTTTCTTACTAAATAATGGCAGGTGCTTTTTGCAATCCCTATTTTTTTTTCTATCTTTCTGAAACTCATTCCCGAACGATACAATTTTATTGCCTCTAAAATCTTTTTTGGACTTGTCTGCAAAGGCTTGCCCTTATTTTTTTCAATAGTTATGACATATCTGTTGTCTGCCAAATATTTTTTTACCTTTTTTGAAATCCGCCCAAAACTGCTAGGAGAACAAGAAATAGTTTTGCAAGGGATGTTTTTTACTTCTGATAAAGAAAGAGCTCTTGTTAAATGGTAAGTTGCAAATTTGCCTTTTGGTACTTTATTTCTAATGTGTGCTTTCATACTGTCACCAATTTAACCGTTATCCAATACATAATGAACATAGAATATTAACATATAAACTTGACCTGTTTAGTGTGTATCCTTGCCGCACATAAAATTTATCTGTTTATTATATAGAGTGTTGGAGGTAATACATTTCTTCAATTTCTTCAATTGTTGTTGTATCTTGGGGAGATTTATCCTCTCTAATTTTAATAAATCTTGGGAATCTAAAAGAGAAACCTTTTGTGAATTTGTATAATGGGCTTTTTGTAATTTCGTCACAAATGATTTCAATTACAAATTTTGGCTCAACATACATGTCCGGCTCTAAATTAGTGTTTATATTTTCTGGTTTCTTTGTAGTGATAGTTTCAAACTCTGCTTTGAAAGAAATCATTTGGTCTTCTGTTAATCCAGAACCAACCTTTGTAATTACGTTGTAGGTGTTTTTATCTTCATCATAAACTGCACACAATAAACTTGAAGGCATAGTTTTGTTTTTACCTTGACCGCAAAAATACCCTACAATACAAACATCAAAACTATCTGCTTGTCCCGACAGATAATTTTTTTTCAATTTAATCCACCCAAAATCTCTTGATCCTGGCACATAAGATCTATTAAGATCTTTTGCCATAATTCCCTCTAGGCCTAAATTCAAACAGTTATCGAAAAAAGATTTCAGTTCTTTTGATTTATTTGTTTTAATTGCAATTGTTGTTTGTATGTTTGAATTATTAATTTCTTTGACTATTTTTTCAACTATCTTTCTTCTTTCTTTTAATGGCAGCTGCAAAGTTTCTTTGCCATCTAAATATAACACATCAAACACCATTAATTTAACTGGAATTTTCTCAGACATTTCTTTTATGTCGTATTTTCGTTTTCTTTTTATAGTTTCTTGAAAACTCAAGAACTTTTTTGTTTTCGAATTAAAACCTATAGCCTCACAATCTAAAATAAAACTATGTTTTGCCTTTTCCAATAGGGGGCCGAATTCAGGGAAATAATTTGTACTATTTTCTCCTCTTCTTGAAAACATTTGTATTTTTTCGCCTTTGTGAACCTGTGTTCTAAACCCATCATACTTGCCCTCAACTAGACAATAACCCAA
This sequence comes from Candidatus Diapherotrites archaeon CG08_land_8_20_14_0_20_30_16, assembly GCA_002779075.1. Lineage (GTDB taxonomy): Archaea > Iainarchaeota > Iainarchaeia > Iainarchaeales > 0-14-0-20-30-16 > 0-14-0-20-30-16. Next base: position 24,828 of record PEXK01000017.1, on the reverse strand, counting down.
ACGTTCAATAATTGCTTCAGGACTTTTTTCTCTTTCTCCCAAAGCACATTTTATTGGAATTCCTGGTTTTATAGTAATTTTGTCTATGCTTTTGAAACCAAAATTCCAAATGTCGCTTACTACTTTGCCCAAATCATTACAAACACTTTGTTTTAAATCAATTGTTTCTTTTATTTTTTTGTACTCTTGCATATTTTCATCATGTGTTTTATATCCCAAATCTTTAATTACTTTTAATGCGCATGCTTCAATAATTGTTTGTATTCCCAAATTTAATCTTAAACTTTTTAAAATTAGTTTTGTAATGTATTTTGTTTCTTTTGGATTTGTGTTATTGTATAATGATGAAATTAAATTTATCTTGCTTTCAGTACTGTTTTTGCCTGTGGTATCTACTAATTTTTTTAAAGTATCATAAACTTCTAAAAGGGTTATTTTTTTTGAAAAAAGAGATTTTTGTTTTCTTTTTTCTGCAAAACATTCTGCAGTTTCTCCCAAATCCCCCAATTCTAAATGTTTCTTTTCTATTTCATTCATTGACTGGCCAAAACTTTTAGATATTGCTTGAATTATAATACTTTGACCAATATTTAATTCTTTGTTCAAATATGCAGGAAAAATTCGGGATTGTAATAAATAAGTAGTAAATTGTCTTTCATTTTTGTTCAAGTTATTGTACAAATCGAAGAGATAATCTCTTATTTTTAAGCGAGATTCTGTAGTTTCCATTAAACTTAGCTTTTCAGAGAACTCGTCAAATTGCATATAAATAAAAGAGAAAAAGGGTTAATAAAGCTATTGTATATAAAATAATGTATGGGTATTCCAAGCAGATTAAAATACATAGTAAGATCAAGACTTTTAGATTTAAAATCAAGAGTAACTGGTAAGCCTAAAGAGGTTTTACAAACAGAAAACTTTGTAGATAGAATACGAAAAAGAAGGACTAAATTTGTAACTAAATCCTTAGCAGCAAGGTTTGCAAGGGATTTGCCAAGAACTACTGATAATATGAGGACATTAGATAATTACGATTTAGATATGCAAAAAGTAGGTTTGCCAACAGTAACTGAAACAATAAAAAGATTAGGCAAACCAAATGTTAAGGTTTTAGATGCTTGTGCTGGTTTTGGCAATGTTGGAAAAGATTTGGCAAGACTATATCCAAATACAAAAGGATCAAAAATAAAAGTTAAATATGATGGTGTAGATATTGTCTCAAGAGATAGAGTAAAAGGTTTTGATGTAGTATCTGATAGATTGCCAAGAAATACTTATGATTTAATTATTGAAGATTTTGGTTTTCCTTATTTAATAGATAAATTTAGAGCATTAGAAAATTTGTGTAATGCTTTAAAAGTAGGAGGAACATTAGTAATTCCCTATTTTGGTGAATTTACAGTAAATGGTAATTTAGAATCATTAAGATATACATTTAGATCTATTACAAGAAGTTTTTTTACAAAGGGGGTTTATAAAAAACCTCATTTGTCAATTAGATTTGCTGAATATGGAGGCATTTTAATTACAAAATTAGACGACAAAGAAACAAAATTTGGTTTAAAATATTTGGGTGCACACGCACAAAATCCAAAAGCATATTATAAAGCATTAAGAAATAGAAAAAGCGATACAGGTTTTATTTTAATCAGTAATTATTCATTATAAAATTTGCTTTTTCTCTTCAACTACTATTTCTTTGTACTTTATAAAATTTTTAAAAAAACCTTCAAAGAGTTGTTTGTACATCTCTGCGTTTATATTTTCGCTAGGCGTAAGTTCAATAGTAATAATGTCGTTTTGATAGTTCTTTAGTTTTGCTTTTGCTTTTTCAAAGAAATTATCCAAAAGAGTTTCTATTTTTTCTTTTTCATTGCAGGTTTTTACTTTTTTGACATAAACTTCTACTTCATGATCTGCATATGGTGAATTAAAATCAACCATTACTCTTCCGCCAGAAATACTTTTTATTATTCCATACAGGCCTTCAGTTTCAAAAACAAGCCCAACAAATGGATTTATTTTATTTTGTTTGAATGCTTGTAATGATACCACTCTTAATAATTCTTTATTTCTAAAACCATAGGCATCAATTGCACTCAGCGCCAGTGTTTTTTCTTCATTTTCTTTTAAATTTTTTATGGTTTCTTCAACTTTTGGAAATAGGCTTTTCATACCTTCTAATATAGGTTTTTTGCCTTTGAACAAAACCCTTTTTTCTCCAGAACTAGCTTTTGCTTTTTCTGGCAAGTTTGTTTCTATTATTTTATTCAATGTTAAATCTTTAATACAGTAATCGACAAGATAAATATTTTTTAACTCCTGTTTTTCCTCTTTTTTGTTTTCCATTTTTGTTTCAACAGGTTTTATTTTCGTTTCCCCTATTTTTTTACTTGTTTTTGCAATCATCAAATCACCTAAATATAATTGGATAATAAAATATGCAAACTTTTGTTTGCATTCACGAAGTGATATCCACAAACTTTCGTGAAGCTACTTTGTTTCTTCAAAAAAGAAACAAGAATGGGGTTACAGGGACTCGAACCCTGGTTTACAGGTCTGGAGCCTGTAGTACTAGCCACTATACGATAACCCCTTTCCAGCCTTTTTCACAAAAAGGCATGGTATGCCAAAAACTTTGTAAAAGATTCGAAACTTTGTGTTTCCAATCTTCTACACTTACTTCGCAACAGTTTTCACAGAAAAATTGCTTCGCAATTAAAAAGAGTAATTAAATTTGACAGGAATATATTTTAAATATATGTATCTAATGCATAAATTATGCACTATTTTATAATTGTATATATATAAGAAACATTTAAAAAGTAAAGATATTTATATATAGTGAAGTTTGGTGGTCTTATGATTATTGGTGGATATAGAGTTGGAAATCATGTTGTAAAAACAATAAATGAAAAAAAACATTTGGTTTTTAATTGTAAAAATTGTGTTTATTCTGCTACTTTAGCAGAAGACAAAGCCTGTAGATTGCATGCTTGTAGTGTTGCATCATCAGAAAAACCAGATCTGATTGTTTTGGCTGATGTTTATGAAAGAGTTTATGATGAGACACAAACAAAAATTATTGATGAAATTGCTGAATTAATGATTGATTTTGAACAGCAAGGTGTTTGGGGTCCAGAACATTTGAGCGATGGCCAGGAAGTTAATGAACAATATACTGCAACAAGACATTCCATTTTGGTAAGAGTTGCACATGAATTAATTGCTTATGATCCTATTTATGCTTATTTAACTGCTTTAGAGGAATTGAAAAAAGAAAAATTAAGAATTGCAAAAATGTCTGATGCATATCAAAAAGGAGCAGTACCGTATTTAGAAACTTTAATTTATCTTTTGAAAAAACTTGAAGATACAAAAATAATTTCGCAAACAAAACATTATCTTCAAGATTTAGCGCACATACCTGACACTGGACAATTATATAGAACAATTTTTAATGCTGAAATTAAACCTTCTTTTATTGGCTCAAGATTATTATTTGGAGAAACAAAGGGTCTACAATTAGTAGATGAATATATGGTGAAGGATAACAATGTACAAATTTTCAAACATCCTGATCAAATAGAATATTGGTATTTGATAAATCCACCAGAATATACTTTGACCCCCGACAAATATTTTGTAATTAGCAAAACAAAAGAGATTGTTTCAGAATATAGGCCTGCAAACGCATCAATTACTGTTGGTGCAAATACAAAAGATTATTTTAAAAGAGTGTTTTTATCAACAATAAAAGGCGTTGCAAAAGCTTATAAAGTGCCTTTAACTTTAGAAGACCAAGAAATGTTAACTGAAATTGTGACAAGATATACAGTTGGTTACGGCATCTTAGAATTGTTGTTAGAAGATAGAACAATTACTGATATTTATGTTGATTCTCCAATTGGCAGTAAACCGATTAAAATTATTCATTCTAAATTTGGGGAATGTAAAACAAATATTTTATATTCTATTGATGAAGCAAAAAGTGTAGTATCAAAATTAAGATCAGAATCTGGAAGACCATTTGATGAAGCACATCCTGTTTTGGATTATGATTTGCCTGATTTTGATACAAGAGTTGCTGTTATTGGTCCTCCATTGAGTCCTGATGGTATTGCATTTGCATTTAGATTACATAAAAATACTCCTTGGACTTTGCCACAATTAATTGAAGTTAATGGTATGAATTCTTTGAGCGCTGGGCTTTTATCGTTTTTTGTTGATATGCAGGCAACTATTATGGTTTCTGGTTCAAGAGGTTCTGGAAAAACATCTTTGCTTTCTGCTTTGATGCTGGAAATTCCCCAAAGTACAAGAATAATTTCACAAGAAGACACTTTAGAAATTCCTGGAATGTATTTGAAAAATATTGGTTATAATATTCAAAGATTAAAAACACAAAGTGCAATTAGTGTCTCGAAAACAGGAATTGAAGTACCTCCTGATGAGGCATTAAGAACAGGTTTGAGATTGGGAGACTCAAGTATAATTGTTGGTGAAGTGAGAAGTTTAGAAGCCAAAGTTCTTTATGAAGCAATGCGTGTTGGTGCAGCAGGAAATGTTGTAATGGGAACAATTCACGGTGATTCTGCTTATTCTGTTTGGGATAGAGTTGTTAATGATTTGGGTGTGCCAACAACATCTTTCAAAGCAACAGATATTATTACAGTAAGCAGGCCTATTAGGTTTGAGGGATCATTAAAAAGAGTCAGAAGATTGACACAAATTACCGAAGTAAAAAAACATTGGACAGAAGATCCAGAAAAAGAAGGCGGACTTTTAGATTTAATGTTGTATGCTGCAAAAAAAGACAAGTTAGAATTATTAGAAGACAATTTGAAAGATTCTGAATTATTTCAAAGAATACAAAGAGTTTCTGGTATGAATATGAACCAGATTTGGCAAAATATTTCAATGCTTGCAGATTCTAAACAATATTTGGTTGATGTAAAAAAGAAAATAGGAATAAAAGATATTTTAGAAGCAGAGAATACAACATTAGCAACAAATAAGTTGCGTTTGTTGAAAGAACAAAGTATTGAAGATTATGGAAAAGCAAATTATCCTCAAATATTGGAAGAATGGAAAAAATGGGTTAACACAGAATTTTTATCTTACATTCAAACAAAATACGGACAATCAAAAATTGATTTAACCTCACAGAAAGAAACTGTAAAGAAAACAAAATAACATATAATTTTTGTAAAATGAAAGTGTTTTCAAGGTTATAAAAAAACTAAGATCAAGAGCAATTGCAAGAGTAAGATTGGAAAGATAGTAATAATGTGAAACTACGACTAAAGAAAATACATTGGTAGTATTTCAAAATAAAAAGATAAGAAGAATATGGCACAATGGCGAATGGTATTTTTCTGTTGTGGACGTTGTAGAAGTATTAACTAACAGCCCTACTCCTAGGCAATATTGGGGAAAAGTTAAAGACCGAGAATTTATACGCTTTGAACTGTCCCCAATTTGGGTATAGTTGGAAATAATTATTGATGTGAAAATATGGGCAAAGTAATTGTTTTAGAAAAAGAAATAAGATATTATAAAAAAAATAGCGAGGAGTATATTTGTATTACTGATATTGCCAAAAAAAAGAATCCAGAAGAACCTAGATTTGTGATTATAAATTGGCTTAGAAATAGAAATACTATAGAATTTTTAGGAATTTGGGAAAAATTATATAATCCTAATTTTAACCGTATCGGATTCGACACGGTTAAATCAAATGCTGGTTTGAATTCTTTTACAATATCTCCATCAAAATGGATAGAAGAAACTAATGCAATAGGGTTAATTTCAAAAAGTGGAAGATATGATAGCGGCACTTTTGCACACAAAGATATTGCTTTTGAGTTTGCTGCATGGATTTCTGTCGAATTTAAATTATATTTAATAAAAGAATTTCAAAGATTAAAAGAAACTGAAAAAAATCAATTAGGTTGGGATATTAGAAGAAATTTAGCAAAAATAAATTATGTTGTTCATACAGATGCAATAAAAGAAAATTTAATTCCAAAAGAAATAACAAAAAAACAAGCAGATATCATTTATGCTTCCGAAGCAGATGTTTTAAATATAGCATTATTTGGAATAACTGCAAAAGATTGGGGGGAGTATAATAAAAATAAAACAGGAAATATTAGAGATTATGCAAATATGTCTCAGCTAGTTTGTTTATCAAATTTGGAAAATTTAAATTCATTATTTATTAAAGAGCATTTATCACAATCAGAAAGATTAATCAAATTAAACAAAATTGCAATAGAACAAATGAAATTATTTTTAAAAACCCAACAAATAAATAAATTGGATATTAAGTGAAAATTATGCCTGATACAAATAATGAAACAAATCATCAAATAAATCAAAATAAAACACCCCAAGATATTAATTTGGGGCTGTTGTATCGTGGTATAAAAGGAGAAATATCTCAAGATGTTCAAGACAAACAACAAAGTGTGCAGGATCCGAAATATGTTCAGCTCTGTAAATCAGCATACAAAAGATTTCCTTCTTTAGCACGCGGTAATTTACACAAAAAAGTTAAAGATGCTGTTTTATTTTTAGGTTGGAAATTAAAACCAGAAGAATACAATGCATTTGTAATGACAATAGTTGTTTTTGGTTTGGGTTCTCTTTTAGTTCTTTTAATGTTGATTTTTTTCATTTACAATTATTTGTATAACCATTTTGAAGCAATAGATTTTAACCCCTATTATGTTTTAGCAATATCTTTTGTTGTGTTGGGCACAATAGTAGGTTATTTGATTTATCATTTTATGAATTACCCCCTTGTAAAAGCAGAAGAAGAAAAAAGAAAAGCATTAGCGTATTTGCCCGCAATTGTAGGCTATTTAACAATGTATTTGAAGTTAGTTCCTAATTTAGAAAGAGCAATTCAGTTTGCAGCAATTCAAGGGGAAGGACATTTAGCAGAAGATTTAAGAAAAATAATTTGGGATACTAATATAGGCGTATACTCTAGTATTTCCGAGGGTTTGGATTATCTAGCATATAGATGGAAAGCCTATTCTATGGATTTCAAAGAAGCAGTAATGATGATAAAATCTGCAATGGTTGAAGATAATGAAACAAGAAGAGTTGAACTCTTGGACAAAACAACAGATAACCTGCTGGGTGCAATTAAATTAAAAATGGAAACTTATGCTCGTGCTTTGTCACAACCCTCTTTAGTTTTATTTTATATTGGTGTTCTGCTTCCTCTTTTGTTGGTAATTATATTGCCAATAGGTTCTGTATTTGCAAAACTTCCTTTTTCAAATCCTTTTGTTTTAGCAGGTCTTTATGATGTTGTAATTCCTCTGTTTGTTTTTTTATATGCAAAAAAGATTTCAAGGACTGTACCTTTGCTTTACAGATCGCCAGTAATTCCTGATGGTTTCAAAGGCGTGCCAAAAAAAGGAAATTTTTATATAGGGCGGTTAGAAATAAATATTATTGGGTTTTTGATTTTTCTTTTTGTTATTCTTATGGGCTTAACAATATTTTTGCAGTATCAATTTGGCCAAACAATGGAAAAAGTAATGATACAAGAAAATCTGCCTCAAGAATATATTGATAATCCAGACAAATATTTTGATATGCTTGCAGAAAATTACATGAGTGCAGCAGGAACAGAATATCCAAAAAGGTCAAGTGATTATCAAAGGGTTGTTGATACGCAAAAACTCTTATACTCTTTAAAACCAGAACATGACACCACACCATATTTTATTTTATATGGCTTCGCTTTAATTCTCGCTTTAATCATTGCTCTTTATTGTTATTTAGGGACAGTTTACAAGAAAAAAGTGCAAGACCATTATATGGATATGGAGCAAAACTTTAGAGAAATTTTGTTTATTCTAGCTTCAAGATTGTCCGAAGGCAAACCAATAGAAACTGCTCTGAAAGATACAATGCAATTCTTTCCAGATTTAATAATTTCTCAAGATTTGTTGGCAAAAACAGTTGACAATATTAATTTATTAGGTATGCCTTTGGAACAAGCATTATTTGATCCTCTTTTTGGCTCTTTACGTAATAATCCCTCAACATTGATTAAAAATAATATGAAAATAATTGCAGATTCCTCTCAATTAGGAGTTGGTACAGTTGCAAAAACAATTTTATCTATTTCACTCCAATTAAAAAATATTGAAGATATTAGAATAACAGTACAGAAACTAACTGATGATGTAAAACAAATGATGACGACAATGGCATCAATAATTGCCCCCGCTGTTTTAGGAATGGTTTCTGCAATACAGAAAGTTGTAATCTTGACATTAAGTTCGCTAGGGTCATCAAGTTCTATTCCAACAGCATCATCAAATTCAAATCTTTTAGCAAGTTCATCAATGAGCGGTTTAGATCTTTCTAAATTAATGATGAGCGGTTTAGATCCTTCTAAATTAATGGGTAGTATTGATCCAACAGCAATAGGTTCAATTGCAAGCCCTTTTGCATTTAATTTGATTTTGGCAATCAATTTGATTTTAGTTGTTTTGGGATTGGTTTATTTTATTAGCAGAGTAGAATCAGATAATCCAATAAAAATGAAAATGAATATTGCATATATGATTCCTGTTGCTGTTGTTGTGTTTATTTTAGCATCTTTGGGGGCATCATTTTTGCTTGGTGGTTTAGGTGCATAAATTTTAGTGATAATAAATGAATAAAAAAGCAGTTTTAGAATTAATAAAAAGTGGTGAAGGCTATACTATAGAGCTAAAAGAAAAATTAAATAGCGATATTGGAAAGACCTTTTGTGCGTTTGCAAATGCATCTGGCGGAAAAATAATAATTGGTGTTAAAGATAATAACGAAATTATAGGCGCAAAATTAAGTAATTTAGATTCTTCAAAAATTCAGGATATTGCTAGAAATATGGATCCGTCTTCAAATGTAAATGTGGAAGTCGTAGACAATTTAATAGTAATCCATGTTCCCAATGGGAAAAACAAACCATATACTGTTCAGGGTCATTTTTATTTAAGAATGGGTGCAAACTCTCAACAATTAAAGAGGGATGAGATTAGAACCTTTTTTCAAAAAGAAAATCAATTATTTTTTGATATAAATACAAATAATAATTTTAAATTCAAATCTGATTTTGATAATTCTAAATTTTTGAGATTTCTTGAAAAATCTAAAATATCAAAAGATTTGCCAAGAACACACGTATTGAAAAACCTAAATTTGATGACTGACGACAAAATTACTAATGCGGGAGTATTATTTTTTTGTAATAAAATAACACCCTTTTTTCTAAATTCTTCAATTGTTTGTGTTTTATATAAAGGCATAGAAAGAGTGGATATTTTAGATAAAAAAGAATTTGACGAAGATTTTATTTCTAATTATTATGGGGTTTATAATTATGTTCTTTCAAAATTAAATACAAATTTTATTATTGAAGGTAAAGAAAGAATAAACAAGTTTGAATTATCTGAGGAAGCTTTGAGAGAGGCAATAATTAATGCTATGGCACACAGAAATTATTTCTCGCAAGGACATGTTCAAATAGATATATTTCTTGATAGAGTTGAAATATCAAATCCAGGAAACTTGCTTTTTGATAAAAAAGAATTTGGAAAAATAAGTCTTGCTAGAAATCCTATTATTATGGATCTAAGCTATAGGTTAAATCTTGTTGAAAAAGTAGGTTCAGGAATAAATAGAATGAAAAAGTTGTGTTCTGATTACGGAACAGTTTTAGACTTTGAAATTAGTTCAGATTGGTTTAGAGTAATTTTTTATAGAACCTTGCAAAGCGAAGGATTAACTGGCGGATTAACTGGCGGATTAACTGGCGGATTAACTGGCGGATTAACTGGCACGTTATCTGGTATATTAAATGAACTGTTGATTGTTATTCAAAAGAATCCAAATATGCAGGCAAATCAAATTTCTAAAAAGTTAAAAAGACCAATTGATACTATTGAAAAACAAATAAAAACTTTAATGGATAAAAAATTAATTGAAAGAAAAGGAAGTAAAAAAACAGGCGGGTATTACGCAAAACAAACTAAACGATAATTAAAATTTAGGATTTAAAATTTGTGAGGAATAGGGTGTTTAATTCTAAAGGACAAGCAGGAAGTGTTTTTAAGCTTCTGATTGGTGCAGTTATTGGTTTGGCAATATTGGGTATTATATATTCTATTATATTAGTAATGAACAACCAGAAAACGTATTTGAGTTCTGAGGTTTTTTCAAATAAAATAAAAATGGCAATGAAAAACCCAACAGGCAGTGAATATAAAATAGATGATTATTCTTTTGCTTCGGGGAATATCTTGTCAAAGAAAGCCTTGGCTGAGCAGACTGGTTTGGCAACAGATTGCATAACTTTAGTTAATACTTTGAATACTGGTGATGTTGTTAGCAATGATCCAAACAATGTGAATTATTTTTCTTTTACAAAGGATAATATTGTAGATATTGGTGTTTTGTGCAATGTTGGAAACGAAACTGAAGATTGCCCAATAGAATGCGAGTTGAGTGTTTATGACAGAAGTCATAAATAATGCCCATTAAACAGTACAATTTATACGTAAAAATTGTATATTGATTATGTATTGGAATTTATACCTTAGCAGTATATAAAAATATGCTGCTTAGTGTGTAGATTTTGTATCTATTAAAGGTGAGGCGATGTAATGAAAATAACTAGTGGATGTATAATCAATATTAATAATAATCTGTTACTTTTAAAGCATTTAAATGGACGGTATAGTATTCCCGAGGCTAGCCTTAAAGAAAATGAATTATTAAAAGTATCCTGTATTAAAGCAATACAAGAAAAGACAGGTTTTAATATAATTCCTAATGCTATGTTAGGTGTTTATGATGCTTTAGACAGAAAATATCCTGAACGAACAATAGGTGTTTATTATATTGCCCATTTGGATATTCTGCAAGAGCATGCAGAAAAATTAGTGCAAGAGTTTAATGCCAGTATGTCTTTAAAATCTAAAGAATCAAAAGCCATACAGGATGTTGAAAGCTCATTTCAAAAAGATGCCGTTTCAACACATTACGAATTAGTTTTATTGTCATTAGTTGACATTGCAAACCAAGAATACCTGTATGATCACAAAACAATAATGAATAATTACTTCCGTATATTGATGCTGGGTTCACAAACCTTCACAAAAAAGAAAGAAGAAAATGATGAAAATAAAGAGTGATATTTATGGTTGGACCAACAAAGAGAAGAACAACAGTGTTTCATGTTGATTTTGGAGCTGGAAAATTAGTATCTAAAGGAAAGCCCAAAAGAAGCCTGAAAATTCGAAGACAACAAACTGAAAGAATGAGAGAACTGGACGATTTACACAGAAGAATAGTTATGCAATATCCTTTGGACAAGCCAAAAGAATTAGTAAACTGGGCTTTGCATGTTGAACGATATTTGCATGGTTTGCCTGATGCTTATAAAGTTAGAAGAGTTAGACCTTTATTGGCAATTGCTAGGCGTGCATTGAAATTATTGCCAAATACAACTGCAGATTATTTTAATTTAGAAGAACAAATAAAAGCTTTAGAAACAAAAAGATTAAGAATAGTATAATGGAGATGTAGATGAAAATAAGTCCTAAGATACCTATTATCTTTAAGGGCAGGTTTCCTAAAGATTTTATTAATACTGCAAATGGCTGGGTTTTTTCTGAAAAAGTAATAAAAGAGAATAAGGACAAGATATTGACTTTGGATATTGATTTTGGGAACTATTGTAGTTTAAATTGTCCACATTGTTTTAGAAAAAACAATAGAGTAGATTTTGGGAAAACTAAAATAATGCAATATGATGATATTGTGAAAGTAATAAAAGATGCAAAAAAATTAGGTTTAAAATCAGTGAAGTTTTTAGGTGCTGGCGAACCTTTTGAAAACAAAAGAATTATTGAATTTTTAAGATTTTTACATTCAGAAAAAATAATTCCAATTATATTTACAAAAGGAACTGTAATTGGTGATGATAAATTAGCAAAAAAATGGAATTCACATTATGGTATAAATACTGGAAAAGAATTAGTTAAAGAATTAAAAAAATTAAATACAACTATTTTATTAGGATTCAATTTTTTTGATACTGATATTCAAGATACAATGGTAAGAAATGTTAAAGGTTATACTTTGAAAAGAAATATAGCCCTAAAATTATTAGTTGATGCTGGATTTAATAAAACAAATCCAACTAGATTGTGTTTGTGTATATTGCCTCTGACAAAACCAAGTTATAAAAATAGTTTTGAAATTTATAAATGGGCAAGAATACGAAATTTTGCAACTATAATAACTCCTACAATGATTTCTGGAAGATGTTCTAATGAGAAGAATTGGAAAAAGATAACTCCAAATAAAAAAGATCTGGTGAAACTATATACTAAAATTTACAAATGGAATATTAAGAAAGGAATTAATACAATTGATCAATTAAAACAGGATGGTATATCATCATATGCTGGCGTAATGGGATGTAATCAAATTGCTTGTGGAATGTATGTCACTTTAACTGGCATAGTATTAAGATGCCCAGGTGATGATGTTACTGTATTTGGGAATATTTGGAAAACGTCATTAGAAAAAATTTGGAAAAAATCAGAAAACTATAAAAGAGCAGGAACATTTAATTGTTATTGTCCTCCTAAACAAGGAAAATCAATACCCTCAACATTATACAAAGATGTTTTAAAGAATTTAGTCAAGAGTCAAAATAGATAAAAACTAACTTTGTCTTCACAAGTTGGTCTAGAATCAGACCAGCACATATAAAGGTATCGCATTTATATCTGAACATTTAGATATGACTTTATTAATTCTTTGTATCTAATTATATTGGTGATTGCTTGAATTACTCTATATTAGTGTATAAAGATGAAGACAATGTATTTATTGCTGAATGTGTTGAATTGCAGGGTTGTATCAGTCAAGGATACACGAAAGATGAAGCCCTTTTGAATATAAAGGACGCAATAAAAGGCTATTTAGAAAGTTTAGACAAACATCCCGAAGAAAAAACAAATCTTATTTTTAGGCAAACTATAGGTTTAATTCCTGTGACTGTATAAAACTACCAATTATTTCTGGCAGAGATTTAGTTAAAGCCTTAATTAAATTGAATTTTGAAATGGATCATCAAACTGGAAGTCACATTATTCTAAGATTAAACATAGAACCATATACTAGAGTTACTGTTCCAAATCACAAAGTAATTGCAAAAGGGACACTAAGAGCAATTATGCGGCAAATAGATTTGACTCTTGAAGAATTGATTGAATTATTAAAATAATTTATTTTGTTTTTCCTTATTTTTTATATCAATATATGTTTGCCAGCTTTTTCTTATTATTTCTGGCCTTGTTTTTTCTATTTCTTTTATTGCTTTTATTGTGATTTCGTCATGAGGATAGCCGCAGCCAATTTTGAAACCCAAATCTTTTTCATACTTCCACAACTCTTTGTCCCTTTCGACCTTTGCAATTATGCTTGCTGCACCAACAACTAAATAATTTACATCTGCTTTGTTTTCAACAATCAATTTTGTGTCATAATCAATTAAAGAATATAATTTGTCTTTGTATTTTTCTGTGCTTGTTTGTGGACAGTCTACGTAAATATATTCAGGTCTATGTTTTAATTTGTTAATTAGTTTTACAGCCATTTTTATTTCAATATAATTTAAAGAATCTTTTTCTCTTTGTTTGTCAATTTCATTTGCAGAAATCTGTATACTGTGATATTCTTTTGCAATCTTTTTTATTTTTTTATAAAAAATATCCCTCTGCCTTTTAGTTAATAATTTAGAGTCTTTTACGCCTATCTTTTTTAATTCATTATTTTTTGATGAATCAATTACATAAATAGCCATTACCATCGGCCCTAAAACAGGACCTCTTCCTGCTTCATCAATACCAGCAATCAACATAATATCACAATAATGAAAATAAGTTCATTCAATATATAAAATTACTGTTAGTGTTACACCTTCGTAGCATATAAAAATATACGTTTAGTGTTGTACCCTAGCATTACACAAAATTTTGCTGTCTAAAGTAATAGACCTGCTTTGATGTAAACTACACCATATGCCAAAGTGACCATTCCCAAAAGTGTTGTTATAACTTGGGTAATGTTTGGGCCCAAAATCTTTGTAATCTTTGGTGCGAAATAAAGAAGTAAAAGAGTAAAAACAAAAACAATTGCCAAAGCCGGGCCAGTACTTAATATCCCAAACTTTGATGTTGAAATAATTATTGTTGTTATTGTTGCAGGCCCAGTTAACAAAGGTGTGCCAATTACTGCAGCTATTGCTCTTGCGTTTTGGTGTGAGAATTTGTTTGTTTCTTTTCCTGCATGGCCAATTGCCATTTGTATTCCTAAAAGAGCTAATATGATTCCGCCAGCAATTTGAAAATCCCCAAGTTTTAAATGCAGTACATTTAGAACACCCATACCAAATACTAAAAAAAGGCTAGATAATATTACAGCAACACCTACTGCAATCAAAGCAATTTTGTGCCTTTCTTTATCCTTTAAAGTTTGTGTTGCACTGTAAAATATACCCATACTCATAAAAGGGTCAACAATTACAAAAAACAGAACAACTAACTGAATAAGCTCTGAGAACATTCTATTTAAAGAGGCACGTAACCTTTATATATATATTTGTGTATATTTTAGTGTGGTATGAATGTCTAAGTTTGGCGCTTTGGTGTTGATAATTGTTCTTTTGGCAGCTATTTTTTATGTTTATAACTTAAATACTTCTAGTATAGGTGCAAAGATAGATAAACTCAAATTGAAATACACAATTGGCGATTCTGCACCTCCTGAAAAGATTTTGCTATTTTCACAAGATCTGTCTAAGCTAGCTGGTCAGGCAAAAGATGAGGATAAAAAGAGATTAGAGTTTGAAGCAAAATATTGGCTAGCAGCAGGTACTGCAAAAGAGTTAGCAGGCAAACTAGGTACTGGTGACAATTATTCATATAAATGTACTAAAGACGCAAAAGATATGAAACAAAATCTTAAAGAGGCAAAAGAAAGCTTAGAAAGTGCAAAGCAGTACTTTGAATTGGTTAAGGGTCAGTATTCTAATGTTGATCAAAAAGATTTCTCTTCAAGAATGTCAAATGTAGAATACTCTTTGCAATTAAGTGAAGATTTACTTTTTGTTTTCTGCCCTGAGTAAAAGGGATAACATGAAAACTAATTTTATTGCAGAAGGCGCAGAAGCCAAAATATTTTTTTCAAAAATATTTGGGAAGAAATATATTTTAAAAAAGCGAATTCCTAAATTGTACAGAGCTAAAGAATTAGACAAATCTATTTTGAGCAGAAGAATTAAAAGCGAAGTTAGAAATTTAAGCTTGGCAAAAAATGCAAAGGTTAATTGTCCATTTGTTTATTATTCTGATAATTACAATATCTTAATGGAATACATCCCCTATATTGAGGCAAAATCTATTGTAAAATCAAACCCTACAATATTGAAAAATATTGCTAATGATGTATTTAAATTGCACAGAAACAATATTATTCATGGCGATTTAACTCTTTGTAATATCCTTTTTGATCCCCACAGAAAAATTCCTTATTTCATAGATTTTGGTTTAAGCTTTGTTTCAACAAAATTAGAAGATAAAGCTACTGATTTAGAGGTTTTGAGAGAAATCACTGTTGCTGATTTTGGCCTCAAATATTGGGCTGTGTTTGAAAAAGAGTATCAAAAAGAATCTCCAGAAGTAATCAAATATATGGAAAAAATTCAGAAGAGAAAGAAGTATCTGTAAGATACTTCATATAACTCAAAAGCTCTCATCTTCATGAGCCATTCAGAGGCAGAGTTTATTCCGATAACTCGTCATAAACATATACCTCAGAAGCTCTTGCTAACGCAAGCCATTCAGAGGCAGAGTTTATTCCGATAACTCGTCATAAACATATACCTCAGAAGCTCTTGCTAACGCAAGCCATTCAAAGGCAAAGAAATACTTAGGTCTAATAAAACTTGTAAAGTTTTTCAAGGGCTGGCAGGAGTTAATGGGTGTGTGGCGCAGGGTAACATTTAAAAACAAGATGGTTCCAAATTATATATCTAATTTTTAATATTCTAATTAAAAGAGAGGGGAGTATTTTTGGGTGGCCAAGAGAGTAAATACGCAACTTTGAAAAGCGGTACTACTGTTGTGGGATTAAGAACAAATGATTTTGTAATTGTTGCTTCAGATCAGCAAAGTACTTTAGGATATATGGCGATTGAATTAGAAACACAAAAAGTCTTCCCAATAACTAAACAAATTGTTTTTGGTTTGGCTGGTGCTCAAGGCGATGCAGCACAAATGATTAGAATATTAAAAATGCAATCTTCTTTGTATGAAAATGAAAGAAATAAAAAAATAAATGTGAAAGCATTAACTACTTTGGCAGCAAATATATTTAATGCAAACAGATATTATCCCTATGAAGCATTTTTCGTTGTGGGGGGATATATTAATTTTCCAGAATTATTTGCTGTTGACCCAATAGGCGGTTTTGGCGAACAGAAAAAGTTTACAAGCATTGGTTCTGGAAGCCCTTTTGCAATGGGTGTTTTAGATACAAAATACAAAGAAAAAATGACTAAAGAGGAAGCAATTAATTTAGTTTGCGAAGCTATAAGAGCTTCAAAGAAAAGAGATATTAATACAGGTGGAGAAAAAATAGACCTTTACATTGTTGATAAAAAAGGTATTGAAAACATAAAAAAAGATTGATTAGCACAGTTTTTGTTTTGCAAAAATAAATTGTGTGAAGATTTTCTAATTGCCGAAAGGTGAATAATTGAGAGCAACATCAAATTTTCTAGTTAATTATTTTTGAATTCTTTTTTGTTTGATTTGTGGCAGTTTTGGTGATTTAATTGAATAAAGATGACATAATAAAAGAGATAAAAACAACATTGAATACTATGCATACTGGCAAGATCGAATTCTTAGGTCCAGAAATTTATATTTATACAAAAGATATTTCTGCTTTTTACGAAAATGACAAATATATTTCTAATTTAGCATTTGCTTTGAAAAAGAAAGTAAATATTAGAAGTGATGTTTCAGAATTATTGGAGCCTGAAAAAGCGAAAGAAAAAATTCAAAAATTGATTTCTGAGGATGCTGGAGTTTTTGCAATTTATTTTGATACTGCTTTTGCAGAAGTTGTTATTGAAGCATTGAAACCTGGACTCGTAATTGGAAAAGGCGGACAAACAAGCAAAGCTATAATTCAACAGACTAAATGGACTCCAATAATATTAAGGAAACCGACAATAGAAGGACACTATCTGCAAAAAATCAGAAGTGTTTTATACAAGAACAGCAGCGAAAGAAAAAAGAATTTTGCATATGCTGCAGAAAAGATTTTTGCAGAAAAGAAAAGCAAAAAGGATTGGGTTAGATTTTGTTGCTTAGGAGCATTTAGAGAAGTTGGAAGAAGTTGTATCTTGTTGGAGACTGCAAACTCAAAAATACTTTTAGATTGTGGTGTAAACCCTGCAGGAAATGGAGATGCGTATCCAGAATTAGGAAGTTTAAGATTTTCATTAGACGAAATAGATGCAGTTATAATTACTCACGCACACACAGATCATGCAGCATTTTTGCCTTATTTATATAAAATGGGTTTTAATGGTCCAGTTTATTGTACAAGCCCAACTAGAGATTTAATGGTTATTTTGCAGTATGATTATTTGAATGTTTCAAGTAAGGAAGGGCAGGAAGCACCATACACTGAAGCAGATATTTTTCAAATGTTGAAACATGTTATAACAAGAGAGTATGAGGAAGTTACAGATATAACACCAGATGTTAGATTGACATTTCATAACGCAGCACATATTTTAGGTTCTGCAAGCGTGCATTTGCATATTGGCGATGGAACGCACAATTTGATGTATTCTGGGGATATCAAATTTGGTTTTACTCGTTTATTTAATAATTTAGAAGAGAATTATCCTAGATTGGAAACACTGATTTTAGAAAGCACTTATGGCGGGCCAAATGATATTATGCCACAAAGAAATATTGCAGAAGATAGATTGATTTCAGTAATTAATGAAACAGTAAAGCGTGGCGGAAATGTTTTGATTCCTGTATTTGCAGTTGGAAGATCACAAGAAGTAATGGTAGTTTTGGAAGAATATTTCAGATACAACAGATTGCAAACAAAAAGTGTTTTTTTGGCAGGTTTGATAAAAGAAGTTTGTTCAGTTCATACAGCATACCCAGATTATTTTAAAGATAATTTGAAAAGAAGAGTTCTGCAGAACAACTCACCTTTTAACAACCCTTTATTTAAAGAAATTACAACAAAACAGGATTTTGAAGATGTTATAAGCAACACAGGAAACGTAATATTAGCGACTTCTGGTATGATGACTGGTGGGTTTTCAGTTGAATTTTTGCACAGATTTGCAGAAAATCCAAAAGATACTTTAATATTTGTAGGTTGGCAATCGAAAGGATCTTTGGGTAGAAGATTACAAGAGGGTATGAAAGAACTAACAATAACTGAGAATGGCAAGCTCAAGAAAATACCTGTTAACTTAGAAATAGTCACTATAGAAGGATATTCAGGACATTGTGATAGGAATCAATTAGTGAACTATGTGAGAAATTTAAATCCTATGCCAAAAAGAATTTACATAAATCACGGCGAAGAAGAAAAATGCGTTTCTTTTTCAAAATACATATCTCAAAGATTCAACATTTCATGCTATGCCCCAAAAAATCTAGAATGTTTAAGAATTAGATAAGAATTCTTTGCACATTCCAAATTCTTTCATTATCTTTTTCTATGCTTTATAATTTTCTTCATAAATCTTACTAAAGCTAACATTAATGTTAGGAAAAGTAAGCGAAAAGCTTAAATAGACTTAAGGATTAGTATATTATATGGTTTATATTAATAGGGCTTTAGAATCAATATTTCAAAAGCATTTTGAGCTATATAAGGTAGTTGCAGTATTGGGCCCTAAACAAACAGGCAAAACAACTTTTTTAAATAACGAAATTAAAAAAATAAAAAATACTAATTCTATTTCTTTAGATGACCCCGATGCAAAATTCTTGTTTAATGATGATATTAAATTATTTGAAAAACAGTATTGTGTTGGTTATAATGTTACATTTATTGATGAAATTCAATATGGCAAAGAAGTAGGCCCCAAAATAAAATATTTGGCAGATAAAGGATATAAATTATTATTAAGTTCATCATCAGAAATTTTGGCTGGCAAAGAAGTATTATCTTATTTAGTTGGAAGAGCATCAATATTAAGATTATTCCAATTTTCTTTAATAGAAATTTTTAATTCGGAAAACATTAAAATCAAGACAAACAAAATAATTGAAAGAACAATTTTTGATCAATGCAGTTATGGGGCATATCCCAAAGTTTTTATAACTAAAAATATTGATGAAAAAAAAATATTATTAAAAAATTTATATGAAACTATGTTATACAAAGATGTCTCAAAAAATTTTGGCATTGAAGACATATCCAATTTAGAAAAATTTGTTAAATATCTAGCAATAAATTGTTCAAAAATAATTTCCTATGACAGTATATCTAGAGATTTAGGCATGTCTCATCAAACAATAAAAAAATATTTGAATGCTTTAGAAAAAAGTTATTTTATTTACCAGATGTCGCCTTACTATACCAACAAATTAAAAGAAATTACAAAACAACCGAAAGTATATTTTTATGATGTCGGTTTGAGAAATACAATATTATCAGAATACCCCAAAAATTTAGATTCTCAAGGTTTTTTATTTGAGGATTATGTTTTTTCAGAATTAAAAAAACAAGGTTATAATCCCAAATATTGGAAATCAAAAACAAAACAAGAAGTTGATTTTATATTGGAAATTGGAAAAACTACCAGCCCTATAGAAGTAAAGTTATCTTGTGATAATCCAAATGTAGAACCTAGCTTGAAATCATTTATTGAAATTTATAAACCATCAAAAGCATATGTTGTATATTACAAAGGTGAATCTCAAAAAGTAAGAATAAATGGCTGCGAAGTATTTTTTGTTAATATAATAGAATTGCTAGACAAATTAAAATCTTTTAAATAATGATGTGATTTTTAATGAAATTAATAATTTGGCATTGCGATTCTTATTTTATAGGAAATCCAATAAAATCTCAAAAAGCACAAAACAATGTTGAAACAGTCAAGAACATTGATGTTAAAAACTCATTATCTATTTGGATTACAATAGAATCATTAGAAGATAAAAATTATTTTTCTGATTTGTTAAGAGATATTGACCCGTTATCGAAAAGGTTCAATATCAAACTAATTGTATTAACTCCATTTGTACATTTAACCAATAAACCATTAAATTTAAAACAAAGCCACATTATAATTAAAGAATTAGGTTTATATCTACACAAAAAAGGATTTGATATCAAAAGAGCACAATTTGGTAGTGCAAAAGATTTGAAAATGGTTAGTCTTGCAGATCAATATCAATGTGTTTATAGAAGTTATCCAAAGCCAGAATTTATTTAATTACAATTCCTTCTGAAATTCTTTCATTACCTTTTTTAATATTGTGTAATTCTTTGTTAATTTTTGATTTGCCTTTTTTATTATTTTTTCCAACTGCCCTACATTAAGGAGGGTTTCATTTCCAAATTTTACAGGCAGACTCATGTTACTTGTACCTGTTAATTCAATAATGTACCTTCCTTCATCTATATTGAAAATTCCGCCTCTTTTTATTCCTAATCTTGCCTTTAAATGCAATACCTTTATTGCTGTGGGCAAGTTCTTGCAAACAAAATGAAAAATAAATGATTCTTGTTTAAACCAGATTTCTTGATAAGGTAAATCTTTTTTTAATATATCGTAGACTTCTTTCAATTTAACTGTTCTATGCCATTTGCCTGCAAATAAGCCAGGCATTTTATGTTCATCTTTATCTGCGCCCAAAAGCATTATTCTTCCTGCACAACTTGAGCTTGTAAAAATATTTTTCTTTTTATTAAATCTTTTCAAAAAAGGAACAAGCACAGCATCTACTTTTTTTTTATCAATTGCATTTGCAAGTTTGCCCATACTGGTATTCTTAGTCATTCTAAATCGTACAGATTCTAAATCTTCAGTCATTATCCCACATTATATTGTTTTTTTGTTTCATTGTATATTTCTAAAAATAGTTTTGTATTATTATTTGCAAAATAAATTGTTTTGCCCACAATCTTTTCTTTATTCAGAACCTTCAATGTAACAAGTAGTTCCAAAAGAGTCTCAATGTCCTTTTCGGTCATGAAACTAAACCCTTTTATTTTTTTGATTTCATCAACAGGCAGACCCTGTTTTGATAGTTGCCCAAGCAGAGAAATACACATGTCGCTTTTTGCTATTGCATAAAGCTTAGGGTTCTTTTCAAGAAATATAATAAAGTTTTTCTTTGATTCAGCATCCATATAAAGATATAGCTACAAACCTTTAAAAATCTACACAAAATAAATCAATACAGGCACAATAATACAAGAGATCATTAATAACCTAGGATTTTCTGTTCTTATGCAGAGGTAACCAATTAGTGTGCACACCCAGAAAACAACAAGCCCCAAAAAGTTTGAAAACAAAAGAACAATTAAATGTAAGAAGGCAAGAATCAAGATGTTAATTATTTTATAATTGAAGTTCTGTGCTAAAACTAATATTTTTTTGCTCAAATAAATTGTTAGAAAGTATCCCAAAACAACCCCTATCAAACAGAAAAATAAAATCCAACCAAAAGAAAAAACAAAAGTGTTTTTAGTGAAGTTTTCAAAGAAAACTGCAGACGCAGTTCTTGTTTTTCCAATAAAATAAACACAGAAAAAAGAAAGAATCATCACTAAAACATTGATCGCACCATTCATTAAAATGTAGCCCTCTTCTTTTATTTGTGCTAATTTAGTTCCGAAATATGTTGCAAAACCATTACCCAGACCAGGGAAAAGGGAAACAAATATTGATAAACAAGGGCTAATAACGCCCACTTTAATTTTTGTTATTAAATCTATTTTTTCTATGTAAAGACTTTGTTTGGGTAATTTTATTTTATTTTGCATTGCAAACAAAATGTTGCTTGCACCAAATAATCCAGAGACTATAACAAGTAATGGGTTTTCAACAAAAGCAAACTGCAAAGAAAAATAACCCACAAGACCAGAAAATATAATTATTAAATATCCAAAATAGTTTTTTGTTTGGAAAAATAAGCACGCCAATCCAATTAATAGAACAAAAGGAGTTAATAAATTAATTGCTGTTGGCAAGTATTTTAATAAAACCAGAAATAATGCAATTAAAGGCAGACCAAAAATTATTGCGTTTATTGCTCCTGTGCAATATAAATAAATTGCATAAAATCCCTTGCCCCTTAAAAATAGTTTTTGTGCTGGCATTGTTGAAACAAAGTTGTCTGTATTAGGAATTGAGAATATTGTTGCTGGAATTATGCTGATAAAACAAAAAACAACAGAGCTTAGAATAAAAACAATTGCTTTAATCTCTAAAGAAATATTTGCTGAAGAAATTAAATAAATTATGTTGTTTATGTGCAGTCCAGGGATTAGACCAGAAATAATTCCTACTATTGTTGCAATGAGTGTGCCAAGTAAAACAATCAGAAGCACTAACTAATTACATCAAAAGGGTTTTTAATTCTTTAGGAATTTTTAGCATTGGCTATGTTTTTTTAAATAAAGCATAAAGGTTTAAATATTGCAAGTTGCATAACTTATATATAATTGATTAATATATAATTGGCTAATTGTGAGATTATGGTATTAAATTATAAAACAACTGCTGAGATTAAGGTGCCTGAAAAATTAATAGATCAGGTTATTGGCCAAGATTCTGCTGTTAATTTAATTAGAAAAGCGGCTAAGCAGAGAAGAAATGTTTTGTTAGTTGGAGAACCAGGTACAGGAAAATCAATGCTTGCAAAAGCAATGGCTGACATTATGCCAATAGATAAGTTGTACGATATTTTATCATATCCCAATCCTTTGGATTCAAACGAGCCTGTTATCCAAGTTGTTGATGCTGGCGAAGCAAAGAAAATGGTTCAAGGCATAAGTTTAGAAGAAAAAAGTACACAAGACTCTTTCAAGTTGATATCCTTTTTGATCCCTTTAGGTTGGTTTATTTTGGCTTTTATTTTTTGGGAATTAGGCTACATATCAGACATAATTTTTGCAGCAACTCTTTTGGTAGGGGCATTTATTGTTGTTGGTTTGGCCTTGTCTTCGCAAATGAAGTTAAGAAGCGAAATAAAAACTCCTAAAATATTAATAGACAATGAAGGCAAGAAAACAGCGCCTTTTGTTGATGCTACAGGTGCTAAAGCAGGCGCCATGTTTGGGGACGTGAAACATGATCCACTTCAGACTGGGGGCCTGGGCACTCCTGCTCATTTAAGGGTTATGCCGGGATATATTCACAAAGCAAATAAAGGGGTGTTATTTATTGATGAAATGGCTACTTTGGGCCCAAATTCCCAGCAGGATTTATTGACTGCTTTGCAAGAGAAGAGAACAAGTATAACAGGCCAAAGTGAGCTATCTTCAGGGGCAATGGTAAGAACAAAGCCAGTTCCCTGTGATTTTGTTTTAGTTGCTGCAGGCAATTATGAGGCACTGCAAAATGTGCACCCTGCTTTGAGATCGCGTATAAGGGGTTATGGTTATGAAATTTACATAAACAAAGACATGGATGATACTCCAGAGAACAGGGATAAGCTTGTTCAGTTTGTTGCACAAGAAATCAAAATGGATGCAAAAATACCCTCTTTCACAAAAGAAGCAGTTGAAGTTATTATTTTTGAAGCAAGGAGAAGAGCATCAACAAAGAGCAAATTGACACTTAAGATGAGAGAGTTGGGTGGGCTTATAAGAGCAAGTGGTGATTTGGCTTTAGAAAGAGGCAAGAACATTGTTGATGCTAATGATGTTTTAGATGCTAAAAAGCTGTCTAGGACATTAGAAGAGCAGATGATTGAAAAGCATATTGAAATTACAAAGAATTATGAAGTATTTGAAACAAAAGGCAAAAAGGTTGGAAAGGTAAATGGCCTAGCAGTATTAAATGATATGCAAACAGGCACTGTTATTCCTATTGAAGCTGAGATATCTCCTGCCCAGTCTAAAACTGAGGGCAAGATTGTTGCAACAGGCAAGTTAGGAGAGATTGCTAAGGAAGCTGTTTTGAACATTTCTGCTTTGATAAAAAGGATCTCGAAAGTAGATTTATCAAATTATGATATTCATATACAGTTTTTACAGACCTATTCTGGGGTTGAAGGCGATAGTGCATCAGTTTCAATTATAACTGCAGTAATATCTGCAATATCCAATATGCCTATAGACCAAAGCATAGCAATGACTGGTTCATTAAGTGTTAAAGGCGAGGTTTTGCCTATTGGTGGCGCAACAGCAAAAGTTAATGCAGCGATCAAAGCAGGTTTCGCTAAAGTAATTTTGCCAAAAGCGAATATTGATGATGTTGTTCTGCTGGACGAAGATAAGAATAAGATTAAAATAATACCTGCACATGATTTATATGATATTTTAGAAGTTGCTTTAATAAATGGCAATACAAAAAAGGTTTTATTAGAAAGATTAAAAAAAGAATTAAATTTGGGAATGAAGAAATAATTTTGATGTGATAATATATGGAAGAAGCAACAAAGAAGCAGATATTTTTTGTATTTATTATTTTGTTTGTTCTGCTTGCAATTTATTTTCTAGTAGATT